>JAQGKC010000099.1 GCA_028290305.1 Bradyrhizobium sp.
CGATCGGCGTTATAGGCGGGATTTGTGATCAGTTGATAGTCGGCGGTCAGCGTCAGCGACTTGGTGAGCGCGTAGGCATAATAGGTCTCCAGCACCCGTTCGGGCCGGTAATTGAGCTGGCCATCACCGATCAGGAGGCCGAGCCCGCCCGCGGCGATGAAGTCGCGATGGTCCTGCGACAGCATGTTGATGGCGCCGCCGATTCCGATGACGTCATCGGGGCGGCCCCATTTGGTGCCCTTGATCGACAGGCCCAGCGACAGGCTGGCGTCGATGTCGGTGAACGCCATGATCTCGGTCTTGCCGTCGTTCCAGCTCCAGCGGCCGAACAGGCCGATCTGGTCGGTCAGCGCCTGTTCGAGATTGACGACATAACCATATTTGATGCGGCCGGTGCGGGTTTGCGCGATGTCGAGATTGAGAGCGGGATTATCCAGCGTTTCGCGATAGCTGCCGGAAAAGGCGCTGTTGAGCCAGAGAATCGTGCGCAATTTGCCGGGCAGGGAGAACAGCGAATAGCGCGTCTCGAGTTCGGCGACATATTCGCCGCGCCGGAACACATTGGTGTCGAAATTGCTCGAATTGGCCTCGGCGTTCATCAGGAAATAGCCCGCTCGCAGTGCCCATTGCTTCTGGTTCAGTTCGACGGTCGCGCCATAGGTCAGGCCGAGCTTGTCGGCGGTATAGTCGAACGCGCCCGGCGCCCACATCGACCAGTTCATGAAATCCTTGCGGGTGTCCTTGGCATAGGCGTTGCCGTCAAACACATCGAGCACCGCGAACTTGCCGGCCTGCAAGGTCAGGCGGGAGACGTCGACCTTTTCGGCGAGCTGGGTCGATCCGCCGGCGAGCTCCTCCTGCTCGCCGCCGAAGCCGAATGTCTGGCGCACGAACAGGCGCGACGTGTTGTAGTGCGGATAGGCGAAATTCGACTTCTGCGCCTCGCCGCTGGGAAATCCCGCGACTCCCACCGTATCGTTCAGCCCGAACCCCTGCAGCAATTCGGGATTGTAATAGACCTCGCCGCCGTCCCAGAGCCGGGCATTGAGATAGAGGCTGTTGCTCCAGGTCTCCTGATATTGCGGCGCCGGCGTCAGGCTGTTCGGGCCGCTATAGGGCGCATGGAAGGCGGGATAGCCCTGCGGCAGGAATGTCGACTGGCCGTGGATTTCCCAGCGGTCGGATTCGGTGTCGGTGAGCTCGGTGCCGGGCTTGTAGCTGGGCGCGCCGGGCCAGTCGATCTTGCGGTTGAGGCCGATGCTGAGCGACTGGAAATCCAGGGTCGACGCATATTGCGTGCCCGACGGGAAAGTAACGTTGGCATGGCCGAACTGGCTGTAGAGATACTCCAGCCGCGCACTCCAATGCGGCGCGAAACCATATTCGATGCCGCCGCCCGCGACCCAGCCGAGCCGTGTATTCAAGACCTTCTCATCGTTGCCGATTGCGGGCGTGTTGACGAAGCGCTCGCCCGCCCAGGCCACCCCGCCGGTGGCGTAGATCAGCCAGGCGCCTTGCGCGTATCCGACGCGTCCGCGCGCGGTCGCCACGTAATCCCACAATTCGGCGGTATTGGAGCGCTGCGTTGCGATGGTCGAGGTGACCAGGTTCGAGGTGAAATAATTCGGAAACGTGAAGTCGGCCTCAATGCCGAGCAGCAGACCGGAGGGCAGGCGATAATTGTAGCCGGCCTGCACGCCGCCGATCATGCCGTCATAGACATTGCTGGTGCTGGTGGCCGTGGGATCGGTCAGCACTGCATTGCTGGTCCCGCGGCTGAAGCCCACATGCGCGCCGACATAGAAGCCCGTCCAATCGTAGACCGCCTTGAGCGCCGGAGCCTTGTGTGGGATATCGGCCGCGACAGCGGGGTCAGAGACCATGAGCATGCCGAACCCGATGCCGGCGGATGCGCGCTTCCATGATCGGCGGTGGCGACTCATCGAAAAGACTTTTCCATCGCTGGCATTCCGTCGGTCTCATTCATCATCTGATTTGCAGGGGTGCCGCCACCAAAGAAGTCATCGAAAACGATGCGCCGGTGCGTCGCGATACCCTCCTGGTGACAGCAAAAACCGGCTAAGGCCTTGAACCACTGTCGGTCTTATTGCGAGTCATTCTTAATTGCAATAAAGAAAGCTGAAATCTCAATTGGTTGGCATGGCCCTGTGACGGGCGTGCAACAGCTCTCGCCGTCAGGCCGCCGAAAAAGGTGACCCGCCCGGGGGGACACCGGGCGGGTCGGGTACGACACGGGGTGGATGAAGCGCCCGTGCCGGACGCGGGATCCACGATCGGTCGCGGTTTCAAGCGAAGGGGCGGGCCGTTCGCCTGCCAACACCGCGCCGGATCACATCATGCCGGATGCTCAGTAGCAGCTGCGCACGGTGCCGATGTAATTGCCGAAGGCGTCGAACTGACGGCTCCAGCCGCAGCGGTGATAATAATAGGGATAGGGATTGCTGGCGGCGATCGCGCTGCCGACGACGACGGCGCCGATCAGGCCCGCGCCGATGCCCCAGCCGTGGTGGAAGCCATGAGCCTCCGCAGGCGTGGTGGTGGACGCGACACTGCCGGTGACGGCAAGGGCTGCGACAGCGAGAGCGGCAATCTTGGTCTGAAGCGACATGATGATCTCCATCCGGTTGAGCGCGGCCCGTTGTGGTCCGCATGCCGGGTTGGACGGAGGATGGTCGATTTCGGTTCGCGGCGTTCGCCGTGAATTTTCGGTAAGGTAAATTAACCCAGGTCTAATTAACCAAGGTCTAATTAACCAAGGTCTAATTAACCAAGTCTCATACTGGCTTAAAGCCTCGACCGGGTTATGCGTGCGGGACGGCCGAAAGCGCCTTCACGTCGAATTTATCGATGTCATCGAGCAGTTCGACGAACCCGCGCGCACCGTGATCGAGCAACTGTTCGCCCTTCTCCGCGGAGCCTTGTGTCGCGTCGCCGCAGGCGCCGCTCGGATGAAGATCCTGCGCTTGCCAGGCGAACGGCGCAGGCCGCTGCGTCGACAGCCAGCGATATTTCGCCTCCATCGCGATACCGGCGGGGCGAAAATCCGCGAGCTTGTCCTGTCGCACATGCGCGCCGAATCGCGCCAGCATGATCGAGGTTTCGACCGCGCCGCCGTGAATGCCGTGGCGCAATTCGTCCGGGTCGAACAGGCCGTCCGGCGTGCCGAAGCGCGACCAGGAGGTGGTGACGACGAACAGCTTGAGATGCGCGCGCAGATCCTGCGCCACCAAGCCCATCGCGGCGCTGTTGCCGCCATGGCTGGTGACGATGACGAGCTTCTTCAGTCCGGCGCGCGCGACGCTCTCGCCGAGCGCCATCCAGCTCTTCAGCGCGACGTCGGTCGGCAGCGTCAAGGTCCCCGGATAGTCGATATGCTCGGTGGAAATCCCGACCGGCTGCAGCGGCAGGAACGTGACCGGCAAGGTGGCGGGCAGAAATTCGCGCACCCGTTCCAGATAGGCCTGCGCGATCATCACGTCGGTCCCCAATGGCAGATGCGGACCGTGCTGCTCGGTCGCGGCCAGCGGCAGGACGGCGATCCAGCGCGTCCGCTCGGCCCGGACGATGTCGGGCCAGTGGATGTCGGTCCAGTCACGGGGAGGGAGGAGCGAGCTCATGGAGCGGGATGTTTCATTCGGCGGCTTTGGTCGAGCGCGATTACCTTAGGAGGAAACGTCATCGCGCTCTAACTTATTATTTGAGCATGATCTTTCGGAAAACCGGTATCCACTTTTCCGGATCATGCTTTAGTGTACCACACCTCATCATGGGCCAGAACGAACGACGGAGTCCAACCATGAAAAAGGCTCTTTTGCTGCAAGCGTTAACAGCGGCCTTGACCGCTGCCGCCGTTTTGGCGGCCAGGCCTGCCTCCGCCGAAGACAAGCTGGACAAGGTCTCGTTCGGAACCAATTGGGTCGCCGAGGCCGAGCATGGCGGCTTCTTCCAAGCGTCCGCCGACGGCACCTACAAGAAATACGGGCTCGACGTCACCATCGTGCCGGGCGGCCCGAACGACAACAACCGCATGCTGCTGATCGCCGGCAAGCTCGACTTCTTCATGGCCGCGAACACCTTGATGTCGTTCGACGCGGTCGCCAACAAGGTGCCCGTCGTGACGGTCGCCGCGATCTTCCAGAAGGACCCGCAGGTCTTTCTGACCCATCCTGAATCCAAGATCACCAAGCTCGACGAGCTGAAGCCGTTGACGCTGTTCGTCTCCAAGGAAGGGATGGGGAGCTACTTCCAATGGCTGAAATCCGAATACGGCTTCAGCGAGAAGAATGTCAGGCCCTATACGTTCAACGCGCAGCCGTTCATCGCCACACCGCAAAGCGCGATGCAGGGCTATGTCACCTCCGAGCCGTTCGCGGTCGAAAAGAGCGCCGGCTTCAAGCCGGGCGTGATCCTGCTGGCCGATTACGGCTTCAACACCTATTCGACCCTGATCGAGACCCGCCGCGACGTGGTCGAGAAGAAGCCGGACCTGGTGCAGCGCTTCGTCGACGCCTCGATTGTCGGATGGTACAACTATCTCTACGGTGATAATTCCGCCGGCAATGCGATGATCAAGAAGCTGAATCCGGAAATGACCGACGAGCTTTTGGCCTATTCGGTCAAGACGATGAAGGACCATGGCATCGTCGATTCCGGCGATACGCAACGTAACGGCATCGGCGCGATGACCGACGAGCGGCTGACGAGCTTCTTCGACAAGATGGTGCGGGCCGGCGTCGTGAAGTCCGATATCGACTACCGCAACTCCTATACGCTTCGCTTTGTCAACAAGAGCGTCGGCGCCGAGCTGCGGCCGGGCAAATAGATGGCCAAGACATAGATGACCAAGACATAGATGGCCAATGAGGTGGCCGAGAATGCCCGGTCCGATCGCGGCGCCGACGCTTTGGGCCTTGCGGCCAGCCTGCGCGGCGTGACCAAGACCTACGGCAATGGCGTCATGGCGCTCGGCCCGATCGATCTGGATGTCCGCCAGGGGGAGTTTGTTTCGCTGCTCGGGCCGTCGGGTTGCGGCAAGTCCACCGCGCTGCGGCTGATCGCGGGGCTGGC
>JAQGKC010000104.1 GCA_028290305.1 Bradyrhizobium sp.
CGACTTCGCGATTGATGGCCTCGTGCGCATCAACCAGCTGGGTGCCAGCATCTGGGAGGTCGCGCATGATTGGCTCGGACTGTGGTGTCTGGCCCTGGCCTATTTCGCGCTCGCCGTGATCTCGGCGGTTGCCGTCAAGAGAGGACCGGGACATGCGCAGGACTAAGCGTGCCGCCATCGTTGCAATCGCACTCGTGCTCGTCGCGGGCGTTCTGATCTACTCCGTGCGTCGTTCCGGATCGGCGGCCACAATCGTAGGCGTCGTGCGGGCGACCGAAGTCAGGGTGGAGCCGGAGGTGGACGGCCAACTCGTGTCCATTGCGGTCGAGAAGGGCGCCCACGTGCACGCGGGCGATATCCTGGCGAGGCTGTCGGCGGTGGAGTTGACGGCACAGGCGGACCAGGCGCGCGCCGCACTCGCGTCGGCGACCGCAACCCGCAACAACGTCTATGCGGGCGTCCGTCGTGAACAGGTCGCCTCCCTGAATGCTGAAATCGCCAAGGCAAGCGCACGCTTCGACTATGTGCAGGCCCAGCTCACCAGAACCAGCACGCTGGCACGCCAGAGTTTTGAGTCCCAGCAGGCGCTTGACCAGGCCGAAAACGACGCTGCAAGCGCACGCGCCGATGTGGCGGAGGCCCAGGCGAATTACGATGCGGCCGTGGCGGGCCCGACTCAAGAGGAACGCGCGATCGCCGACGCGCAGGTGCAGGCCGCGGCCGCCGCGGTCACCGTGCTTGAGCGCCGTCTTGAAAAGATGATCTTGCGTTCTCCAGCCAACGGTGTGGTCAGCGTCATCGCCGCAGAGGTGGGCGAGAATGTTCGCGCGGGTCAACCGATCCTGATGGTCGAGGCGGCAGGCGAGCAATGGCTCTCGTTCAATGTACGCGAAGACCATCTCAGTGGTTTCATGATCGGAAAAACAGTGAGCGTGATGCGGAACGGTGCCGATGGCGCGATCAAAGCCGTCATCACCGGACTGCGGCCGCTCGGAACGTTCGCCACCTGGCAGGCCGAGCGGGTTATTGGGGATCATGACCGCAACACGCTTCGCTTGCGCCTCGACCCGGAGGGAGAGCCGGCAGGCCTTGAGCCGGGCATGACTGTTTGGATCGAGAACTAGCGAGAGCTCTCAAGCCTTTGCGAAACTTTCAGTATAGCTGGACTTGGCGCAACTCGGCGATCTTGGTTGCGGGGAGGCGCAACCACCGATAGCGACATTCGCTGATGGTGGCCGTTTGAGACGTAACTAGCCTTGTCCTCCGAAGGCAAAGGTCACACATTCGAATCGTGTCGGGGTGCGCCATTTGGAATGAAACCACGAACTCTTATAGAATTGAAATCATTAGCTAACTCAATCGTGGGGCATCAAAGCCTGCGATACAACATGCACTTTGCGCCATGTGTGGACGCTGCCTCGCTGGCAAGAGCTTCCGACGCGGAGTGCTGAGCGGATCGGTGCGGCCGGGTGTTGGACCTGTTGAAGCGGCACAGACGGCTGCGTGCGGTGATGCCACAACGCGCCAGGCTAAAGCGTGCCCCCCTCGTCCACGCCGAGTCCAGTAAACCGAATCCGGTACTGTGGTAACGCTCCGCTTTGGCCAATCAGGAGCTTCAGTTCCAACTGCCGATAAGCGTCAGCCTTTAAGTAACCGCTGCGCGTTGGTGCGCTCGATCGCGAGAAGCACATCTGCAGGCAGCCCTAGTTCGGACAATCCCTTGACGGTCGCAACCATCGTGGATTCAGGCGCAAACGGGTAGTCGCTGCCGAACAACACTTGCTCGGGTGCGACCAGCTTGAGCAGCGCGCTGAACGCGAGCTGGTTGGCCGACAGCGCGGTATCGAAGAACAAACGCTTTAATTCGAACATCACGCCATCCGGCACGCTGGCGCGGAATTCGGGGCGAACCTCGAGCCGCGCGATGCGCTCAGCCAGAAACGGCACCGTGCCTCCTGCATGCGAAAAGATGAAGCGGATGTTGCGGCAGCGCGCGAATGTGCCGCTGAACAGCAGGTTCGTCACCGCCTTGGTGGTGTCGAAGGGAAATTCGAGCGTCGCTGCCGGCACGCCGATCCCATGCATGCGGCAGCATGGCGCTTCGGTCGGATGGAAGTAGACCACAGCGCCACGCCGATTGAGCTCGTCGAGCACCGGCGCGAATTCCGGGTCGCCGGGGTACTTGCCGTCATAGTTGGTAAGCATACCAATGCCATCGGTTTTCAGCTCGTCGAGCGCATAGGCGATTTCGCGCAAACTGCCTTCGACGTCCGGCAGCGGCAGACTCGCAAACACCCCAAACCGGCCCGGATGATCAAGCCGAATCTTGGCCGCGTAGTCGTTGCACTCGCGCGTCAGGTGTCGGGTGGCATCGATATCACCGAACCACAGGCCCGGCGCGGAGATCGAGGTGATCGCCTTCTCGATGCCGTTGCGATCCATCGCCTCGATCGAATGTTGCGGAGTCCATTCCGGCGTCTTGCCAGCGACGATCAGAGGCCCGATCCGATCATCGCCCACCGCCCGAACATAGCCCGGCGGCAGGATATGATGGTGGACGTCGATACGATGTGCTGACATGGCGGAAATTGTCCGGATCGACCCGGGCCCTTGTACTGAAGTCATTATCTTCATCTTCGCAAGCACCGCGCGCTGGCGCGCGGCGGCGACAAAGCCATCGAAATCGCTGGCCTTAGTTGTTCGGAATATCGCGGCTATGGCCCTGCAACGAAGCAACCAATTTGTTGGAAGCCTCGACTGCGCCCTTGCCGGCGTCGTTACCCCAGATGAAGCGCGACAACTGGCCGCCGAGATAGGGGTGCATGCCGAGATCGTAGAGTTTACGGAAATCGCGCTCCTCGATCGCCTTGCGCTCCTCCGGAGACATTTTATAGCGGTCAAGTACCGCCGCCTCGTTGGTCTTGAATTCCTTTCGAATCTCCGGATTCCACTTCATGTCCTGAACAAGATCATGCGCGGCGAGGTTTGGATTGAATTTTTCCCAAGCCATGACGTTCCCCACTGCTTTGCCTAGAGATCCCAGATCACGCCGCCGATGCCGCACCGGAAGCTCGGCCAGCCGGTATATCCGAACGTACGTCCCGGCCGCTCACCGATCGCTGCCATCACGGGAAACCACGACAGGACTTCGGCAGTGCCGCCGATTCCGGCTTCTTCCATACGATCGACCGTGATCTCCTTGAGCAGCGCCCTGTGGTCTCCCCTGGCACAAAGCTCGAGAAACTTGCGGTCGAACTCCTCATCGATCTTGTAGTACTTCACGCCACCCGGCTCGTGGCTTAATCCGCCCGACCCGAACAGTGCCACACGCATGTCCCCGGGCAAGTCCTTTTCGATGAAGTCGCGCAAGGCGTGTCCGACCTCGAAGCAGCGTTCGGCATTGGGGAACGGCGGCACCGTGCAATTTTGCAGCACCGGCACGAGCGTGATGCCGGTCTGGTCGAGATTGGTCATCGTGACCGGCACGGAGATGTTATCGTCGAATTTGAGGTTCTCGTTCCGCACCGACATGCGAACCCCGCGGCGGGTCATGCCCTGGAACAGCGCCTTGGCGACATCAGGATTACCCTTCGCAGTGTAATCGCGGCAGCCGATCCACTCCTGAAACCATTCATGCGGACCACTATGCTCCGGCGCGGTGCCGATCAAAAAGTCCGGATAGAAGGTGATGCGGCTGTTGGCGAGGTGATCGTTCGCGAACACGATCAGTACGTCAGGGCGTGCGTCTCTCAATTCCTTGGAGATTGCGATGTAGGTGTCGGAGACGACCTTCTTCGATTCGTCCGGCGCTTTGTCGAACAAGCCGACAATAGCGGGCGCATGCGGCGCACCGGCCGCAAAAACGATCTCTGCCATACAGCCTCCTCTGTCTGAAGACGTTTTATATACATTGACGAGAATTATTCAATCATCATAATTGCATAAATTCTTCACCCCGCCCAACGCGGAAGCGTCGAGGCCTCCAACGATGATGCTGATCCAGCAGATTGTGAATGGCGTGATGCTGGGCAGCACCTATTCGCTGGTCGCCATCGGCTACACGCTGGTGTTCGGTGTGCTGCACCTGGTGCATCTCGCCCATGGCGAGGTCTTCATGATCGGCGCTTTCGTCGGATTACAGGTGGTTCTGCTTGCCGGAGGCGGTGTCACAACGGCGCTCACCGCCGCCGCAGCGGCGTCTGCGGTGCTCGGCGTGCTGGTCTATCTCCTCGCGATCAAGCCGATCAAAGCACGCAAGGGGCATTTCCTCGCGCCGATGATCAGCACGATCGGTGTCGGCGTCGTTCTGCAAGAGCTCGCAACACGGGCGTTCGGTGGCGAGCAGGTCGGCTTTCCCGTCCGGATGGAAAGTTATGTCTGGCATCTCGGCGCGGTCACGCTGACATCGGTTCAGCTTGTCATTCTGCTTGTTTCGCTCGGCCTGATGTTCGCACTGCATCTGTTCGTCACCTTGACGCGCGTTGGCATGGCGATGCGCGCCACCGCCGAAAGCATGACGATCTCGCACACGCTCGGCATCCGCAGCGATCGCATCATCATTCTCACATTCGCCATCGCCTCCGCACTGGCCGGCGTCGCCGGCGTGCTGGTTGGCATGTCGTTCAATTCGATTTCGCCCTATATGGGCGTCGATATCGGTATCAAGGGCCTCGCGGCGATGCTGCTCGGCGGCCTTGGCAATGTGTACGGCGCGATGCTCGGTGGTCTCGTGATCGGCATCGTCGAGGTGATCAGCGTAGCGTACCTGTCATCGTCCTACCGCGATGCCTTTGCATTCTTCGTCATTATCGCTGTGCTGCTGCTACGCCCACGCGGCATCTTCGGCACCACCGACCACGTCGAGGGATAAGATGCTCGATCCGTATATCGAGTCGGTCCTGATCTTCACCGGCATCAACGTGGTCCTGGCGCTGAGCCTCTATCTCCCGGTCTCTGCAGGTCTGCTGTCGCTCGGTCAGGGCGGCTTCATGGCGATCGGCGCCTATACTTCCGGCTACCTCACTGCGGTGGCGGAGTGGCCGTTCAGCATCGCTCTCCTGTGCGGCGGGCTGATGGCCGGCCTGGTCGGCTTGATCGTCGGCATCCCCACACTGCGGATCAAGGGCGTCTATCTCATCATCATGACGATGGGGTTTGGCGAAATCGTTCGCGTGTTCTTTCTCAACTTCGAGCCGACCGGCGCGGCATCCGGGCTAGGCGGCATTCCGACCTACACCACTTTGCCGGTCGTCTGGGCCGTTGCATTCCTGATGCTGTTTCTGTGTTTCCAAATTCGCGGCTCCCGCATCGGCCGCGCGATCGAGGCCGTCCGCGACGACGAACTCGCTGCCGAAGTGATCGGCATCAATCTCACGAGGGTCAAGGTCTCGATCTTCGGTCTCGGCGCCTTCGTCGCCGGAATCGGGGGCGGCCTGTTCGCGCACTACGCCACGTTCATCGATCCCGGCCAGTTTTCTTACGCGCGCTCGGCGGAAATTTTCATGATGGTGGTGTTGGGCGGAATGGGCAATTTCATCGGCGCGGCCGTTGGCGCGATCGTCGTCACGGTGCTGCCCGAACTATTGCGGGTCGGCGACGCACAGGAATGGCGCATGACAGTGTTCGGCGCGCTGCTGGTGCTCATCATGATCGTCCGCCCCTGGGGCCTCTTGGGAGTGCGCCGATGAGCAGCACCGATACGCCTGTGCTCCAGACGCGCAACCTGACGCGGCGCTTCGGCGGTTACTCTGCTGTCTCCAATGTCGACCTCACGATTCGCAGAGGCACGATCCATGCCCTCATCGGCCCCAACGGCGCCGGCAAGACGACCCTGTTCAATCTGATGACCGGTGTGCTGCCTCCGACCGAAGGTCAGATCGTAATCGATGGAGTCGATGTCTCGGGCTCGCGCCCGGACAGCATCGCGCGCCGTGGCATCGTTCGTACCTTCCAGGGCGTGCGTCTTTTCCCGTCCATGACCGCGCTCGAAAACGTCGAGGTCGGACGCTTCAGCCGTACGCACGGCGGCTTTCTCGCTGCTCTCGCACGTGTGCCGGGCCTTGCGACACCGACCGAGGCGACCACGCGGCGCCGCTCCGAAGAGCTGTTGGAGCGGGTCGGCCTCTCGGCCCAACGTAACGTGCTGGCGACCGAGCTGGCACTGGCCGATCAGCGGCGTCTGGAGATCGCCCGCGCGCTCGCGGTCGATCCGCAGCTGCTGCTGCTGGACGAGCCGGTCGCCGGCATGAACCCCGTCGAGGTGCAAGAAGCCGCCAGGCTGTTTAAATCGCTGCTCGATGACGGCATCACGATCCTGATCACCGAGCATCACATGAGCCTGGTGATGGCAATCTCCGATGTGATTTCGGTGATGAACTACGGCCGCAAGATCGCCGAAGGCCCGCCCGAAGCCGTCAAGCGCAATCCTGAAGTGCTGGCCGCCTACGTTGGGGCCGAGGCGGCATGATCCTTAAGGTCGACAATCTGCACGTCAGCTATGGCAAGATCGCCGCCGTCAAGGGCGTCTCGATCAATGTTGGCCAGGGCGAGATCGTCGCGCTGATCGGTCCTAATGGAGCGGGCAAGAGTACCCTGCTCAAGACCATCGCCGGCTTGTTGCCGGCCAGTCGCGGCACGATCGCGTTCAACGGGAAGACCATCGCCAACCGGCCGGCTGCGGAAGTGATGCGCCGCGGACTGGCGCTCGTGCTCGAAGGCCGCTCGACCCTGAAGCAGATGACGGTGCAGGAAAACCTGATCCTGGGCAGCTACGCTCGCAGCGATCATGACGAGATTGCCAAGGACATGGAGCATCTGCTCGATCGCTTTCCGATTCTGCGCGATCGTCTCAAGCAACGCGCCGGCACGCTGTCCGGTGGCGAACAGCAGATGCTGGTGATCGCCCGCGCACTGATGTCGCGGCCGCGCCTTCTGATGCTCGACGAGCCGTCTCTCGGCCTTGCACCGCTGATCACGGCCAAGATCCTCGATTTCGTTCACGAGTTGAAGACCAAGGACGACATGACGATCCTGCTGGTCGAACAGAACGCCAATCAGGCGCTTCACCTCGCCGATCGGGCCTACGTGCTGGAGAACGGCGAGGTCGTGCTGCAGGGTGCCGATCTCGCGAGCGATGCGCGCGTTCGCGAGGCCTATTTGGGAGTGTGAGGACAGTATCATGAGCGAACCACGATCGACCGAAACCCGTTCCATTTTCCAGGACACGATCGCGAACATGACGTTCCCGGACCTCGCCAAGGCAGCGGCCGATCGCGCAGTGGTGTTGTGGGGCCTTGGCGTCATCGAGCAGCACGGTCCACATCTTCCACTTGGCACCGACGTTTACATGCCGTCGGAATTGTTGCGCCGCGTGCGCAAGATTCTCGCGTCGAAAGGCGTGGCCAGCGTCATCATGCCGCCGTTCTACTGGGGAGTGAACCAGGTCAGCGGACTGTTTCCGGGCAGTTTCATGGTGCGGCCCGAGGTCATGATCGAGCTGATGGTCGATCTGATCAAAAGCCTCAAGAAAGACAGCTTCTCGACGCTGTTCTGCGTCTCCGGCCATGGCGATGCGCTGCATAACCGTACGATCTTCGACGGCGTCTGCCGCGGGGCCGACGAGTCCGGCCTGAGTGCCTATTTCGTCGGCGCCCCGTCGTTCTTCAAGCGCGTCGGCATCGACCCGGCGAGCCCCCGCGCCTTACCGACCATGACCGAGGTCGAACGCAACAGCAAATACTTCGACGTGCATGCCGGCGAGTTCGAGACGTCGTCGATGATGGCGGTTTATCCCGATCTCGTGAAAGACGAATTGCTGCCGACGCTGAAGCCGACCGACTTTGGCATCGAGGATCTGACCGAATGGCGCAAGGGTGGCGAGCACGCACTCCGCAAAACACCGCAGGGCTATCTCGGCAATCCCGCGGCATCGAGCCGCGAACTCGGCGAGCGGATGATGGCGGAACACGCCGAGATCGTCGCCGAGGCGATTGCGGCCAAAGTGGCTGCCGTCGTTTGACCATCCGAGATCGATCGACGAGGCGCGGCTTCGAGAGAACTTAAGGAAGACAGCGATGACCAAGACGCTTCTGGATACGGTCGATAAGCGGCTTAGCCCCGCACATTCGGCTGTGATGGTGATCGACATGCAGAACGACTTCTGCGCCGAAAAGGGCTATGTCGAGACCGTGGTCGGCAAGGATGCCACGGCCTGTCGGGCGGTAGCGCCCGAGATCATGGCGCTGGTGGGCGCAGCACGTGAACATGGCGTGCCGGTGTTCTGGATTAAAGCCAATTACGATCCGGATCGTCTGCCTGAAGCCATGCTCGTAAAGCAAAGAGAGAAGAGTTCGGATATTTGCTGCGGCACCGGAAGCTGGGGCATTGATTTCTATGGCGTCGCGCCTGGTTCCGGCGAACCGGTGATCGAAAAACATTCCTACAGCGCTTTCGCCGGCACCGATCTGGAGCAGCAGCTCAGAACGCGGGATCTAAGGACCCTGGTTTTTGCGGGAGTGCAAACCAACGTCTGCGTCGAAAGCAGTTTGCGGGATGCGGTCTGTCGCGGTTTCTACGCCGTCGTGGCGAGCGACTGCGTGGCGTCGCACACCTTGCCTCTTCATGAGGCAACGCTGAAGAATGTCCAGTTTTTGTTCGGTGACGTTCTCGAGCGCCGCCGGATTGCCGCGGTCTGGTCGGCGGGGCCAAAGAGTCGACGAAATACCGGATAACTCACTGTATTTGATGGAAATACTCAAAATCAGGGCGACAAGAATCGAGGGGTGCTATAGTATTCGGCATAATATTGCGCCGATTTCACAAATTTCCGCGCCGAGAACAGATGATACCATGAGCAAGAGCAAACTTCTTTGGGGACCGGCACCTCGTCGTCAGATCGACGCGCCGAAGACGCTCGCCGATGAGGCGTATCAGCGTATTCATGACGATATTATTCGCGGCGAATTCGCTCCGAACGACAAGCTCCAACCTGACGCCCTGCGCGAGCGTTACAACATCGGGCTAAGTCCGGTGCGCGAAGCATTGTCGCGCGTTGCGCTGGAGGGTCTCGCGGTCGCCGAAGGGCAGCGCGGATTCTTCGTCGCGCCTGCGACACGTGAGGAATTGCTCGACATCGCCGACCTGCGCATCAATTTTTCGGTGCTGTCGCTGGAGCGATCGATCCGCACGGGCGGCGACGATTGGGAAAACGCCGTTGTCACCGCCTATTACCAGCTGAACAAGCTGGAGAACCAGGCGCATCGCGAGCCCGGCACATTCCACGATGAATGGGAACGACGCAACCGCGCGTTCCATCAGGCTCTCGAGTCCGGCTGCGGCTCGCCCTGGCTGCTGCATTTCTGCGACATCCTCTATGATCAGCTCGAGCGTTATCGGCGCCGCTTCGTCGTTTACACCGATATCGATCCGACCATCGGCGAAGAGCACAAGCAGATCATGGAATTGGCTTTGGCGCGCGATACCGCCGCGTGCAAGGTTCTCAAGCAGCATTTCGAACATGCCGCACGCGTGATCGGTGGCATGATGGAAAAGGCCGAAGGCGCCAAAATCGTGCCCCGGATCAAAAAAGAAAAAGAAAAGGCCGCGGCCCGTCCCAAGGACAAGCCGGCGGCCAAGCGCAATAGCGCCCGCGTCGCCTGACCGCGGATACTGGTTCACAAATCCAGATCGCAGCTAATGACGACCGCTTTGCGCGGCCGCGGGCTTGCCGTACGCTTAGGCACTCGAACATCAAAAATTGGCATTGTAATAAATTATTGCGCTCATAATATACTTTTTATCTTTTGATAAGGAGTTTCGATGGGCAACTGGAAGGCTGAGAAATCAAGGCGGATGTGGATCCATCGAGCGGCTTTGCTGGCCGCGGTGACGCTCGGTTGCAGCGCGGCTCACCCTGCGTTCGCCGACGTCAAGATTGGCGTGCTGATGCCGCTGTCCGGCAAGGGAGCTTCGTACGGCCAGCACCAAGAGATCGCCATGAAGATGGCGCTCGAAGAACTCCAGAAGACCGGCATCAAGGGCGAAAAGGTCGAACCTGTCGTCTATGATACGCGCGGTGAAAATGCCGAAGCGATCAACCTCACCCGCAAACTGATCTTCAACGATAAGGTGCTGGCAATCATCGGCCCATTCTTCAGCGCCGAATGCGAAGTCGCATTCCCCATCGCCGTGCAGGGCAGGACCCCGATCATCACCGCTTCGTCAGCCAAGCCCGGCATCGCCGGAAAGAACCGGCCGTGGGCCTTCCGTAACGCACTGTCGTCGGACCAGATGAACGGCTTCCTGCTTGATACCTGGCTGAAGCGCAACCCGGTGAAATCGGTGGTGATCCTCACCGACGTGAAGGACGCCTTCACCAAGGTCGACGGCACTGTGGTGTTCCCCGCCGAATTCAAGGAAAAGGGCGTCAACGTTCTCGACAATATTTCCTATCAGACCGGCGACATCGACTACTCGGCGCAAGTCACCAAAGCCAAGGGTCTCAATCCCGAGGGCATCCTGATCGCCGGTCTTTATAACGAAGGCGGCAATATCGTCCGCGAAGTCCGAAAACAGGGCATGGCGCAGCCGATCGTCGGCGCGCTCGGCATGTCCGAGACACGCTTCCTCGACATCTCCGGCAAGGCCGGCGACGGCACCACCGTGGTGAATCCGTTCTGGCCGGATGATCCGGATCCGAAGGTACACGCCTGGGCAACCGAATATCAGAACCGCGCCAAGGTGGCGCCCGGCAACACCGCAGCGCTGATGTACGACACGTTCTTCCTCGCCAAGGATTGCATCGAGAAGTCGGGCGTAACCAACAAGCCGGAAGATCTGGCTGCCGACCGCGAGCGCATCAGGGATTGCCTGGCGCATGTGAAAGACTTGTCGGGCATCACCGGTCCGATGTCCTTCAACGCCGACGGCGACGTACAGCTTAAGCCGACGGTGCTGGTCGCCAAGGACGGCAAGTGGGAGGCCGTCAAGTAAGCGGCATTGAGCAAGGCGGGTTTACCACCGGCCTCCTCTTTCCGATCCTGCAAAAAGCACCAGCCCGCATCATTGAACCGCCGATGCAGTGGAACCTATCCAAGCAGGCTCTGGTGGCTGGCGGCGAGATGAAGTTCCGCAACGCGCACGTCGTGCGATTTTCCGGACGGGTGACGCGTGAAAATCTCGACGTCATGGCCGGGCAGCATGCGTGCCAGATCGTCGCCCGCGACTTTCTTGACCCGCTCCATCTCGCGCAGCAGGTTCCAGACGTTGCCCTGCAGATAGCCCGGCGGCCACATCCGTTCAACGCTGAAGTAAGAATAGCAGACGTCGCCGGCGAGCGCGTAGGTGCCAACGCTGGTCTCTACCTCGAGCCACTGGATTCCGAAGCTGTGCGTATCCTTGGCCAGGCGGCATGTCACGCCTTCGCGCAAGACATGGTCGCCGTCGAGAAGCGTGACGCGCCCTTGCGCAATTGCAGCGTCCAGTGATTTGAAATTGTTGGCGTCGAGCGAAGAGAATACCCAGCGGTCCTTGGTCACCCCGTCGCGACCATATTCCGCGATCACCTTCTTCCAGCTTTCATACTCGTAGCGCTGCACGAAGATGCGCGCGTTGGGAAAAGCGTCGAGATTTCCGGCATGATCGAAATGCAGATGAGTCAACACCAGCGTATCGATCCCGGCGGCGTCGATGCCGTGACGCCGCAGCACCTCGTCGCTGCGCACGAAATCCTTGAAGCCTGGACCGGTCATCGAGGCACCGGAGCTGAAGCCCGTATCAACCAGGACACGCTCACCGTCATTCGATTGCAGCAGCGAGAAGATCATCGGCACTTCAATGTGGCCTTGATTGCTTGCCACCGGGGTGCCGCGTACGAAATCGAGCGGTAGCCGGCCTTCGGCGTACTGAAACGTCCAGATACTCCAGTCTTTCATTCCCTGTCTTTCCCTCGCGCTTGAACGCGCGCCTCTCACGCCGGTGGTTCTGAGCAACACCTAGCTGCCGAACAGGCCGATGTCGTGCACCGGTTTTCCGGCAAGCAGCGTGGTTATCACTTTGGCCTCGGGGACGCGATCCTCGTCGATCGTCATGATGTCTTCGGACAGGATCGCGAGATCGGCAAGCTTACCGACCTCGAGCGAACCGATGCGATGCTCCCAGAATGCGGCATAGGCCGCATTGTAGGTCATCAGGCGGAGCGCCTCGGCCCGCGTGATCTTCTGATGCGGCAGGCCGAACACATGGCCGGTCACGCCGCCTTTGCGGGCCAGGCTCTGCCAGAACGTGAACAGCGGATCGAACGGCCGGCCGTCGGTCGATTGCGCGATCATGACGCCAGCGTCGATCCAGTCGCGAAGCGGAACCGAATTGGCAGACATCTCTTCGCCGAAGCAACGCAGATAGACCGTATCGTAGTTCCACAGAAAGTTGGTCGTCGTCGTCGCGACCACGCCAAGACGGCGGCACGACGCCATATTCTCGGTGCTGGGAAACTGGCAGTGCTCGATCGCCCAGCGCTTGCCCAGGATCGGAATCTCCCGGTTGATGGTCTCGAACATCGACAACACCTTGTCGATGGCGCCGCCACCGGCGCATTGCACCTGGACTCGCAGATTGGCGCGCGCCGCCCGGAACAGGCCATCGAGAAACGCCTCGTCCGGCGTATGCTGGACGCCGGTCCAGGCGTAGCCGCGAGCACCGACATAGGGTTCACGCATCAGGCACGCGCCGATCGCGGTGGCGCTGTCGAAGGAATAGCCGAGACCGCCGAAACGGAGCAGGTCGTCGCCGAAGCCTTGGCCTGCGGCGTAGAGCGCTGTCTCGTCAATCAGGGCCTGGCCCTGCTCGACGTTGAGAAAATAAGGCTGCGGAAACGCCACGACGAAATAGGTACGCACCGAGAGCTTGCCCCGCTGCCACAGCTCGGTATAGGCCCTTTGCTGAGGCCGCGGGATGCCATGACCTTCGTAGATCGCGGTGACGCCGGCGCGATTGAACGCGTGCATACCGGCCTCGACGGCGCGGTTCATGTAGTCCTGATCCATGGGCGGGATCATGGGAAACAGCGCCCGCTTGCCGCGGATCGTGCTGTAGGTGTCGGGCATGATCTTCGGGAAATTAAAATCGCGAAAGATGCCAGTCGGCTCGCCCGCGCTGTCCTTATCGATCTCGACGCCCGAAGGCGTTTCGGTCGACGCCGTGATGCCCGCGATTTTGATCGCCGCACTGTTGGCGATGCCGATGCCCGGCGCGATCAGTCCCGCCGGCTCGATGAAAACAGGATTGTCCGGCGATACCTTGTCGAGGTCGTAGCGATTGGGCCAGCGGCCTTCGCGCAAAACGCCGGGAAATGCAAAGAATTCCGGCTCGCTGGCTACCGGATTGCAGATGATCCATTCACCCGGTTTGCGCTGGCCGACCTCACGGCGCACGACGTCGAGCACCTCGTCGATCGACCTGACACCATCGAATGATGGCTTGAGAAAGCGAATGCCGACGCCGTCCATATGCGGATGGCCATCGACGAAACCGGGAATAACCGCGCGGCCATCGAGATCGACCCGGCGCGTGCCGGGGCCGGCAAGGGCAAGGATGTCTTGCGACGAACCGACGGCAAGAATCTGGCCATTTTGGATCGCGACCGCTTCGGCCACCGTGTCGCAGGCGTCGACCGTGTAGATCCGGCCGCGATAAAGGACGGTGTCGGGATGGGTCATTCGAGCAACTTTGCCTGGGCAGAAGTGGATGATGATGCGGCCCGACCCATTCCGTCGGCCTAGCTTTTATTAGATCACGGTGGTATTTATGAAATCAATAGATTTTATGAATCAAGCTGATTATGATTTCACCACCTGAAACGCAGCCACTCTGCCCTAGCGACTGCAAGCTGCCGCCGCGTGCGGCGAACGGATCGCGGCAACGGACGGCTGAGCAGCGATCCGACGTCGTTGGAATTCCTACCAGAGTTGAAAAATGGCACTGACAGCAACGAAGACCGAGGCCGCCGCCTCGCCCCTGGGTAACTTCATCGACGGCCGTTTTGTCACCTCCGGCAAATCAACCTTCGAGAACCGCAATCCGGCCACCGGAGAGTTGGTCAATCTCGTTGCCGAGGCCGACGCGGCGATGGTCGACGATGCGGTCAAAGCGGCGCAACGCGCGCTTAGGGGTCCATGGGGCCGTATGAGCGAACAGGAACGCTCTACGATCCTGCGCAAGGTTGCCGACGGCATCATGCGCCGCTTCGATGAGTTCTTGAAGGCCGAGATTCTCGATACCGGCAAGCCCGTGACGCTGGCCTCGCATATCGATATCCCGCGCGGAGCCGCCAATTTCAACGTGTTCGCCGATCAAGTGCTCACGCTGTCGACAGAAAGTTTTCGGATGGCGACGCCCGATGGCGCAGGCGCGCTGAATTACGCTATCCGCGTTCCGCGCGGCGTCATCGCCGTGGTGTGCCCATGGAATCTGCCGCTCCTGCTCATGACGTGGAAGGTCGCGCCGGCGCTTGCCTGCGGCAACACCGTCGTGGTGAAACCGTCCGAGGAGACGCCGACAACCGCGACACTGCTCGGCGAGATCATGAACGAGGCCGGCGTGCCTCCCGGGGTCTATAACGTCGTGCATGGTTTCGGGCCCGGCAGCACGGGCGAATTCCTGACCCAACATCCCGACGTGGACGGCATCACCTTCACCGGGGAAACCTCCACCGGCAGCGCGATCATGACGGCCGCGGCCAATCACGTGCGCCCCGTCTCGCTCGAGCTCGGCGGCAAGAACGCCGCCGTGATATTCGCGGATTGCAATCTCGACAAGGCGATCGAAGGCACGATGCGTTCGGTGTTCGCCAATTGCGGCCAGGTCTGCCTCGGCACGGAACGCGTCTATGTCGAGCGGACCTTGTTCGATACGTTCGTCGATCGCCTGAAATCGGCCGCGGCGAACCTGCGCATGGGTGATCCGTTTGACAGGGCGACCACGATGGGACCGCTGATCAGCCAGGAACACCGCAGGAAGGTGCTGTCGTTCTACGACAAGGCCAAGGCCGAGGGCGCCAATGTCGTGCTCGGCGGCGCCGTGCCGTCACTCGATGCAAAATTTCACGGCGGTTCGTTCGTGCAGCCGACAATATGGACCGGGCTGCCCGAAACCTCCTCGGTAATCCGGGACGAGATCTTCGGACCATGCTGCCACATCGCGCCGTTCGACAGCGAGGAAGAAGCTATCGCGCTCTCCAACGACAGCCCGTACGGATTGGCGACGTCGATCTGGACCGAGAACCTGACACGGGCGCACCGTGTCGCCGCGCGGATCGAAGTCGGCATTACCTGGGTGAACTCGTGGTTCCTTCGTGATCTTCGCACCCCATTCGGTGGCTCAAAGCAGTCCGGCATCGGACGCGAAGGCGGTGTTCACTCGATGGAATTTTACACCGAACTGCGCAACGTCTGCGTCAAACTCTGAGGCGCAGCCGAACTGCGGCGTCAATTTGAACCGCGGCACAAAGCGGCGTAGCGTTGCGTGAAGCCGATTTCGAACCGCGTTAGTCGGCAACCCTGTGCAAAGGAGACGGCCATGAAACAACTCCCGGTCCTGGAACTCCAGGAGATCGCCAAAGAGCTCGCCGAGACCGGCAAGCGCGTCAAGGTCTTGTGGCAAGAGCCCGGATCGCTGGCCTTCGTCGCCCGCGGCCGTGAATATCGCAGCGAATTCCATATCAACGGCAGCGACGAAGTGACCTACATGATCAAGGGCACGATGGACCTGCATTATCGCACCCCTGAGGGCAAGGAAGAGATCGCGGTCATTCCGGAGGGTTCGACCAACTGGATGCCTCCGAACACGCCGCATTCGCCGCGCTTCCCGCCGGACGCTTTCGCTTTGATCGTCGAACGCCAGCGGCACGAAGGGGAGATCGACAAGTTCCAGTGGTTTTGCCCGAAGTGCGACAATTTCCTCCACGAGGAGACCTTCGTCGTCAGCGACTATCGCGCTGATCCGGTGTCGCAGGCCTACAAGAATTTCTTCGACAATGAAGACGCCCGCACGTGCAAGAAATGTGGCAACGTGATGCCGAACGCGCTCGCAGAGGCGGCCAAGACGTCCTAGCCACGAATTTGGCGGCCGCCGATCGATATCCGATCGTCGGCCGACCCGAAACCGCCGAAACGAAAGGATGACGAATTGCCTAAGACATACGTGACATCAGCCTCCGCGCCGACGACCGGCTTTACCGACCTGCAGAAGCCGCCGCCGATCGCGCAGGCCATTCGCTTCGGCAACATGCTGTTCGTGTCGGGACAAGGACCACTCGATCCGGCGACCAAGACCGTTGTCGAGGGCGACATCGAAGTACAGACCCGCCGCACGCTCGACAATCTGCTGAGCGTTCTCGACGCCGGCGGCGCGACGCTCTCCAACGTTGTCAATATGCGCGTGATCCTGCGCGACGTCGCCGACTTCCCGCGCTTTAACGAAGTGTTCCGCACCTATTTCGAGCACGAGCGCGTCACGCGCACCTGCGTCGGTGGCACGCCCCACCGCAAGGGCGTCAATGTCGAGATCGATTGCGTCGCTATGTTCGACTGACAGGTGTCGGGCCGGACTGGTTGAAGCTCGTCCGGCCTCTTCATTCAGGCCGAATCTATGTCAAGCGATGCCCATATAGGCCTGTTGCACCATCGGATTGATCGAGAGCTCTTCCGTCGGCCCGATCAGGCTGACTCGGCCGGAATCGAGCACAATCCCCCGCCCCGTCAATTCGAACGCCGTGGCGACATCCTGCTCCACGAGCAGCAGCGAAAGGCCTTCCCGCTTGACCTTTTGCAGCGCCTCGCCGAGATGATCGACCATCTTCGGCGCCAGCCCAAGCGATAACTCATCGATCATCAGCAATTTCGGTTTGCTCATGATGCCGCGCGCAATCGCGCACATCTGTTGCTCACCGCCCGACAGCGTGCCGGCAGCCTGGTGACGACGCTCGGCAAGAATCGGAAACAGATCGAGCATACGCTCGAGGTCGTAGCGAATATTGGCTCGGTCAGTGCGCAGATAGGCGCCGGTCAAGAGATTATCGAGCACGCTCATCGGCCCAAATAGTC
Source organism: Bradyrhizobium sp. (assembly GCA_028290305.1). Next base: position 17,097 of record JAQGKC010000104.1, read on the forward strand.
GACGGCCTTCCGGGACGTGAACGATCCCGTGGGAAAGAACCTGCCTGGGCGACCGGTTGGTCAGATCTTGTCCCATGAATGCGATCTGCCCGGAGCGCACGCGCAGCAATCCGGACAGTGTACGCAGCAGTGTGCTCTTGCCGGCGCCATTTGCGCCGACGAGGCAGACCGCCTCGCCTTCATCGATATGAAAGTCGATACCCCAAAGAATCTGGATGTCGCCATAACCCGACATCAGGTTTTTGACGCTGAGAAGCGGATCAACCATGCCGCACCATCTGCCGTTCGGCAAATTTCGAGCCGAGATACGCTTCAATCACGCGCGGATCCTTGATGACATCGGCGGCCGGATCGTCGGCGATCAGCTCACCATGATGAAGAACGATGATGCGGCTGCACAGGCCGGTCACCACCTTGAGCAGATGCTCGATGATCACGATCGAGATGCCACGCGCCGCGATGGCGCGGATCAGATCGAGCGCTTGCTCGACTTCGGACGTATTGAGGCCGGCATTGACCTCGTCGAGCATCAAAATGTGCGGGTTCATCGCCAGGCTCTTGGCCAACTCCAGCCGCTTGCGGTTCGCCAGCGTTAACTGCTCGGCTGGCCGGTCAGCCATCGCGGCGAGACCGGTGAATGTGAGATGCTCCATCGCGACACTGCGGGCCTCGTCCATGGAGCGGATGTTGGCGGCAAACATCGCGCCTGCCATCACGTTCTGGATGACGGTCATGCTCGGAAACGGCTGAACCACCTGAAACGTCCGCGCGATGCCCCGCGCCGAAATCTGAAATGGCTTCAGCCGATCGATCCGTTCACCGTTGTGCACGATCGTGCCTGACGTGGCGGGATGGACGCCGGTGATAATGTTTACGAGCGTGCTCTTGCCTGCACCGTTCGGTCCGATCAGGCCGACGATTTGACCAGGTTGAAGCGTCAGCGACACGTTACGAATGGCGTGAATGCCGCCAAATGAACGGCTCACATTCCTGAGTTCGAGAAGCGCGCTCATGCCGTGGCCGCCTTACGCCAGTAATTCCGCAGGTTGAAGGACGACAGCCCGGCAGGCAGGAATAGTATGAGGATCACGATCAACAGGCCAAGGACGCCGGTATGCAATTCGAGCAGGTTGCGCCACACCACCTCGTCGAGCACGAGAAACGCGACGGCTCCGATGATCGGCCCGAACAAAGTGCCCATGCCGCCGAGCAGCGTCATCAAGATAGGCTTGATCGAGAACAGCACGTCATAGACATCGGTCGGCTCGATATAGCCGGTCCAGGAGGCATAGATCGCTCCAGCGATGGCGGCGAAGCCCCCCGACAACGAGAATGCGTAGATCTTGTAGCGGGTCGTGTTGATGCCGACGATATTGGCAGCATCCTCGTTCTGCTTGATGCAGTTCAGCCCGAAGCCGAACCGGCTATGAGCGACAACATAGGTCGCCGCGAAGGTCACCGCCGCTAGGGCAAACATCGCGTAGAAGAAGAATTGGGCCAATGCCGACGGGCTCCAGCCAAAAAACGGCAGATTCAGACCCATGCCGCCGCCGGTCACGCTGGTCCAGCCATTCGTCAACTCGCGCAACACTTCGGTCACAACCAGAGTCGCGATCGCGAATGCATGGCCGCGCAACCTGAGCAAGATCGCACCGAGCAGCAACGCGAACAGCGTGCCAACGACGGCCGCGAATATCCAGGCAAGTGGGATCGGCAGGCCTCTCGATTGCAGCACCGCCCCGGCATAGGCGCCAAGCCCGAAGAAGGCCGCCAGTCCGAACGACGGATAACCGGCAAAGCCGCCAATGAAATTCCACGCCATCGCCAATGTCGCATACATCAGCATGATGGTCGCAAGTCGGAGAAAGTAGTTGTTGCCGAGAAGCGGCATCGCCAGTACGGCGAACGCAATGACGATGGCAATCGCGAGCTGCAGACGGGACATCAGTAGCCCTTCACACCGAGAAGCCCATGCGGGCGAACCAAAAGCAGGATGATCAGCACAACGAAGGCCAGTGTCAGAGCATATTCCGATCCGAACGCAATCGCGCCGAAGCTTTCAAGAAGACCAAAGATGAATCCGCCGAGTGCCGCGCCGGGAACGCTGCCTACGCCGCCCAGGATGCAGATGACGAAGGCCTTGCTGAGGAACAGCGGTCCTGACAATGGCGACACGGGAAATGAGACGCTGAGCAGGCTGCCCGCGGCGCCGGCGAGCGCAGCCCCCAGCGCAAACGTAATGGCGTAAGTCTGCTTGACGTCGATGCCCATCAGCAAGGCGGCCTCGCGATCGAACCGCACGGCGACGATCGCGCGGCCGATCGAAGTCAACCGCAGGCACAGCCAGAGTACAAGGATCAGCAGAAAGGCGAGGACCGCCGACAGCGCCCGATCGAGCGGGATGAAGACATTGCCGATCTCGGCGACGCCAAGCGAGTGTTCGAGGATCACTTTGCGATAATTGGCGGAGAACCCTACCAGCATCGCATTGTTCATCATCAATTCGAGCCCAAAGGTGAGGATCAGCGTCACCAGCACCGACTGAGCAACGACACGATTGATGATGAAGAGCTGGGCCACATAGCCGAGTGCGCCGAGCGCGACCGCCGCCGTGATGACCGAGACAAAGGGATGAATGCCCAGCAGATTGTAGGAGAACAACGCGATATAGGCGCCCAGCACGATGAAGGAGCCGTGCAGCAGATTGATAATGCTGAGCACGCCCCAGACGAGCGAGAAGCCGGCCGCGATGCAGGCGTAGAGCCCGCCAAGAATGAGGCCATTTGCGAGATATTGGAAAAAGATCATAGCCTGCGGCTCGTTTTGAGGTTATCCAGCCGCGAAGGACGGCGCCGATACCAGCGGCGATCCTTCGCGATCGGAGCGTTGTCGCATCGACCCCGACTTACTTCTTGTCGAAACGCAAGTCGCTCTGCTTGATATCAGGCGGAAGAACCACGACAGGCTTGCCGCCCTGGACCTGGATCGCCGGCGGCTTCAACGACGAAATCTGACCGGTCGGGCCGAATTTGATGTGGCCGTAGAACGTGTCCGTATCCATCGCCGCCAGCTGATCGCGGACCTTCGCCTTGTCGACTGAGCCTGCCTTGTTAACGGCAATTGCGAGCACTGCGCCGCAGGCAGCGGCCGAGGCAACCGAATAGTCGGGATAGATGTTGTTGTAAGTCTTGCGGAACAGCTGTTCGAAATTCTCCGCCGAGCCAAACACGTCCTCGCCCTTGAACTTGGCTGCGACGTCCCACCAGGTGGAAGTAACGACGTTCTCCGCGAGCTTGCCGGTGTTTTCGATGAATTCAGGCGTGCTCGGGCCGACCAGCATCGTGATCAACTGCGTCTTGACGCCCTGCTCCTGCATCTGCTTGCGGATCAGGATCATGTCGTTGACGTAGCCCGTCGCGTAAATCCAATCCGGCTGCGCGGCACGAATCTGCGTCAGCGCCGAGCCGAAATCGACGCTACCGATCGGAAACTTCTGATCGGATACGATCTCGAGGCCCTTGCTCTTGGCGTAGGTCGAAAATTCCTCAGCGATCGCCAGCGGAAACAGATCGTTGCGGGCCAGCACGGCGACCTTCTTCACGGTCGGGTTCTTCTCCTGGACCAGATCGACCAGCGGCTGGACCACCGTGCTGTTCGGTGTGTACATGCCAAACAGGTATTTAAAACCTTGATCATAGACTTGGGCGGACGCAGCCTGAGCCGCAATCATCGGCACGCCGTATTTCTCGCTCACGGCGCTCACAGCCTTGGTAGCGCCCGACCCGAACGGGGCGAAGAGCGCATCGACCTTGCCCTCGGTGATCATCAATTCCGCCGACTGCACGGCGCGAGGCGTATTGGACTGATAGTCGGAATAGGTGATTTCGACTTTGTAGGTGTCATCGCCAGCCTTGATACCACCGGCCTCGTTCTGGGTTTTCGCCCATAGATCGTATCCCGACTTCATTCGCAGGCCTTCCGGCGACAGGGCGCCGGTGAGCGGCAACGGCGCGCCGATCTTGTAGATCTTGTCGGCTGCGTCGGCGCTATGCCATGTCGCAAGGACACTCGTAACGGCGACCGCAATCACGGCGCTTAATGTCTTCAGACTATCCATTCGTCATCTCCGACGTGAGAGCTCGTGTCCATTGAAAATGTATCAGGATGGCGCGCCGTACACCCAGCGTCCGCCAACCATAGTGGCGGTGCAACTGATATCGAGAAGACCCTCGGCCGTTGTGGTCAGCGGATTGCCCGACAGCACGGCAAGGTCGGCGTAGTAACCCGGCAGCAGTGGCCCCTTGCGGTCCTCTTCAAAGGTCAGCCATGAGCCATTGACGGTGAGAAGCCGTAGCGCTGTTTCGTTCGAAACCGAGCCGCCTGGTCCCATCACGCGGCCGGTTCTGCGATCCTTGCGCGCGATCATCGTCCACATACAGAATAGCGGATCGTTCGGCACCGCATCGGTAGCGGCGGACACCGGTACGCCCAGTTCGACGAGAGCCTTCGCCGGCGACAACAGATCGAGCTGTTGTTCGTCGAGGTCAGCGAATGGCCTGGCCACCTTCCAAAGATAATGGGCTGGAATAAGCGTCACGGCGACACCCATCGCCTTGATTGCCTGGAGATCCCGCGGGCTCGCCTTGCTGATGTGCTCAATCACCCAGCGCCGCTGTCCGATCGGATAATGCTTGGCGACGCGCTCGAGGATGGGAACGACCTCATGCAGTTTGTCGGACGCCAGCGTGTGCAGGCGCAAATCATATTTGCCCGCCAGCATGCATATCTCTTCGTAATCGGCCGGCGAATTGACATTCGGCAAACCACCACCCCAGCCAATGTCGCCCATATTCTTTCTGAGCAGATCATTGAACTGTAGATTGCCGCCATAGCCGACAAACACGCCGGAGATCTTCAGCATGTCGTCACCGAACCCTTGGCCTCGCGCCCACGGCATCCAGTGGCGCATCGCGTATTCCGCTTCCGATGTTCCGAGCCATGCCGGGCTGAGAACCAGGCCGCTGCGCAGCGACAGCTCCTTGCGCTCCCACAGCTCGCGGAATGACGCCACGACATCAGGTGCGCAACCGTGTCCCTCGTAGACGCTGGTCGTCCCCTTCTCGTGATACATCGGCAATGAGCGGCGCAGGCCTTCGATGCGGTCCTCGAGCCTGAACCGCGGTGTCACCGGAAGGAGATCCGGCTCCGCCATGCGCATGTAGTTGCGCTCGATAATGATGCCGGTCGGCTCGCCGGACGTGTCGTGGAGAATCTCGACGCCGTCGACATGCGGCTTGGTGGTCCTGTCGATCCCGTTCAGTCTCAGCGCAAGACTGTTCAAAATCATGAAGCACGGCGGCTCGCCCCAAAAGCCGCTCGGACTCGTGATGTAGACCGGATGATCGGGTGCAACGCTATCGAGATCGTGCCGGTCGGGAAGACGGCCCTCGACAAGCGATTTGTTCGCCTCCCAGTAATAAGGCGGCTCGCCGATCGGCATCGTCACCACCCATTCGCCTTTAGGCGTCCCGGCAACCAGCGCACGGATGCGATCGAGGATGTCCTTGACGGATCGCGCGCCCTGCAGCGAGGGGCGGATGGTCTTCAATCCCAGACTGTCTGAATGCGCATGGGTATCGTTGAAGCCGGGAATGATGGTGCTGGCGCCGAAATCATGAATGCGGGTGCCGTTTCGGCGCAACTGCATGACGTCGTCGCGGCGGCCGGCAAAGAGAATGCGGCCGTCGGCAATTGCAACGGCATCGGCCTGCGAGTTTGCCGCGTCCAACGGCAACACGTTTCCAAGCAAGATGCAGTCGGCCGTCCCGCCTTTATGTGTCATCGCATCTTCCGGTACGCATAGAGAACGCAATGCCCTTCATTTTCAGTTTCATAAAATCAACAGCTTTGTATAATTTTAGTCACATTTCGTCAAATGTATAGGATTATCCGACGAGCTGTCGCGCCGTGCCTGCCGCTATTGCGGGCAATATCCCACGAAAAATTAGTCGTTGTGCTCGCGCTTATTGCATCGCAGTGCTTTCGGCGGTGGCTAGTGTCAGCTTCGCGACGAATGGTCGCTGGCTTGGTAGAAGCGAGCGCCTTCCTGAAAGCACTTGAGCCACGGCTGCAGCGCAGCGATTTTTCCGGCTACTTCGTCGATTGGCCGCGCCAATGCGCGCTGCAGTGAACACCGCTGCGATGCGTTTGGTCCGCGCGCGCGAGAAGGCGTCGCGTCCGGATGATCCCCGCGCCGGATTGATCCTCATCTCCTACAGATCGCCGCGATTCCATTCGAACGCGAAGCCCTCGCTGGTACGGGTTATGAGGCAGCCTGCGCCCGGGACAAAATGCGTCGGCAGAACGAGGGTGCGGTGTTCGGCGCAGGACTCGAGCAAATGCAGCCGCGATTGCACGCCTAGCTGCGGATCGTCATCGAGGCTCGTACCCCAACGCGGATAGTGAATCTGCAGCGGAACGTGCATGACGTCGCCGGAAAACACCGCACGCTTTCCCTGTGAGCGCAACCGGATGGCGATATGCGCCAGCGTGTGACCGGGGGCGGGTTCGACCGTCAGCATGTCGTCGAGCGTATAGCCGTCGTCGACGGCCACCGACTGGCCGGCCTCGATCACCGGCAGGATCGAATCTTCCCAGGTGAATTCGTTGTTGGGAGAGAATCGATACGACGCATGTTCAGGATTCCAGCGGTCGAGTTCGTGACGATGCGCAATGTATTTCGCGTTTGGGAATGTCGGCCGCCAGCGGCCGTCCTCAAGCACCGTATTCCAGCCGACATGATCGGCGTGCAAATGGGTGCACATCACGAAGTCGATCTGCTCTGGCGCGACGCCCGCCGCAGCCAGGCATTCAAGCCAGGCGTGATCGCGCTGGTGAAAGCGTGGGAAGTAAGGCCGGTTCTTGTGGTTGCCGCCGCAGGCATCGATCAGCACCGTATGATGACCGGTCTTCACAAGATATGATCGGACGGAGGTGCGAAACTTGCCCGCGGCCACGTCATAATGTAGCGGATCCATCCAGTGCATGTGCTTGGCCAGTGCATCTTCATTGCAATCCGGCAGCAATTCGAGCGGGACGAAACTCGGCTGCACACTCTCTTCGATCTGGGAAATAACGACGTCGCCGATTTTCACCACGAATGACTAACTCCGATTCGATTGCTGCGCTGCGGATTGCGAAGATGGGCGATAGCCTCCTGCCCTTCCTTGCGGATCAAGCCCTCGCTGGGCTCGACCACCACGCCGTTGCGCTTGCGGATGCGCCCGTCGATGCAGACCAGCACCACATTTGCCGCGTTGATGTCACGAGCGGATACCAGCGCCCGCGCCGCTGCGGTGCGCCCGCGCGCCGAGATGTCGGGATCGACCAGAATGAAATCGGCACGCTTGCCCGGCGACAGGGATCCGACCCACGGATCAAGCCTGAGCCGCAGCGCCGCGCCCATGGCGCAACCCGCGAGATCGGCCTCTTGCGATTCCAGCACCAAACCGGACGCGACCGGTTCGCCCGCCGGACAAATTACTCCGTCGTTGTCCTCGGGAGGGAGCCTGATCTCAAGGCGATAGTCGCTATGTTCCGCCGACCAACGTTCGATCAGCTCGGTCAGGACTTCGCGTTGCTTGTCGTCGGCGGACGACGGATAGCTGAAGCAGCCACGTAGACCGGAGTCGATCTGCGCCAGGATCGCCGTCTCGGCGCGATCGGCGTCAATTCTGTGCGCGCAGTGATACACGCTGGTGACGCCTGACGACATCAGGTTGAGCATCGCCAGCCGCACGATGCGGTAAATATCTTCCGCATTGGCGCCCGCCACGTCGCAGCCACCCTCATTCGCCATCGCGTCTATGGCAGGATGGCGATGTTCGACGATGAGGCCCGGCAGAGCGACGAACCTGTTGCCGTCAATCTCAAGCATCGCCGAGGCTTGCAGCGCTTGGCCGATATTGACGATCTCGCCGTCACGGACATGGATATCGGCGCGCGGCAGCTCGCCGATATCCGCGTCCATCGTCAACGCTTGCACGTTACGGACGATGAACTCGCTTTGGGCGGGGTGAATAACTGGCGCACGAGAATAGGCCTTACGCCGCTCATAAGCTGCCCGGCGCTGCAATGCGCTCGTGACATCAGGCACGATGTCCGTCAGCCCTTCAGCGAAGAAGCCGGAAGCTGAGAAGGAACTGGACGGATTGCAGCACAAGCAAAACATGGCGGCCTGTCTGGTCAGACGCAGCGATCGCGCGCGCTTCGCTTGCCGATACCCGGCAAGATCGCGCGTCGAGCACCGCTCGCGCATCTGGCATGCTCAACCATCTTACGCCCTGTTGCAATCATGTCTGCATCAGATCGGGAACGAACAGCTCATCCAGCCGAAGCTGACGTTCCGTGATGCCCTGCTCGAACGCATAGCGGCTCAGCATTTCCAGCGCAGCGCGGTTGCGAGCAACGCCGTTAGCCCAGCGATCACAGGCGTTTTCCTGTTCCCTTGGGTTTTCCGATCCATTCCTCGCGCGCTCAAAAGCATCGTAGACTTTCGACGCCAGCGACGGCTCATCCCGTAAAAGCGTTTTGCGAACCCCGACAAGATGCATGATTGGAAATACCCCCGTGTCGGCGAAATATCTCTGCTCGGCCGCCGCCGAATCGGCGAACAGGCGCTTGATCGGTGCCGGAGCAGGACCGAAGCCACGTGGCGGATTGTAGTGCACGATCGCGTCGATCTCGCCGGCGACAAGCATAGCCGACAACGTCGCGCCGCGCGGCACAGCCCTTATATCCGTGTCTCCCAACACGTCAGGAATCGCAATGGTGTCGCGCTCGACGTCGTCGACATCACCGATGCGCCAAATGATGTTGCTCGCGGCAACGCCGTAAACGTCGGATAACAGGCCGCGCACCACGAGCGCCGCCGTATTGAGATAATTGCGCACGCCGACCACGCGCCCGCTGAGATCCTCCGGGGTCTCCACGCCGCCGTCGGCACGCACATAAATCGCGGAATGACGAAAGGCTCGCGATGGAAAAACCGGAATTCCGGCGTAGCCGCACGTTCCTCGCGCAACGTGCATCAAATATGTGCTGAACGACAACTCGCTGATGTCAAACGCAAGGTCATTGAAAGCGCGCGCGAACATCGTTTCCGGTGGCAGGGTCTGCACATCGAGGCCATGACCTTCGATGCCGATCCCTCTATCGATTAGCCGGCGCGTGCGATCGTAGTTTCCGCACGCCAGTATCAGGGTCATTGGCGGCAATCCGGTTCGTTTGACATCATAAGGAAACGTCATACAATGTTTATTGCAACATAAAAAATCAAATATTTAGAAATTTCCAGTCGCCGATGTGAGCGTGACGCGCCCACTCGCCAGGAACGGAGTCGGTAAGATGCGTCATGGCCTGCCAATCGGATGTGTTCTTCTCTGCCTCTCGATGATCGGCGCTGCCGCGGCGCAGATGCCAGCCACTGTCAAGATCGGCGTACTCAGCGACTTCTCGGGCCCGTTTTCAGATCAGGCCGGCAAGGGCTCGCTGGTTGCCGCTCAGATGGCGGCGGAAGATTTCGCGAAGGAATCGAAAGGCCTCAAGGTCGAGATTCTGTCGGCGGATCATCAGAACAAGCCCGATGTCGGCGCCGCCATCGCGCGCCGCTGGGTCGATCAGGAGGGCGTCGACGCAGTGGTCGATCTGCCGAATTCAGGCGTTGCACTCGCGGTCAACACCATCATGAAGGACAAGAACCGGACGATGCTCGCGTCGGGCTCGGCGACATCTGATCTGACCGGAAAGTTCTGCCAGCCGACAACAGTGCAATGGGCACTCGACACCTGGGCACTCGGCAACGCCATGGGCCGCGCCATCACCGAGCGCGGCGGCAAGTCCTGGTACTTCGTCAGTTTCGATTACGCGCTCGGCAAGGCGCTTCAGCGCGACACGACGGAAGCGGTCGAGAAGCAGGGCGGCAAGATTTTGGGATCGGTGTCGCATCCACTCGGCACCGCCGATTTCAGCTCCTACCTCCTGCAGGCGCAGGCATCCGGTGCCGATGTGATCGCGCTCGGCGACACCGGCGCCGACGCCATCAACGCGATCAAGCAGATCGCCGAGTTCCAGATTCTGGGCAAGGACAAGAGACTGGCGGCCCTTTTCATGCAGATCGTGGACATCGATTCGCTTGGGCTCAAGGCCGCGCAGGGCCTGTTGCTCAGCGAGGCGTTCTATTGGGACCTTAACGACAGCACCCGCGCCTGGAGCAAGCGCTTCGCCGAGCGCATGGACGGACGCATGCCGACCATCAATCACTCGGCCACTTATTCCGCGACCCTCGCCTATCTGCGTGCGGTGCAGGCAGCGCGGACCATCGAGGGCGACAAGGTGGTGGCGCAAATGGAGAGCGCCGATATCGACGATCCGCTGTTCGGCAAGGTCAAGGTCCGCAAGGACGGACGCGCGATCCACTCCATGTTCGTATTCGAAGTAAAGACGCCGGAGGAATCCAAAGGCCGTTACGACTATTACAAGCTGGTGCGAACGATTTCGGCGGAGGACGCGTTCCGGCCGATCGCCCAGGGTGGCTGTCCGCTGATCCGCTGAGCGCGGTTACGCCGGCTACCTTCTCCCACATATCGATCTACAAAACTTGTAACGAGGGGCAGCGGCGCCCGCCCCTCGGCTCCGGCGCAAAAAAAGAGATTACAAATGAACAAACATGCTCGGGAAACTGGTGGCTCAGGCAACGCCGCGATGCGATTCTCCGCCGACACGATTATCGTCAACGCTCACGTCATCACGGTGGACGCCGCCTTTTCGTTTGCACAGGCCGTTGCCATCCGCGACGGCAAGTTCATTGCGGTCGGCGGCGAAGCCGACATGCAAAGCTGGAGCGGTCCCGAAACGGTCATGATCGATGCCGGCGGAAAGACCATTGTCCCCGGGCTGATCGACACCCATGCCCATGTGGAAGCGGCCGGCCTGCTCAAATATACCGTCTCGTTCGACGGTGTGACCTCGATTCCCGAAGTGCAGGAACGAGTGTCTGCGATGGCGGCCCGCACGCCGGCAGGCGAATGGATCCGCGGCCGGATGTGGCATCCACCATCGCAACTGGAGGAGAAGCGTTTCGTCTATCGCGCCGAGATCGACGAAGCGGCGCCCAATCATCCGGTGTGTCTGCCGGTCGGCCATTTTACATTGACGAACAGTCTTGCGCTGAAGCTCGCCGGCATCGATCGAAATACGCCCAATCCCGATGGCGGCGAAATTCACCATGACGCTGCCGGCGAGCCCAACGGGGTGCTCGAGGAAAACGCGGAAGACCTGGTCAAGAAGCTGCTGCCGGCCTGGCCGGAAACGGTTCGGATCAGCCAAATTCAAGAGGCCATGGCGTATTTCAACAGCTTCGGAATCACGAGTGCGATCAGCGCGCGAGTGAATCCGTTCGATATGCGCGTGCATCAGATTATCGCACGCAACGGCATGGCGACACTGCGCATCAGCGCGATGTTCGCGCCGACTGGCGGTCTCAATCCGACAATGTCCGAAGACGAGTGGGAATCCTTCCTTGCGAAGATCGGCGTATTTTCGGATTTTGGCGACGACTGGCTGAGCTATTCCGGCCTGAAGATGCAGGTCGATGGCGGCATGACGCTGCGAACCGCCGACATGCGCGAGAGCTATCCGGACCAGCCCGGCTACCACGGCACGGTGGTCGTCAGCCAGGAACGCCTCAATCGATTGGTGTCGATCGCCAATCGCTACGGCTGGCGCGTCGGCATCCATGCCGTCGGCGACGGCGCGATCGATAAGGTGCTCGACGCCTATGCGCTAGCCGACAACGAGCGTTCCATCCGTGATCGTCGCTTCATCGTCATTCACGGCAGCCTGATGCAGCCCGACCAGATGAAGCGCGCCAAGAGCCTTGGCGTGCGTGTCGATACGCAGAGCGCTTTCCTCTGGGACAAGGCCTCGACCATCGCACGCTTCCTCGGCAAGGAAACGGCGGACCGCGCCATCCCGGCGCGCGACATGATCGATCACATGGGACTGAATGCGGTGGCGCAGGGCACCGATTATCCAATCAACCCACTCAACCCATTCATCAACATGTACATCAGCATCACACGCAAGGACATCAGCAGCACGGTGTACGGTCCCGCGCAGGCCATCAGCCGCGAGGAAGCGCTGCGCCTCTATACGAGTTCGGCATCCTGGTATTCGTTCTCGGAGCATAAGACCGGCTCGATCGAGGTTGGCAAGCTGGCCGACCTTGCAATCCTCTCGGACGACCTCCTCACGATCGATGAAGAGAATATCAAGGACATCGTCGTGTTGAAGACAATGGTGGGCGGTCGCGTCGTTTACGAAAAGGTGCCATAATCAACATATCAATGCGCGACTCACCGTACGGCGTCTCATCAGGCTGTGGGAGGCACGACAACGCCGGTCGGTCCAGTCCATCAAGAGGAAGTTTGGACTAGGTCCAGCCAGCGGGAGCCAGCGAGATCTAACATCCACACCTCAACGACCGCTTTGCGCCGATACTGTTGAAAAAGTCGAAAATCCCGGAGCTCCGAAAATCTCGCGAACGTCGAATGTTGGTGATCTTAGCCGCTGCAATGCTCTGCAGAACCGATACGGGCATCGGTGGTCGCTTGTGCGTTAGTCGATGTGGTCCCCTCGTATCGCGGCGGACGACACGCACGAGCGGCCCTGGAAATTTTCGGTCATCAACCAAAAAGGACTTTTTCAACAAAATCCGCCATAAGCGGCCGTTCACCAGGGTCCCTATTTTTACGGTCAGACAATAAAAGACAAAAGGCCTCGCGGGCATTACACCGCATGGCCTTTGCGAGTCTGTCCCCCTAGGCCCTCCAGAGATTCCGTCATGGGGCGCATAGTGTGCGGGTGGAAGTGCCTGTCTAGGTTGTGATGGAATTACCCACAGTTCAGACAAACGAACAGCCTCAACCAACCCGTCCGCTTCAAACAGCGTCTTTAGCAATCTTCAGGGGTGACGCCTTGACCGACTTGCTGGCTGGCTTGGCCGCGAACTCCATACGTTCTTTCGTGAAAGGATTTACACCACTGCGGGCTTCAGTAGCAGGCTTGTTCACGACCGACATTTTGACGAAGCCAGGAATGACGAACTCGCCGGATTCATTCAGCTCCTTATAGCCTACTGTCGCCATCTGCTCGATGACGGCCTTTACGTCTCCCTTGGAAACCTGCGTTCCTTCTGCAATTGCATCAATCAACTGATTCTTGGTCATCTTGGCCATGATGGATTCCTTTGTGGAGGCTCAGAACAGTTTTAAAGCGCATGAGCTACCGGGAGGTGCGTCACTCTGTTTAAAACGCGGCAAAGCCCCGCAGTTCGCTCTCGTTCATACCTGTGGTCATGAAGTCACCGGGCTTAAAACCTATCGAGGCCCAAAACGCAAGGAGCAGCTCGGCGTGTGTTCCCTACCTGCCTACTATGTGCCCGAAGCGGCCCGTTAAGCAGGGATGACTGACCTCGAAGGTCGCAATTTTCGCCTCGCTGGATGGATTGCAGAGCGACGCACCAAGGGAACTGGCTTCTCTCGGACGGGTTTATTCTCGGGTATCAAGAAGCCACCAGACCGGAGGCAAGCCATGGAGCATCTCCGCTATCCGAACGAAAGCACCGAGTATCGTGCCGCCAGAAACGCACTTCTGAACGATGAGATCGCACTTCGTGCCCAGATAGAAACTGTTGCAGCCAAACGCCGCGCCCTCCCGCCAGGCGACCCCTTGTGGGGTCTGCTTGATATGACACCCGAAGGGCGTGGCGACTTTTTTCCGAAGGTAAACTACGCCTAAGCACAGGCAAGGTGGTCGGCAACCTGATAAAGTTCTCGCTCGCTCCGCGATATTTAATTCGCAAAAAGCCGATGAGCGTTGCGCTACTGACGAGTCCGCGCTTTTATCACTGACCACGGATTTCTTGGCACATCTCACCTAAAAGGAGCCTGAGCTTGAGCGTTGCCTTCACCAAGGAAGACAGTGCCGAAACTGCGTCGGAGACGCTGCTGCCCGACCGCCCGGTTTCACCTCATCCGAACTTTGTTACGGTAGCGGGATTAAAGGCTCTGGAATTTCGACTCGACCAAGCCCGCAAGGCGTACGAGACGGCGCAGAAGATCGAAGACGTGAATGAACGACGGCGGCAAGCGGCAACCCCCTTGCGTGATGTACGCTACTCGGTCAGCTCTCTCGCTTGCGCGTGTGCCGAAACAGGCGGCACAAGGATGACGCCGATCA
>JAQGKC010000123.1 GCA_028290305.1 Bradyrhizobium sp.
GGTTGATGCCGTTTTCTACATTATAGATGTTGTTGCCGACAAACGTACCTTGGCCATTGATTCCGACGTTGCCGGATGTGCCGCCGAGACCGTTGATTTCGCAATTCTGGACGACCGCCCCCGTCACCCCGGCAGCGACATTGACAACAAAATAGCTAGAGGACGTGATCTTGCAGTTCTCCAACGTTACATTCGCAGCTTGGATAGTAACGGTCCCCGTAATATTGAGGCCCGAGATCACCGTTCCGGCTTTTGTAATCACGAGGTCTCCCGACGGCGTAAGCGTCACGCCTGCAGGTAAGCCCGTATTCGTTGCATCCGGCCATCCACCGGTGGGAGTCGTCGCCAAAATAGATCTCCTTCATGGGTTCTGCAGTGATTGGCGATTCGATCCGCGCTCAAATTTCGATTGTCCCCGAGCGACGGAGTCAGCAGCACCAACCTGCCCTTGCATTACAGTTTCGAAATGGTGGACGGCGGACGGCTTTTTTGAGACGACACCGGGGCTTGGCTGAGGTCGTTTTCCTATGCCCTTCGCCAAATTCGGTGATTGGATCGAAAAATCCCACGCGGATGATTGGTTAAATGCCAGATATTGCGTTGGTTTTTCGATATTGTGTAGGATAGTCAGATTAAACTGGATAACTGTGGCCATCGGGCTACATTTGGTAAAATTCACTCGGGCCGACTTACAGATTTCTTGCCCGTCGCATTTTGACATCGCATTTTCCTAAAACCGGCAAAAAATAGGAATTAAATCTACATTCTGTGATCGTCTGACTGATTCGCCGGCTGTCACGGGCATTCCGCGATCACCGACAGGATAATACAGCCGCCTTAAATATTACTTTTTGATATATTTCCTATTTTATCGATGAAATCTAGCGTCGTTGAAAATTCAAATGCCCACATCAAATGCCAATATGCATAATCAAAGCAGTACTTTAACAACCCACAGGAGATCCCTCGGAGTAGCAGACGCCACATGTCGCTCCATACTCACGATCTGTCCCCTTTGCTGGGCGGATAGACGATATTGAGCGTCGAATGCAGGTGAGACGCCAGCATGGCCAGTGCGCCATCGACATCGCGCGCGAGAACTCGCTCGGCGAGGCTATCGTGTGCCGCGACGAACTTCTCGCCGCTTTCGAAAGTTCGCATCAAGACGCGGCGATAGCGATAGGCTTGATCGTATAGATCGGAATGTGCCGTGAGCAGCCGTCTTGACCCGCATGCCGCCAGCAGGGCCGTGTGGAATCCCTTGTGTAGCCGGTCAAAATCCGGCGTGCCCTCGCGAAACTCGTTGCCGGTTCGCTGGATGTGCCGGCGCATCTGATGCAGCGCGCTGAGAACTCCCGCTTCCCAGGCATCGTCGCCATGGGCAATCGCGAGTCGTAGTGCCTCGATTTCGACCACCGTGCGCATCCGAGTGATATCCAGCAGGTCCTCGCAACTAACATCGGTTACCCGAAAACCGCGTTGGCCGATCCCGACGATCAATCCTCTGGAAATGAGTCGGGACAGGCCTTCGCGCAGCGGCGTAGCGCCGATCTCATAACGCTGGACGAGGTCGACGATGCCCAGCCGCGCGCCGGGAGCGAGAAGGCCGGCGATAATGTCCCGCTCAACTAGGTTCGCCGCACGTTCGCTAAGAGTATCGGCCCCTGACAGCTCAGTTGAATCGCTTTGCACCAATATTGATATCTCCGGCCTGCCTAGTTCATGACGAGCTTGTTCAGATCGACCTTGGTCTGCAGCATTTTCTGGGACGACATGACGTCGATCCACCAGCCGAGTTGTTCGTCTTTCAGGGCCGATTCGGATCGGTTCGGTACCGCTGCCTTCACCAGTTCGATGGGCTGCTTGGTGAATTTCGAGATCGATGCCGAAGCCTTGTCGCGATCGGTATTGACGATAGCCGCACCCTCCGCAATCGCGGCGCGGAATTTCTTGATGGTGTCGGGAGATCAGGCACAGTCGGCAACGGCTGCGGACTTGAACTCGGCTGGTATCTCGAACACGGTGACACCATCGAACTTGAGGTCGAAAGAATTGGGATCCTGAAAAACAAAGTCGAGCGGCAGGACGCCTGAGGTTCGGGATGTCGATAGAATACAACAGAAACCTTCGGAGAAACGCCCATGGCCAGACAACTGATCGACATTTCCGTGCCGCTGCAAAACGACGTGCCGGCCGATCGGCCGGGCATCCATCCGCTCATTCAGTATCACGATCACCAGCAGAGCCTGCCGCGGATGCTGGGCTTCTTTGAAGGCCTCAAGGCGGAGGATCTGCCGGACGGACAGGGCTGGGCGATGGAGACGGTGCAGCTCTCCACCCATAACGGCACCCATCTCGATGCCCCCTATCATTATCATCCCACCATGAATCGCGGCGAGCGGTCATGGACCATCGACGAGGTGCCGCTGGAGTGGTGTCTGCAGCCCGGCGTCAAGCTGGACTTCCGCCATTTGCCCGATGGCTATGTCGCGACCGCCAAGGATGTCGAGGCCGAACTCAAGCGCATCGGCCACACCCTTTCGCCGCTGGAAATCGTCGTGGTCAACACCAGTGCCGGCGCCAAATACGGCCGGCAGGATTATGTCAATTCCGGCTGCGGCATGGGGTATGAAGCAACCATGTATCTCCTGGAGCGCGGCGTGCGACTCACCGGCATCGACGGCTGGAGCTGGGATGCGCCGTTCGTTTATACCTCGAAGAAATTCGCCGAGACCAAGGACGCCAGCCTGATTTGGGAAGGCCACAAGGCCGGACGCCACATCGGCTACTGCCATCTCGAGAAGCTGCACAATCTGGAGCTTCTGCCACCTGTGGGTTTCACGGTGTCGTGCTTTCCGGTCAAGATCGAGCGGGCCTCGGCGGGCTGGACCCGTGCGGTCGCTATTCTCGATGGCTAGACGCGCGACTTGCACGAACTTTTGGGTCGACGACGAACTCACAGCCTGTATCTGGCTCAGCACTTGTGAGCATGCCCTGAGCCAGCATCAAACGGTCAATTGGCTCTGACGGCGTGAATTTCGCCAGCCGGTTGCGCGAGTTGTGTCGGAGCGATCTCCGGCGAGCTGGTGCCGACGAACTCGGCTTGCGCGGCTTCCGATATCCAGCTGAACGCAGCCGGCTGGGTCATCGCCAATCCGGTCAGCACGATTACCAGAATTACGGGTACCGCACAGAACCCGAGGATCCAGCTCCGGTCGGTATGGTTTTGGCTTTTGCCTGATCTGTCCAACGTGCCGTGCATGGTTGCCTCCACTGTGCGTATGCTCCAGCGTGAGGTAGCTCAAGGCACGCCAAGCGAGTGTGAGTTGCTTCACATTCGCCGAGATAAAACATTTTAAGAAATATGTCTGGATGCCGGCGCGCAGCGCAAAACCACGTGCTAGTCGCCTTCGTTACCCGATCCTGCTTCGGCCAAGGTCTGCAGCGGCTCGGCATTCAGGACAACGATGGCTCCGTGTTCGAGGCGCACCCAGTTGCGTCCCGCCCAGACCCGTAACTGCTTGTTGATGCTTTCCCGGGTCATGCCGACCATTTCGCTGATTTCCTGCTGGGTAATGGCGATGGTTCGCCCCTCAGGCGCAAGCGCATGTTTCTCGGTTAAACGAAGAAGTGCACTGGCAAGCCGGGCGGGCAAATTCTGCAGAATAACCTGTTCCACCTGATCGCTGGTCCATCGCAGGCGCGTGCAAAGCAGCTCGATGAATTTCATGGCGAGCAGCGGCTGGCTTCGCACGAAGGGAAGAAATTCGCGACGATCGATGACAAAGATCTCGCAATTGGTATTTGCCGTGGCATCGGCCGTCCGCGGCAAACCGTCGAGCAGCGCGATTTCCCCGAAAATCTCACCAGCACCGATAAGGTTGAAAATCGCGCTGCGGCCGTCGGGGGACGAGATGCTCATCTTCACGGTGCCGCTGATCACCGCGAACAGGCTGTTGCCAGGGTCCCCCCTGGAAAAGATCGTGGTCCCCCGTTTCAGCGTGGAGTGCTTGGCATAGCGGCAGAGCTGGTCGAGGGCGTCTGGATCAAGATCGCAAAAAATCGGATGCTTGCGCAGGACTGACAGCGCGCCGCTCACAATCGAGCGCGGCACAACCTTTTTGTCTTGGGGCACGCCGGTTACAACCATCTGATAATTTGTGTTGTCCATTTTTGACGGATCGCGCTGAGCGGCCAGACGAAAGCTGCCGACCCGCCGTGCTTACGGATTATACGCCCGCATTATGAACACAGCAAGAACGGCCTGGGATACTCCAGGCCTTTCAATTAGTTGCGCATAAAAACGTCGACCTTCGGTTGACGTAAGGATAACCCACCACCTCGGCGAAACTGCGCGGAGGGCGCAATCATGGCCGCGACGGCCGCCGACACTAACGCCGCTAGCGAGTTCGGCTCAACCGATCGCCAGCCGCGCACTGGCGGCCCGTCTCACTCGTTGACGATACCCATCACTTTAATGACGCGCGCATATTTGGCGAGCTGATCGCGGGTCATGACACGCAGTTCCTCGGCTGAGCTGCCGCGGACTGCGAAACCCAACTCCTCAAGCTTGTGACGGACTTCCGGATCTCCGACCGCCTTGACGACTTCGGCGTTCAGCCGGGTGATGATGCCCCTCGGCGTGCCGGCGGGTGTCAGGATTGCGAACCAGGAATTGAACAGGAATCCCGGCAGGCCGGATTCCGAAACGGTGGGCACATCGGGAAATTGCGGCAATCGGTTCGGCGTGGTCACCCCGAGCAATTTGACCTGGCCGCCACGCACCAGCGCGGCGACGGTCCCCAGTCCCTGAAAGGCGACGGGAATCTGGCCGGCGGCGACGTCGGTAGCGGCCTGGGTGGCGCCCTTATAGGGCACATGGGTCAGCGATATCCCGGCCTCCGAAGCAAACATCGCCATCGCCAGATGCTGCGGGCTGCCCGGACCACCCGAACCATAGTCGATCTTGCCGGGTGCGGCCTTTGCAGCGGCGATCAGATCCGCCGCGGTCTTGTAGCTGGTCTGGTTGTTGGCGATCAGTCCCCACTCCACCGTGCCTACCAGCGACACCGGTTCGAAATCCCTGAGGATGTCCCATCGCATCTTGGGCTGCAGGTTGGGCACCATGGTCATGATGCTGTCGTTGAACCCGCCAATCGTGTAGCCATCGGGCTCGGCCCTCGCCACCTGCTCGGCGCCGATCAGCCCGGACGCACCCGGCTGATTCACGATCACGATCTGCTGGCCCATATTATCGGACATTTTCTGCGTCACGATCCGCGCAACGACATCGACGGCGCTCGCCGCTGCCAACGGAACGATCATCCGGATCGGCCGGTCGGGATAGGCCGTCTGCGCCGTCGCGCTGCAGTTGGCAAGAATGGCAAGCGCCGGGACCAGCGAATGAAGCAAGCGCATGCCAATTTCCTCCCCCTCATTTAACTGGATCACGTTTCCGGACGACCGGCCGTAATTCTTTCAGGGATGATTGCTCTATCGCTGCCAGCTTGGCAATCTGTTCGAACAAGAAATGAAGAACAGGCCGGCGTCTCAATCGACCGGCTATGGGGGAGACCGAATGACCAGCCGCAGAAATTTTTTGAAGGGCGCGGCCGCAAAGGGGATCGCGTTCTGCAGTTGCGGCATGCTGGATGCAGCTCGCGCCCAGCCAAGGGCGCAGCGCCTGCCGGTAAAGGTCAACGGCAAGCGCGTCATGACCGTCGATGCTCACGCGCACTGCTATTTTCACGAAGCCATCAATCTGATGGGCGACGAGGCCGACAAGGTGCTGCCGCCGGTCAAAGGCGTCCCGGAGCATTTCATCGTCATCGAGCAGCGCCTCAAGGAGATGGACGCGATGGCGATCGACATGGAGGTGCTGTCGATCAATCCGTTCTGGTATGGCAAGGACCGCGATACAGCCACTCAAATCGTCAAGGTGCAGAATGAGAAACTGGCTGAGCTGTGCGCATCGCGGCCGGAACGGTTTTCGGCTTTCGCATCACTGAGCTTGCAGTTTCCGGACCTCGCGGTGCAACAGCTGGAGACCGCGATCAAGAAGCAGGGACTGCGTGGCGCCGCGATCGGCGGCAGCGTGCAGGGAACGGACTTCTCCGATGAGAAATTTCACCCCGTGTGGGCCAAGGCCGAAGAGCTCGGCGCGGTTCTCTTCATCCATCCGCAAAGCACGCCGCAACTCGCGCCGCGCTTCAAGGGCAATGGCTGGCTATCGAACACGATCGGCAATCCGCTCGACACCACCATTGCCTTGCAGCATCTGATCTTCGAAGGGACCCTCGACCGCTTCCCTGGCCTGAAAATCCTCGCGGCGCATGGCGGCGGCTATCTCGGCTCTTATGCGGCGCGCTCCGACCACGCCTGCTTCGTATCGCCGCAGAACTGCAATCCGAATATCGCACTGAAAAAGAAACCGTCGGAATACCTGAACCAGCTCTACTTCGACGCCATGGTGTTCACGCTGGAGGGGCTGCGGCATCTGGTGGCGCAGGTCGGCGCCAGCCAAATCGTGCTCGGCACCGACCATCCGATACCCTGGGAGGATCATCCGGTCGACCACGTCTTCGCCACCACGACGCTCACCGATAAACAGAAGGTAGCCATTCTAGGCCGCAACGCATTCCGCTTGTTCGGGATAAAGGAAGCCTAAGCGAGGCGAGCCAGGTGTCGTAACGCATCATGCTCGAGCAATCGTTGCGATTGCGCATCGGCACCCTCAAAGTAACTTGCCCTCCGGTCCAAAGAACGGATGGGGCCTGTCAAAATCGCCGATCGGAACCTGATGGGTGACCACGCTGCCATGTCCCTCGCCAGGGAACCAGCTGTGGAGATGGAACGCCGGCGGCTCGACCCTGAACGAGGGCTCGCGCAACTCTGCGAGATCCAGATCGACCGCATGATTTGGCGCCGGACAAATCGTGGTGGGAACGCCGGCAAACATCGAGAGCGTCGCGCGATGAACGTGACCGGCGGCGATGAGCTGCACACGCGGATGGCGAGCGATGATCAGCGCGAGTTCGCTCGCATTGAGCAGGTTCTGGCGGTCCATGTGCCAGATGCCGATCTTGAACGGCGGATGGTGCAGGAACAACAGCGCTGGCCGGTCCGGCGCGGACTCGAGCGTTGCTTCAAGCCATTGCAAGGTGGGCGCATCGAGTTCGCCCTGCGGTTTGCCGGGTACGCTGGAATCCAATAGCACCAGATCGAGCTCGCCGATTTCTACTCGCTGATTGAGCGGACCGGACGAAAAGGCATAGGCTTGCGGAAATGCGGCGCGCATCAGCTCGCGCGAATCGTGATTGCCGGGAATGCCGACGAAAGGCAGGCTCAGCGGCGCCAGCAGGCGCTTGAGATGTTCATACTCTTCGGCCGTCGGCGTATCGGCTAGATCGCCCGATATTACCACAAGGTCGGGTTTTGGCGTGAAGTCGTTCAAGGCAACCACGCAGCGCTCGAGCGCCTTTGCGGTGTCGACGCGCCCATAAGCGAGTGTGCCCGGCGGCTTGATGTGCAGGTCTGAAATCTGCGCAATGTAGATTGGTTTTGGCGGCATCGGCTTTCTTCAATTTTCCGGTGGCAGCAAACGGACGGCATCCGGCGCGATCAAAAGTCCGACCCGTTCGCCGGCCTGGGCTTTGATGGTGTTCGGCGCATCGACGGTAAGAAACTTGCCGGACGCGCCACTGACGACCATCCGTTGCCGGTCGCCGATGAAGCTGACGCTGTCGATGGTTCCGGAAAGCGGCGCACTTCCGGCCTCAACGATCCCGATCGTTTCGGGCCGGATCATGGCGACCGCGGCGGTCAGGCTTGCGTCAGCGCCAATCGGCTGCCGTCCACCCGGCAGCACAAGATGGCCGTTTTCGACCGGCGCTTCGATGATGTTGGCAGCACCGATGAATTCGGCAACGAAGCGATTCCTTGGCGTGAAATAAATGTCGCGCGGCGTGCCGATCTGGGCAATCGCGCCTTTTTGCATGACCACGATGCGGTCGCCGAGTTCCATGGCCTCGGACTGATCGTGCGTCACATAGATCGTGGTGATGCCCAACGCGCGCAGCAGCCGGTTGAGTTCGCCGCGCAGGCGATCGCGCAATGCGGCATCGAGCGCGGTCAATGGCTCGTCGAGAAGCAGGATGCCCGGCCGGATCGCGACTGCGCGAGCCAGCGCGACGCGCTGGCGCTGACCACCGGAAAGCTGGTCGACGCGGCGATTCTCAAGTCCGGTAATATTGGTCAGCGACACCAGTTCGGCGACGCGCGCCGCCCGCTCTTTCTTGGCCATGCCCCGGATTTTCAGGCCGTAACCGATATTGTCCGCAACACTCATGTTGGGGAAAAGCGCATAAGACTGAAACACCATGCCGACGTTGCGCTTTTCGATCGGCACCGACGTCATGTCCTTGCCGTCGAACAACACCTTGCCGCCGGCATCGGGCAGTTCGAGCCCTGCGATGATGCGAAGCATCGTGGTTTTTCCGCAACCGGAGGGGCCGAGAAGAACCAGTGTTTCGCCTCGCGCGATGTCGAGCGTTGCCGGTTCAAGCGCGCGCGTGCCGTCGGCAAACGTCTTGCCGCAGGTCTCGATGCGCACCGAGGCGCCATGTCCTGCGGCCACGGTCATCTCCGCTGTTCCTTATCGGCAAACATCTGCATCGCGACGAGAAGCGGAATGATCATCACAAAGAAAATCAGCGTATAGGCCGAAGCTACTTCCAGCCGCATCGACGCGTAGCTGTCGGCAAGGCCGACCGGCAGCGTCTTGGTCAGGGGTGTGTGCAGCATCCAGGTCAGATTGAACTCGCCGAGCGACAGCGTGACCACCATCAAGGCGCCCGCAAGAATCCCCGGCACCGCATTGGGAACGATCACATCGCGAAAACGCCGCCACGGTGAAGCGCCGAGCGACGCGGCGCCTTCGTCGAGCGTCCTGATGTCAACGGTTGCGAACACCGCCATCACCGATCGCACCATAAAGGGCATCGTGAAGATGACATGGCCGGTGAGAATAAAGAGCCAGGAGCGGCGAAAACCGCCGAAGCCACCATACGTGAGCAGCAGCGCCAGCGCGATCGCCAGACCGGGAATTGCGAGCGGCAAGGTGATGATTTCCTCGACGACGCGAGACAGCCGCCCTCCCCGGACATGCAATGCGTAGGCGGAGGGAACGCCGACCATCAATGTGACGGCGAGCGTCGCGAATGCGATCACGAATGACAGCAGGATGGTGCCGGCATAGAGATCCCAGACCTGAAATACCCATTGCAGCGTCACGCCCGAGGAGATTCCTCGAAAGTAATTCACCGTGACGCCGGCGGAAATCGACAGGATTGCGGGCACGACCAGGAACGCGGCAACGATCAGCGTAAACACAAGTTGGCCGGTGAAAATCAGGCGATCGCGCATAGTTATCCGGCCGCCGCGACGGCGCTTCCGCTGAACGAACGGGCAAGCGCCAGGATGGCCCAGGCGATGAATCCGAGTCCGACCGATAGCGCAGCCGAGGTCGCAAAATTCGCCGCCAAGGTGAACTCGGTATAGATCAGCATTGGAAGCACATCGATGTTGGTCGCCAGCGTGAACGCCGTGCCAAACGCGCCCATGGCGGTTGCAAAGGCGATGGCACCCGACGCCACGAAAGCGGGCCCAAGTGCCGGCAGCACGACATCGCGTTGCACGGCCCACGGGCTGGCGCCGAGCGAGCGAGCGGCCTCTTCCAGGCCGACATCGAGCTTCTGAACCGCCGCCATGATCGTGAGGATGACGCGCGGGATCGAAAAATAGAGATAGCCGAGGAAAAGCCCGTAGATCGAATAGGCAAAGACCAGCTTCTCGCCGAACAGGCGGTTTGAAACCTCGCCGATCAAGCCCTGGCGCCCGGCGAGCAGAATAATCAGGAATCCAACGACCACGCCGGGAAACGCCAATGGAAAAGTCAACATCGCGATCAGCACGACCCGGCCGGGGAAGCGATGGCGTTGCAGGAACATTCCGGCGACCGTCGCGATGGCGAGGGTGGCGATCGTGGTCGCCGACGCCAGCAAAACGGTGTTGATCAGGGTCGCGCGGTAGCGCGGCTCGGTCAGGATCGCCAGATATCCGGCCAGCCCTTGCGGACCTTCAGCACCTGTCACGGCCAGCCGTGCCATCGGCAGCACAAAGAATGCCGTCGTCACCACGGCGAGCGGCAGCAGACACAGCCAGACGAACGATTTATGCGACATGAACCAATGGCGCCCCCTAGCGAAGGGCGCCATATTGCATCAACGGACCTCGGCGAGATAGCGGTCGACAAAGCCTTTTTGCACGCCTTCCATCTGGCCCCAATCGACCGCCTTGGCACGGGCATAGTCGCTATCCGGCAGGAATTTCGCCTTGACGGCCTCGGGCAGTTCGATCTGGCGCGCCGGCCGCAGATACGCGTTGGTCCAGATCGCCTGTCCCTTGTCGGACAACAGATAGTCGATCACCTTCTTGGCCTTGTCCTTGTCGGGCGCATTCTTGACGAGACCGACGACGTAGGGAAACACCACCGACCCTTCGCAGGGGATCACGAATTCAAAATTGCCCTTCTCCGAATATTTGGCGCGATAGGCGTTGAAATCGTAATCCAACAGGATCGGCATCTCGCCGGAAACCACGCGGGCATAGGATGTCTGTTTGGGAACGATCGGATCGTTCTTCCGCAATTCCCTAAAGAAGGTAATCGCGGGGTCGAAATTGGCGGCGGAGCCGCCGAGCGCCAGGTTGATCGCAACGGCCCCGACATATCCGACCGCGGCCGACGATGGATCGAGATAACCGACCATGCCGCGATAGTCCGGCTTCAAAAGGTCTTTCCAGCAGGCCGGCACCGGTTTGCCGCCGAGTGCATCCTTGTTCACGAACAGGCCAAGCGTGCCGGAATGAATCGTGGTCCAGTAGCCGTCAGGATCCTTCAATCCCGGCGCAACCTCTTCCCAGTGCGCGGGCTTGTAGGGCTCCAGCGCACCTTCAGCCTTTGCCTTCATGCCGAAGGTGACGCCGAAATAGCCGATATCGCCGACGGGATTGTTTTTCTCCGCCAGGATCTGCGCGAGCGCCTGACCCGAATTCTTGTTGTCGTGAGGAATGTCGTAATTGAGATCGGCCTTGACGGCCTTGAGCATGGAGGCCCAGTCCGCCCATTCCGGCGGACAGTTGTAGCAGATGACATCAGCCGCTTTGGCGGACTGCAACGGCGCCAACATCGACAGCGCGAGCAAAGCCAGAACAAAGCGAACGATCTTCATGAAGCTAACTCCGAATTTAAAAGCGGGGCACTTCCAAGGATTTCAACACCAATGGAGACCCAAGTATAGGCTGCGGATGAAGGATTTGCGACGATTGATCTTTGCTGGGGTGAAACGAAAGCCGGAGATAGCGGCTGATACCGTTCATCGGCGGAGCGGCAGCAAACCTCTTTCGCGGAGAACTGGTGTCGGCGGAGCTGGCATGGCGGCGGCTGGCGTTGCCGCGACGCGGCCCCCCTCGATCGCGCAAGGAAATCCACCCATGAGCAAGCAAGAGCTTCAGAACCCCGCCGATAAATATCCGAAGTCGCCTTCAGCCCGCCGAACTCGGCTCGATCTATGTCCAGCTCGCGGCAGCGGACGCGAGCTTCGCCACCGGTCAGGTCTATGGCGCGGCCGGAGGATCGGGGCAGCCCCGATCCGCGATCTCGTTCAGGCGCGTAACGCCCTGGCTCGATCCGTCAATTCGATCGTGCCGCGAGCGTCGCGCGGGCTTTTCTCACCTGTTCCTCGCTCACCGAAGGCGCCTTTCCCCAGGTACTGCGAATATAGGTCGCCACTGCGGCAACCTGTTCGTCCCCGAGCTGCCAGCCAAATGCCGGCATTGCCGGTCCGGTCGGCTCCCGGTCGGTTGCTACACTTTGCACGCCTTGCAGAATGACGCGCAGAACCGTCGCGGGATCGCTGGCGGAAACGGTCGCAACTTGCGAGAGATTGGGAAACATGTTCGGAACGCCCTTGCCGTCCAACTGGTGACACGACGAACAAAGATCCTGGTAGATCGCTTTACCCGCGGTCATCACATTGGCGTCGGCGGCCGCATTCGAGGCCGGGGCCGTTCCCTGCACATCTTTCAGATAAACCGCCATCGCCTTGGAATCGTCGTCGGTCAATTTCGACGTCGAGAGATCGACGACTTCCCCCATCAATCCCGCGGCCGCCGCATTTCGGTTATGTCCTGTCTTCAGATATTGCGCGATGTCGTCCGCCGACCATTCGCCAAGCGCTCCCGCTCCGCTCGTAATGTCGGGCGCAAACCATCCTTGCAACGCAAAGCCGCGGAGCGCATCGGACGATCGGTCGCCGCCTAACAAGGTCTTTGGCGTATGGCAGGCGCCGCAGTGTCCCGGCCCTTGCACGAGATACGCACCGCGATTCCATTCGTTCGATTTGGAAGGGTCGGACTTGAATTCTCCCGATTTGAAATACAGCGCGTCCCACACGGTCATGGCGATACGCAGATTCAATGGGAATGGAAGCCGGTTGACGTTTACGGCGTTACGGACCGGCGTGACCGTCTTGAGGTAAGCGCGGATCGCCATCACGTCATCGCGCGACATTTGCGTATAATAGGGATATGGCATCGCCGGATACAGCCTTGCGCCGTCACTGCGCCGGCCCTGTCGAACCGCCGCGTCGAATTCGACGTCGGTCCAGGAGCCGATTCCGGTATCTTGATCGGCGGTGATATTGGGAGCTACCAATGTACCAAAGGGCGTTTCGATAGGCCGGCCCCCTCCAAACGGATGTTCGCTGCCCGGAACGGTGTGGCAGCTTCCGCAATCGGCCGCATGTGCCAGGTACCGGCCACGCTCAATCATGTTGAAGTTTTGCAGGTCAGCACTCTCGCTCCGGCTGATGCCTGCAGCCACGACAAACAAGGCGACTGCCAGGCCTCGCGCGTTACGCATCGATCAAACGCCCCGGGTTCTTCAGATACTTCGTGCGGATCGCTTCCGCCGCCCAATAGGCCAGCGCTGCGACGGTGCCGGTGGGGTTATATCCCGCGTTCTGCGGAAAGGCGCTCGCGCCCGTCACGAACAGATTTGGTACGTCCCAGTTCTGAAGATATCGATTGAGCGCGCTGGTCGTGGGATCGGTACCCATGATCGCTCCTCCGCAGAGATGCGTGGTCTGATACTTGGTGATGTCGTACGGGCCCTTTCGATATTGCTTGACGACTTGCTTGGCGCCCATAGCCTGAAAGATTTCGGCAAACTTGTCGGTCAGGAACGCGTTCTGCTTGATCTCGTTATCGTGAAAATCCATCGTGATCCGGGCGAGCGGACGGCCAAACCGATCCTTGTAGGTCGGATCGAGATCCATATAGACATCGCGATAGCTGTACATGCTGCCGTGAACGCCGGTGCCCGGCTGCGTCGCGCTTTGATAATTGTCCTTTACCGCCTTCTTCCACTGCGCGCCCCATCGCGGCGTACCGGGCGGCACCGGTGTGGTTTCAATCGGACGGCCGTTGGTTTGCACCTGCCCCATATAGCCACCGCCGACGAAGCCGTGCGGACCATGGTCGAAATTGTCGCCATTGAATTCATCGATGCACATGCCGATCGAGCCGGATGCGATGAAGGGATTGAAGACGAATTTGTCGGGATCGAAGAAGC
This sequence comes from Bradyrhizobium sp., assembly GCA_028290305.1. The sequence goes on from JAQGKC010000123.1 coordinate 13,691, forward strand.
TGGTGGCGCTCGATATCGTCTGGTGGCTGAAGTTCCGGCCGACGACCCCCGAATTGGCGACGGGATCGTAAGGCTTTCCAATGCCGGAAAGCAGCAGGAGCTGGACGTTGAAGATCGTAAAGGCCGAGAGAATGACCAGCTCCGCCGGCTGCTCCCATTCGTTGCCGTCGGTGTCGACGAATGTAACCCCGGTCGCGCGCTTGCCCGAACTGTCGAGGTTGATCCGAGTGACTTCGCTGTTGTCGCGCGCAGAGAAACTAGGTTTGCGCAGAAGCGCTGGAAGGATCGTCGTCTGTGGCGAGGCCTTGGAGTAATTGCCGCACCCGAACCATTCGCAGAACCCGCAATAGGTGCACGGGCCCAGCCGAACGCCGAGCGGATTCTGATAGGCACGGGACATATTGCCCGACGGCTGTGGAAACGGCTTGTAGCCCAGCTCGCGGGCGGCTTTCGCAAACAGCGTATAGCTGAAGGGTTGATCCTGCGGCGGATTCGGATAGTGCCGCGCGCGCGGACCTTCGAACGGGTTTCCGCCTTCGATGATCTGGCCCTTGACGTTGCCGGCTTGACCGGATGTGCCGCACAGATATTCAAAACGATCGTAATGCGGTTCAAGCTCGTCGTAGGTTACGCCGAAATCCTGGATGGTCATGTCATCGGGAAGAAAGCCAGCTCCATATCGCTCGGTCAAATGCGTTCGCAGAACGAAGTCGGACGGAAGAAACCGCCATGTTTCGGCATTCCAGTGGACGCCGCCGCCGCCGACGCCGTTGGGCGGCATGAATGCGCCCCACGAGCGGATCGGAAGCGCGGTCTGATCCATCTTGTTGCGGAACGTGAATGTTGTTTGCTCCGGCCTGAGAAACAGCTCGTGGCGAATCCGGTATCGCAATTCGTCCGCAACATAGTTCGGCGGATAATCGGTTGCGGTGTTTCGCCAAGGCCCGCGCTCGATCGCCACGACATCGAGGCCGGCTTCGGCTAGTTCATACGCCATGATCGAGCCGGTCCAGCCGAGACCCACGATGACCACGTCCTTTGCCGGAAGCCGACGAGGCATGTTAGCTCCTCATGATTTGCGGGGAGACCAGTCCGGCCGGCCAGCAATACTGACGGGGGGATAAGGATATCGTTCGTTGTGACGATGGACCCAGTCTCGATAGTCATACCGGATTCCAGGAAATCCGATCATCGACCACCCCACCATGTTCCGGTTTCCGCCGTGGATAGGGTCGGAGAAAAAACCTTCAGGCACGTCTTTTAAAAGCGCTTCGAAAAAGCCCTGCGCATCCACGCCTTCAAACTTGACGGCGCCGGCTTCGATACTCCTGAGCACTTCGTCCTGCTGATCCGGCGTCAACTGCGCAAATGGCTTGCCGCCGTTATTTGCCCTGCAATGTTTGTCGAGTTCCGCCAGCCCCTTGCGATAAAGCTGCGCCGGCGTGACATCTGACTGCGGGCCCTGTTCTTTGGTGCCTTTGGTATGGGGTCCTAGATTGTAGAGGCCGGCACTCGATCCGTAGGGACCCCTAAGCTGGCGGTCGATAAAGACCGCACAACCGGCGTCCTTGCCGCCCGGCGTTTGCGGGTCAGGCGGAATGATGCGGTCGACAATGGCCTCAATGGCGTTGGCTTCATCCGACGTGAAGAATAGCCAGGGACCTGGCCGCGCACCATCCGGAGCCGACGAAGGATAAGGCGCCCAAGGCATTTTCTCGCGGATAATCTCCGCGCGCGTCAAAGACGTCGTCCCGGCAAACCAGAGCGCAGCGGAAATCAGAAAATTGCGCCGATGCAACATGACATCATCCGACGGACGTGCTGGAAAACGCCGACCCGACGGGTTTGTTCCAGCCCAGGTCTATCCTCTTGAGAAAGTTGAAGAATACTTCGATCGTCGCTGGGCGGCAGGTCTACCTTGAACCCCTATCCATTTCCCGACGACACATGCCCGTATGCCGGGTCTGCCGGCGCATTTTCATGCAGAGGCTTCATGGAAGATCTGTTCGAATTCCTGTTCGGCGCCAACGGGCGTATCAACCGGGCCAAATACTGGCGCTCGCTTGTTACGTTTAGCGTCGCGGGACTACTCGTCGGTGTCATCCTGTTCACCGCCGCCGGCCTCGCCGCGCCGCTCTTCGTCATCATGGTCGTGATCATCTTGATCCCATGGCTGATGTGGGGTTTCGCCATCCACACCGAACGGCTGCAGGACCGCGACAAAAGCGCGTGGTGGTTGCTGGTGTTCTACGGGCTACCGGCGTTGCTTGGCCAGCTTGCGAAAGCCGCATGGTTTGCGGGAGCAGCCGGCACCGTGCTGCAATACGTCCTGGCGCTGGCGGGCTTTGCGCTCTCGATCTGGGGGTTTGTTGAAATCGGCTGCCTGCGCGGCACCATCGGGCCCAACAAATATGGCTCGAATCCGCTCTTGCTGGCTAGACGGCGGGACTAGCCGGTGAAGGACTCAGCATTTTGTTCACGAGCACTAGGGGTGACTGGCGTTACCGTCCCAGCCGAGGCTGACTAGCCCGCCGCTAACGCAGTGGCCCAGCTAAAATCGTAATGCGCGCTCATCGCCTTCAAGACCACAACTGCCGTCAGCACAAAAATAATCTGTACCAGAGTTCTGGTGGTGAAAATCTTGCTCAACAGCGTCATGTGATGCTCCGTTGTCTTCGTATAGGGCATCCGAACTTGCGATACAATGCCGCCAAAATATCCGCACCAAAAAACGAGAAAAGCCGATGGCTATTAGGGCCGGGCGAGTTGGGGTCTCGGGACATAGGCTGCGCACCGCAGGCCGATGCGCAGCCCGCGGATTCGGTCCGCCGGCCGTAGCCCGAAACTAGGGTGTGAACCCATCTGTGGACGCCCCGCGAGATGCAAGCGGTTTTTGAAGAAGATCGGCACGTAGTCGGATGCTGCCATCTGTCCGGCCTCTGATGCAGCGATGGAGCTGCGGGCCCGTATGGGAGTTCGCGGAACCGGAACCGAATCATAAATGCGTGCTCTAGGCACGATGGGTTCATCTGGTTCTTCCGGGCCTGTCTCGCGGACTGTTGCGCCATACCCTCCTTCGACCGACTACACCTGCGACGACCTCAGGCCTGCCAGGCTCACGCCTTGGCGGCGACCGGAGCTCTGTAGTTTTCCTGCTTTACAAGTAGCGCCCAGATGATCCGCGCCATCTTGTTGGCGAGCGCAACGGTTACCAGCATGCGTGGCTTGCGAGCCAGCGTCTGTTCGAGCCACGAACCCTTTGGTGCGCCGCGCTTGCTTGCCTGAAGCACGACGGCGCTGCTGCCGATGATGAGGAGGCGCCTGAGTGTGCGTTGGCCCATTTTGGATGTCACGCCGAGCTTTTGCTTGCCGCCTGTGGATTTTTGAAGAGGCGTGAGACCGAGCCAAGCGGCGAAGTCGCGGCCCTTGGCAAAGGTCTCAGCCGGCGGCGCCAGGGCGGCGATTGCGGTGGCAGAGATCGGGCCGACGCCTGGAACGGTCATCAGCCTGCGCGATACTTCATCCTCGCGAGCACGGCGCGCGATTTCCTTGTCGAGATCCGCGATCTTGCCGTCGAGACCGGCGAGCAGGTCCAACATCAATCGGAACATGGCGCGGGCCGCTTCGGGAAGCGAACGGGCCATCTCTTCTTCGAGTAGGTCGGCAAGCATCGCCACATGCGACGGCCCCTTGGGTGCGATCCAACCATATTCAGTGAGATGCCCCCGGATCGCGTTGATGAGCTGGGTTCGCTGCCGCACCAATAGGTCACGGGTCCGAACACCAGACCCGCCGCTTGTTGCTGTTCGCTCTTCACGGCCACGAACCGCATGCTCGGACGCTGTGCTGCTTCGCACATCGCCTCGGCATCGATCGCGTCATTCTTTTGCCGCTTCACGAACGGCTTTACATAGGCAGGCGGGATCAGCCGAACTTCATGGCCAAGCTGGGTGAGCTGACGGGCCCAGTGGTGCGCTCCGCCAC
>JAQGKC010000141.1 GCA_028290305.1 Bradyrhizobium sp.
GTCAAGTGAAGCGAAGGCTTCCGGCAAGATCGGGCCATCCCTGGAAACCGTGAAGGCGTTCGGCGACGATTTTCGACTCGTCGGTATCGGTGTCTCAGCCAAAGGCAGGGTATTCGCCACGGCTCCATCCTCCAATGTCCGCTCGCGCTTCAGCATGGTCGAGGTCGATCCCAAAACCGGCGCGGTCACACCTTATCCCGATGCCGCCTGGAACAATTTCAGTGAACAAGGGAATGGCAAGTCGGAATGGGTTTCTGTGCAAGCGCTATGGGTCGACAAGTCGGACCATCTTTGGGCACTCGACTCGTCACTGTCGAAAGTCGATCAGGACCGGCTGCCGCCGAAGCTGGTCGAGTTCGACCTGTCTACCAACCGGGTGATCCGGCAGTATGATTTCAAGGGCGTGGTCTCGGCGAAAGACTCCCTGAACGATGTGCGGGTCGATATCCTGCACGATTACGCATATCTCACCAATGCCGGAAGCAAGGGCAGCCTGGTGGTGCTCGATCTGAAGTCGGGCGAAGCCCGGCAGGTGCTGGTTGGCAACCGTTCCACCTTCGCCGATCCCAGCCAGCACCTGATGATCGGCAACGAGGTCGCGCTGCGGCCGGACGGCTCTGTGAGGGCGACACAGGCCGATGGTATCGCACTTTCTCCGGATGCGCAGTGGCTCTATTTTCGTCCGCTGACCGATCATAATTACTGGCGCGTGCCGACTTCGGCCTTGCGCGATGCCAAGCTCTCCGAGGTGGATCTTGCCAAGAAGGTCGAGTATCTCGGCAGTTCCGTGCTGAGCGGCGGTCTCATCATGGATGGAGGGACGCTTTATGCGGGCGATCTCGAACACCGCACGGTGGTTGCACTCACCCTGGCTCCCGACAGAAAGCTGCGCTCGAAAATCCTTGTCAGTAACCCATCGAAGCTTTCCTGGGCGGACGGTTTTGCGATCAGCGGCGGTTATCTCTACATCGCCGATTCCCATCTGTGGGAAGTCGCGTTCAAAAACAATCTGCCGCGCTCCGGACCCTTTACGATCTTCAAGGTGAAGCTTCCGAATCAGAGCGGCTCGCGAAAGAGCCGGTGGCCGCGCTAGAGTCTGATTCAACCCAGTTGAATCAGACTCTAGCGCTTGTGCGCAGCTTGCTTTCGCTTCGAATGTGACTTGGTCTTGAACGATTCGATCACGGCCTCCGCCGTTCGAATGAATTTCGCGCTCGGGCCTTTGCTGCCGGCGGCCTGGCGAGAAACGCGGGCTCCTTCGAGGAGCAGCGTGAGGGTGTCCGCCAGAACCTCCGGCTCGGCTGTACCGACGGCTCGACACAATGCGGTGAGGCGATTGCGCTGGTCGTTCTTGAGTTCCTCGATGACTCGCCGCGCGGGATGCCCGTCCTGGGTCAGTTCGACCGCCGCGTTCGCAAGATCGCAACCCCGGTCATCGGCGACCACGCATTCCGCCGCCTTCGCCAGCCATGAACGTAGCTGCGCGGGCATGTCGCCCGGATGCTCGCGCGCAATGTCCTGCCACATCGTCTCGGCTTCAGCCGCGACGCCGCGAAGATAGGCAACGATGAGATCGTCCTTGGAATCGAAGTGCCGGTAGAGTGTCATCTTGTTCGTGCCGGCCGCCTCGGCAATCGTATCGACGCCGACACCGCGGATGCCGTTGCGGTGGAACAGATCACGGGCTGCGGCGAGAATCCGCTCGCGGGGCCGCGGGGTGACGGGAAGGGCGTCGGGCATTTCGCTTCCTCGTTTGATTATCGCTGCGTCGCCCGCTTGACTGGGGTGTTACCGGTCGGTAATGTCCGACCTGTTACTTACTGGTAACACCCCCAAATCTCTGTCGTCAAGGCCGGATCGGATCCATGGTTGGCTTCTTCATTCATCGCCCGATCTTCGCCTCGTCGATCGCTGTCATCATGGTGCTGGCAGGCGCCATTTGCTACTTCCTGCTGCCGGTCTCGCAATTCCCCGACATCACGCCGCCCCAGGTCGTCGTCAGCGCGGTCTATCCGGGCGCAAGCGCACAGGTCGTCGCCGATACCGTGACGACGCCGCTGGAACAGCAGATCAACGGCGTGCAGGGGATGACCTACATGTCGTCCTCGAGTTCCAACGACGGCTCGTCGACGATCACGATCACATTCGATGTCGGCTACCCCCTCAGCATTGCGGCGGTCGACGTGCAAAACCGCGTGGCTCAGGCGGCGGCTTCGCTGCCGCCGATCGTCAATCAGGCCGGCGTCATCATCAAGAAGCAGAATCCAAATTTCGTTCTGATCGTGAACCTGATTTCGCCGGACCGCTCGGTCGATCCGGTGGCACTCAGCAATTATGCCTATTTGCAGGTCGTCGATCCCCTGAAGCGCGTTCCCGGCGTCGGCGACGTCCAGATCTTCGGCGAGCGGCGCTACTCGATGCGGTTATGGCTTGATCCGGACAAGCTCTCCAAGCTCGGCATTACCGCCGTCGACGTGCAACAGGCCGTCGCCGAGCAGAACGTTCAGGTCGCGGCTGGCAAGATCGGGCAATCGCCATCGCCGCCCGGTACGCCTTTCGAGATGCAGGTCAACGCCACCGGCCGGCTTAGCGATCCCGAGCAGTTCAAGGATATCGTGGTGCGTTCGGATCCGGCCACCGGAGCGATCGTGCGGCTGCGCGATGTGGCCCGCGTCGAATTGGGAGCGCTGCAATACTCTTCGACGGCAGTGTTCGGGCCAGACCCGACCGTCGTGCTGGCGGTGTTCCAGTTGCCGGGTTCCAACGCCCTCGACTTGCAGCAGCACGTCAAGGACAAGATGGACGAACTGGCTCAGCGCTTTCCGAAGGGAATCGCCTATGGCCTGCATTACGATACCACGCGGTTCGTCTCGGCGGCGAAGCGCGACGTGATCATCACGCTGACCGAGGCATTGATCCTGGTCATCCTGGTCGTTTTCATCTTCCTGCAAAATTGGCGCACGACGCTGATTCCGACCATCGCCATTCCTGTGTCGTTGATCGCGACGCTGGCGGTGATGGAGGTGATGGGCTTTTCGCTCAACATGCTCAGCCTGCTCGGTATGGTGCTCGCGATCGGCCTGGTCGTCGACGACGCGATTGTCGTGGTCGAGAACGTCGAGCGTCAGCTTGAAAATGGCCTGCCGCCGCTGCGCGCCGCGCAGGCGGCGATGGCGGAGGTGACGGGTCCGATCATCGCCACCACCGCGGTCCTGATGGCCGTGTTCGTTCCGGTGGCGTTCATTCCGGGCGTTACCGGCCGGCTTTACAATCAGTTCGCTCTCACGGTCGCGATCTCGGTCGGCATCTCGGCCTTCAACTCGCTGACATTGAGTCCCGCGCTGAGTGCGGCCTTCCTGCGGCACCGTCCGCCGCCTGATTTCGTGCTGTTCCGCTGGTTCAACAAAGGATTCGATCGGCTCTCGCATGGATACGCGAACCTGGTGCGTGGCCTGATCCGGTTGCGCTGGCTCGTCCTGACGCTGTTCGTGGTCGTCCTCGGTGTAACGATTTTCTTGTCGCAACGGATTCCCTCGAGCTTCCTGCCGGTCGAGGACCAGGGCTACTTCTTTGTCGTGATCCAGTTGCCGGACGGCGCCTCTTTGCAGCGTACCGACGCGGTCGCCGAAAAGGTCCGCGACGTGCTGCAGGGGACGCCCGGCGTCGATATCGTGGGTTCGATCAGCGGACTTAACTTCCTGACCAATGCCGCGCAGTCCAACTCCGCCGTGGAGTTTGCCATCCTCAAGCCGTGGGACGAACGCCCTGCTTCGCAAAACGCGTCTCGTATGGTTGCCGATGTGCGGATGAAGCTATTGGCGATTCCCGAGGCATTCGTCCTGAGTTTCGACCCGCCGTCGATCCCCGGCCTCGGAACCACAGGCGGATTCGAATTTCAGGTGGAAGACCTGACCGGACGCGGTAGTTTTGCGCTCAACGAGGCGACGCAGGCGCTGATCGCGGAGGCGCGTAAGCAACCCGAACTCAGTCCGCAGCAGTTGTTCACATCGTTTTCGACGTCGACGCCGCAGTTCACCTACGACCTCGACCGTACCAAGGCGAAGCTGCTCGGGCTCAATATTCCCGACGTTTTCAACACGCTGCAGATCTTCCTGGGCTCGCTGTACGTCAACGACTTCAATCTGTTCGGCCGCACCTTCCGGGTGACGTTGCAGGCGGATACGGCGTCGCGCGCGACCGCGAGCGATCTGGCGCGTCTCTATGTCCGTAATGCCGGCGGCGGCATGGTCCCGCTCAGTACGCTCGGGCTGTTGAAGCCGATCGTCGGTCCGGAGACGGTGCCGCATTACAACAACTACGCTTCCGCGCTGGTGAACGGCGGCCCGGCGCCCGGCTTCAGTTCGGGGCAGGCGGTCACCGCGATGCAGCGCGCCGCGGCGATCGCGCTGCCGCGTGATTTCGCGTTCGAATGGACCGGCATCACCTATCAGGAGCTAAAGGCGGGATCGATCGCCACGATCGTCTTTACCTTGGCCATTGTGTTCGTCTTCCTGATTTTGGCTGCGCAGTACGAAAGCTGGACCATGCCGTTCATGGTGCTGTTCGCCGTACCGCTGGCTTTGTTCGGCGCGTTCCTCGCGCTGTTCGTGCGCGGCATGCAGACTGACGTTTATTCGCAGATCGGCTTGGTGATGCTGATCGGCCTTTCGGCGAAGAATGCGATTCTGATCGTTGAGTTCGCCAAGCGGCGTCGGCAGGAAGGCTTGAGCATCGTCGATGCGGCCATGGAAGCCGCGCGGCTAAGGCTGCGGCCGATCCTGATGACGGCTTTCGCTTTCATCCTCGGCGTCGTGCCGCTGATGGCGGCGAGCGGGGCGGGAGCGGCCAGCCGGCAATCGATCGGCACCACCGTGTTTGGCGGCATGCTCGCTGCCACTCTGCTGACCCTTTTGTTTGTCCCCGTCTTCTATGCCGTCATCGAGGGGCTGCGCGAACGGGGTCACTCGAAAGAAACATCGCATTCATCGGCGGCGCTGCACGCGCCGGCCGAGTAAATAGGAAGAACCCATGCGAAACTGGAAAATCTGGTTAGGCGGCGCCGCCGTCCTTGGTGTGGCCGCGGTCGGCTTTGTTACTTCGTATCGAAGTGGTCCGGCGACCGCGTCGGCAGCACCATCGGGACCGCCTGCGATGCCGGTCCCGATCGCGTCCGTCGTCAAACGGACCTTGCCGGTTTATCTTGAATATTCGGCTCGCACCGAATCCATTCGCGAGGTCTCGCTGCAGGCGAAGGCTGCCGGTTATATCCAGTCGCAGCCGGCCGCGGACGGCGCCAACGTGAAGGAGGGTGAACTTCTTTACAAGATCGACGACCGCGACTATCGCGCCGCGCTCGATCAGGCCAAAGCACAGGCGCAGCGTAATGTCGCCGCGCTCGACTACGCGCGTTCCAACTTTCATCGTGGCGACGAACTGGTCAAAACCGGATTTCTGGCCAAGGATAATTATGATCAGCGCGCCAGCACGCTCGGTCAAAGCGAAGCGTCGGTCGCCATGGACAGTGCGACCGTGAGAACCGCGGAGATCAATCTTGCCTATACGGAAATTCGTGCGCCGTTCCCGGGACGGCTCGGTCGCAACCGAGCGCCGGTGGGCACGCTCGTAGGCGGTTCGGGTTTGACGCTCAACACGCTGGTGCAGCTTGACCCGATTTACGTAACGTTCAACCCAAGCGAGCGGGACCTTGCGGCGATTCAGGCCGCGCGGGATGCCGGACGTGTCATCGCGAACGTCTCGCTACCGGACGATGCGTCGATGACCTATTCCGGCGAACTGACCTTCATCGACAACACCGTCGATCGTGCGACAGGAACCATCACGGCACGCGCCACGGTCGCCAATCCCAAGTTCACGCTGCTTCCCGGTCAATATGTCCGCGTTCGCGTTCACGTGCGCGACGAGCCGAATGCCATGCTCGTTCCTCAGATTGCCTTGGGCTCCAGTCAACTCGGCAAGTATGTCTATGTGGTCGGGGCGGACGGCAAGGCCGAGCAAAAGCTCGTAACGCTCGGTCCGAGCGACGGCGAATCCGTCAGCGTCATCGGTCTTGCCGAGAGTGACCGCGTGATCACCGGCAATCTGCAGAAGATCGGTCCCGGTTCTCCCGTGGCGCCGATCGCGCGGAAGGAAGCATCGTCCGCGCCTGCGATGAAATGAGAAAGCCGGTGACCGCTGCGTGACCGCCATGTAAGGCGGCAAGAGAATCGAAATGAGGAAGCTGCGGATTGTACTGAGGTATCTCAGCCTCTTCTGGAGACACCGGAACAAGCACCGGCCGACAGAATATCCGACCCCCTCGGTTGATTCCGAGGAGTTTTCCAACCTGCTCCGCAGCGGCAGGAAAGAGGATATGGAAACCTTGGCGAAAAGGCTGAGCCGGCGCCCAAGATCGCCAGCCTGACAGAAAACGAAAGGCCCTGCCGAGGGGGGTCAGCAGGGCCTTCGCGACAGGAACCCGAAGGCTCAACCGTCCATCAAATTGCAGCTAGTCAGGGCTTCCAAGTTTTCAAGGGGCGACGCATGCGCCGCCCGCCTACCTCGGCATCAGGAAAGGGAACGTCTGCCTCATCCAGACAAAGGGATCGCCGATCAGTCCGAGCGCATGCAAGACAACGGCGATGGCGAAGCAGACGAAAGCCGCCTTGCAAAACACGACAAGGTAAAACCCGCCGGGTTTTTCACGAACATTGATGGTTGATCCGCGGGTCGATGCGTTTCCCGTGCCGAGATCGTTCATGATCGACCAAAGTGAAACGAATCCCAAAACGGCAAAGAAAGCAGCTATCAACGTGGGCGACATCTGAATCCCTGTCTCAACTTCGCCCGATAGGGGCACGCGCCTTCGGGAATGGAGCTCATCCTAGTTTTTAGTCGCGCATGCGGGCAGGAAGGTTCGATTTGAGACGTCGCAGCTTCGTAGGGCGCAACAGCCAACGGGCCGCGCGAATGCGCCGCGATGATAAATTCCGCCTGATTTCGAAAGCGGATTACGACGCGCCAATCCGCCTTACGAGCCGAGCCAATAAGGCATCGCCGGTTGGACGGGGGCTTTCGTCAGTGAGACGATCCGTCCACGCTTCGGGTGGCCGGCTTGCGTTGCGGTTGTGCCGGTGAACCCAGCTCCTGACATGGAAGCGGCTTCCATGATCCATCCGGATTCTGTTCGTACGAATGGCACGACGGTGAAGTCGCTTTATCGTCGGTTTGCTGAGCGTCGGAAGTCTTTGCCAGGACCGGCGCAGTGAGAATAGCGAGGGCGGCAATCGATCCAACGAAGATCGCGCTTACTGTCCGCATAGGAGGGTCTCCTGATCGAAGAGAATTATTTCCAAAAAAGATTGTGGTGAATTTTTGCCGCGATCCGCGTTTTGCTTAATGTTCGGAAAATTCGCCTTGTACCAAAGTCGAAAGCCAGACTTCGCCCGTCGCTCATGACACGTGACCAATGTTCACAACGGCCGCACATTTGGATGTGCTAAGAAAACATGGTGGCGTTATCTCCTGACTCTCCCATTGGCCGGCTGCTGGCCGGTCCGATGCGACCGGGCCGGCTGGAGTGGATCGGCCTGCGTCCAGCCCGTAGGTCGCCAATCCTTGCTCCGGTTTCGGCAAAACTGATCGCCGGGCAGGGGATCGAGGGCGATCATTACGACACCAAACGAAATGGGCCCCGTCAGATCACCGTGATCGCGATCGAGGACTTGGCGGCCATGGCTGCCTTTCTCGGCATGACGGAAGTCGCCCCCGAACTCCTGCGCCGAAATCTTGTCACGCGTGGCATCAACCTGCTGGCTCTGAAGGACCGGCGCTTCCGCGTCGGTGCTGCGCTGCTTGAGGGATCCGGTGAGTGCGCGCCGTGCAGCCGCATGGAGGAAGCGCTCGGTCCCGGCGGCTACAACGCCGTGCGCGGCCATGGCGGAATCGCGGCTCGCGTGATCGAGGGCGGCGAGGTCCGGATAGGTGACGCGATCGAACGGGTCGACGGCGAACCGTGCGCGATAGCCAATCCGCCCTAGGAGCTGCGCACTACGCGCTGTCAGAAGTGCTCACCCACCATCTCCTCGCTCTTGGCCCAGAGCGCCTTGGCGTGGTCTGGATCGAGGGCGTAGGCGCGGACGCCGCCGCGGATGCCGTCGCCTTCGACTAGTTCCGCCACGTGGCAGTCCTCGCAATAACGGCCACCGACTTCATCGGCAGCGGCCATGATGCCGCTCCAGACCGAGGTCGCCGCGCCCTGCGGGATGGTTTTCCAACTGAAGGCTGGCAGGCCTGAAGCCGCATTCGCCGCGTTTATCTGCTCGATCATCTGCTGCCCGATTTCGGCGGTCATGTAGCGGCCAAGCTCGGTCCGGATACCGCCGGGATGCACCGTCGTGGCCCGTACGCCGTTCGTCCTGTGCCGCCGGTCGAACTCGACAGCGAACAGGATGTTGGCGGTCTTCGAGCGACCATAGGCGCCAAACTCGGTATAGGGCGTGTGCTCGAAGTTCGGGTCGTCGAGATCGACGTCGGAGAACCGGTGACCCGCCGAGGACAGGTTGACCAGGCGCGAGCCGGGCTTTAGCAGCGAGGCGATGCGGTTGACGAAAACGAAGTGGCCGAGGTGGTTGGTGCCGAACTGGGTCTCGAAGCCGTCGGACGTCTGGCTCTTCGGGCAAGCCATGACGCCGGCGTTGGCGATGATGAGGTCGAATGGCTTGTCGGCGGCCATCAGGCCGTCGGCGCAGGCGCGCACGCTGGCCAGCGACGCCAGATCGAGCTCCACCAGCTCCAGCCCGCCGCCGTTCGCCGCCTGCGCGCGAACCTGTTCGGTCGCGGCCTTGGCCTTGTCCAGGTTGCGCACGGCGCCGACCACCTGGGCGCCGTGCGCGGCCAGGGTGCGGGCGGTCTCGACGCCAAGCCCGGCCGATACGCCGGTGACCAGGATGCGCTTGCCGCGGAGGTCTACGCCGTCAAGCACCTCGTCCGTCGTGGATGTGGCTCCAAATGATCCTGACATGTGTTCTCCGATGTTTTAGCCATGCTCCGTTTCACTCCAAGCCGCTGGTGAGCGTTGCCAATCACCAGCCAGACCCGTAAACGGAGGGTATCTCCGGCTAATATACGGAGGGTTCCTCCGTTTAACAAGGAGGGACGCGTGTGATAGCGTGTGGATGACATGACCCATCGCATTCTCGTCTTTTACGGCTCTTACCGATCGAACCGCATGGGCATTCGCCTTGCGCAGTTCGTCGTCGAAGGGCTGCGCGGCCGCGGCGACGACGTCGAACTGATCGATGCCAAAGCAGTAGGCCTGCCGATGCTGGACCGGATGTACAAGGAATATCCGAAAGGCGAGGCGCCTCTCGTGCTGGAAAAACTCGCAGGTCAAATCCGCGACGCCGACGGTTTTGTCTTCATCACCGGCGAATACAATTGGGGCATCCAGCCGGGCCTGAAGAACCTCACCGATCATTTTCTCGAGGAGTGGTTCTGGCGTCCCGCCGCCATCGCCAGCTATTCAGCGGGCCGTTTTGCAGGCGCGCGCGCCGCCACCGCGTGGCACGGCACGCTCTCCGAGATGGGCATGGTGGTGATTTCGAGCACGATCGCGGCAGGACCCATTTCGCAAAGTTTGTCGGAGGACGGCAAGCCGATCGGCGCGGGAGGAAAAGCACTGGAGCAGGCGTTTCCCCGTTTCGCCGATGATCTGACGTGGTGGATCGAAGCGGCGAAAGCGCAGCGGACGAAGAAGCCGCCGCCGTATTGAGAGCTGCGGGACGCGGTTCCGCATTCTCGCGGCGCGATGCGCCCGAGTCGTGCATGAATCCTTCGCCTCCAAAAACAGAGGGCGTGGGGAATGCCGGGTGCCCGCCGCACCCGCAGTCTCGTGTGCAAAGGGTGGTGTGGCACACGAGTGTAGTCACCACGGTCGCACCGGTTCACCCGGCATTCCCGCACGCAATGGTTTTAACGGCTTATTTCGTGCTCTCCCCGGCGACGAATTCGTTCTTGTCACCGTTATCAGCGGATTAAGGTGCGTCCGCGCCCGGTTGGGCCGACTTCGCCTCCGCCAACTTGACACCAGCAACGGATGCCAGGACCACACGGCTTCACCGTCCGCAATAGCGTCGTTCGTCAGCGCGCTGTTGATCGCTCACGAGTCCATTGGACCCGCCCTGCCACCCCATCGCGCGCCCGCCGCTGCCGCGTCCACCGCATCCCGCCCCGCGTCCGTGACGATCGCGATACGCCCCTCTGAGGGACGAGACGACGCGGCTTATAAGGATGTTTCTAGCAACGGGGAAAGCGAACAATTTTGCGAGATGGGTCTGGACAGCCAAATCACCGGTGTGCCCGTCGGGCAAATCACGCCTCTCGTGTTATGTTGGCAATTCTCTGAGCTGCCCACGCAGAGCCAATGCACAGCGTTTATCGCAACCGGAGTTCCGACAACCATGAGTCTGTTCAGTCATCCATTCGACCCCACGCGCGAAGCCGCTCTTGTCACCGGTGCGGGGAACGGCATTGGCCGCGCGATCGCGCAGGCGCTGGTCGGTGAAGGCGTGCGAACCGTCTTCGCTGATGTGCATCAAGATAGAGTGACGGAGGCGGTGGCGGCGTCGCCGCGGCCGGAACTGGCGGTGCCCTGGGTCGGCGATCTCTCACAGCTCGGTTCATGCGATGCGCTGCTGGCGGACGCGCGAGCGGCGGTGGGGCAGGTGACCCATTTCGTTCACAGCGCCTCGCCGCTTCGGCGCGAGGCCGATCATGCCTTTGCGGTCAGCCGCGAGACCTGGCAGCAAATGCATGCGGTGAATATCGACGCCGGCTTTCACCTCTCGCGCGAACTCGCACGTCAGCTCATCGCGGCCCGTGAGCCCGGCTCGTTCCTGTTGCTGACGTCGCTGCACGCCGATACGCCGCGCAACCTGCCGCACTACTCGACGGCGAAAGCGGCAATGGCGATGCTGGTGAGGGAATTAGCCAAGACCTTCGGCCGTTTTGGAATCCGCGTCAATGCGCTGGTGCCCGGCGCCATCGCCGCGGGCGGCTTCGTCGCCGATCCGTCGCTGTCGAAACACATCCCGCTCGGCCGTCTCGGCCGCAGCGAAGACCTGGCCCCGATGGCGCTGGCGGTGCTGTCGAACCGGATATCGGCCTACGTCACCGGCGCTGCAATTGTTGTCGACGGCGGCCTGTCGCTGACGAACTGGTTCGATCCGCCAGTGTTGGATGATTTCTGAGAGGTGAGGGACGTCGGGCGCAATAGCGAAGCGTATTGCGCCAGTTTTCAGTGATGGCGGATACGCGCTAGCGCAGGGGCATCGGCGGCCGCACCACCGGATCGCCCTCCGGCTGAACTGTGGCTTGCGGTGGTGCCACAGGCGGTGACAGCGCAGGCTGCGACAGCGCGGGAGGCGCAGCGGCTTGCGGTGGCGGCAAGGTAGAGGTCACCGCAGGTTGGGCATACGAATAGGCCGGCCTCGGCTTGCGCACCGGCGCTGCGGCCGGCCGCGGCGGAAGCGCTGATATCCGGGGTCGCAGGCTCTGCTCAGACGTCCTGGAATCGGAAGTTTTGGCCTCGGAAGTTTTGGCAATGTCGCGGGACATTTGTGCCTGGCCGGCCTTGAGCTGCTCAATGCTGGCATTGAGCTGCGCGATCTGTTGACCCATCGTTGCAAGATCGCGCGCCATTGACTGCAGCAACTGCGCCGACTCCGGAGGGGAGGCGGCCACCGCCGGTGCGGCGGCTTCCGAGGGCTGAGCCTCAGGCGCCGGTTGCGCCGGTGCTTGATCCGTCGCGGCTGCTTGAACGGGAGATGAGCTCGGTTGTTCGGCGAGGGGAGGCTTTTCTGTCGGAGGTGATGAAGTCAGGACGAACGGCGAACTCAAAACGAACGACGGCGCCCAGTTCGAGATCATCTGTTTGGCCGTATCGCCGTAGTGCGTCCAGGCCGCGACAGCGACAGTGCTGCACAGCGCGAACACGAAGCCAACGAATGCCACCGACCGGTCGCCCGGGGCCCTGAGTTTGTCGACGTCAGCGGCGCGAAACGTCGTATCGACCGTTGGAATAGACGCGTCGGCGAAAACGTCTGAAACCACGCGGGTCTGCCGATCCGAAGGACGGCTCATGGCGTCGGGCGCCAGGTTGGGCGACGCTTTATCCGCGCGTGCAGCCAGTACGGCGTCGGGCTCGAGCACAAACACGTCGTGCGGATCGGTTTCTTGCGGTGTCAGCGTGGATTGCATTGGCGCTCCTTACTTGGTCCAATGTCACCCGCATCAGGGCGGCCGGCGGATTTACGCTAGTCGACGATCCTCTACACCGCTCCAAACGCCAGCCAGGTTTGACCAAAGCAAGGCGACAGGGTGGAGAGGTTGAGGCCGTCAATGGCAACAGCGTCGCGGGAACTGGAACCGGCGGCAGCAAGATCAACGCTTTAGGGTGGGTTGAGCCCCTTGCGAAACCCATCGACATGAACCGTGATCGATGGGTCTCGCTTCGCTCCACCGATCCTGCGCGCTTTCGAAACGCATTCCGATCGGCCGTCTCGACGACGAGGGTGATCGTTCGACCAACCAGGGCGCAATAGTGAAGTGTATGACGCCGACCGCATCCACGCACTGGCGGAATCCGCGGAATTTATCATCGGGCGCGCATTCGCGCGACCCGTCGGCTATTGTGCCTTACGATTGTGCCTACGGGCCGGCGCGCACTTCAAGCTGTGCCCTTGGGAATGTATTTGCCCATCACGCATTTGTAACTTTGCAACTTCCATTCATGATACGGGCCGTTGGCAAGCCATTCGGCGATGCCCATTTGCGCGTTGACCTGGCAGGCAGTCATGGTGATGCCCGATTGCTCACTGGTGGTAACGACTTTCTCCAGGCAGAGCTGGCTGTTGCAGAGAACAGCGACAAGAGTAACAAGCATGGTGACCTTTATTGATGAGGGATACCCGGCTAGTTCAGCCTATGCAGGGTTCATGCCACCATCGGTGCGCGCCGGGCTCCCTTAAGTGTTCCAGCGCTTTTCCGCCGCGCGACCGGCGCGTTGGTCTCAACGTCCGAACCCGCTGCGCAATCGCGCTTTAATCGCGGCACCAAATTGTCACGTTCTGGGCGAATTGCGGTCAAAGCCCGCTGTCACCATGGGGCAAATCACAGATGCGCGCGGGGAAACCGAGTTGGCCTACAGGATGATCGCAGAACGCGAGAACGAGACGGTAAAGATCGAAAGAAAGAGTTCCCTGGTCATCGTAGCCAAGGCACGAATCTGGGTGAGCGAGGGCTGGCGGGTCGTCATCACCGATACCGACGGCAAATCCTACGCGCCTTCCGAATTCGATCGGTTGTTGGCGGCTTGATCGGCCGTAACCCGCAGAAGACAATAGCGCAGCGTAGCGTGCCGCGAGAATTGACGGCGAACTATTGGTTCGCACAAATTGGTGATGCCGCGCTCTCGATCATTGCCCCTCTTGCTTTTGCGATCGGCGCAAACCAATAAACGCGCAGGGGAATATGCAGTCTCCCCTCGGGACTGAAAGAGCCGCAAGGAGGTGTCGCTCGTCGTCGATAGCAGCGGCCAGATAAAAGAGCGAAAATAGAAACTCGCTCTCGCGCCGCGATGCCGCAAAGCAATGTTATCTTGACGGCGTCCGGGCATCCGGACTTTTCGCGAGTTGGCTTTAACAGACTCGCTTTGACCTTAAGGGCACGGATGCCGCGGGGGGTGGCATTTCGCTTTACCTGCGAACGGGAGAAGTAGTGTTGCTCCAGGTGGGGACTGCGTTTGTCACGCCTACCGAAGGCCAATAGTACGATCCCACTGACGGAGCGGTGACAGTTCCAACAGAAGTTCCGGATGTCCCATAAGTTCCGGATCGCGTTGTCGACATTCCGGACATCCCATAACTATCGGGTTGCATCGTCGAGACGTAGTGCCTGATGTGCTTGTACTTCTTCCCTTGCGCAGCAAAGGGCACACCCGCCAGCCCCATAGCCACGAGCGTGGCAATCGCCAGTCTGGTCGTTATCATGATTGGTCCTCTCTCATCGTAGATAGGGGACGACGTCCTCTCTCACGGTAGATAGGAGACGACGCACGTTCTGCACGACCTCGACATTCTAAAATCTTGTTGAGTACATGTGATCGCGCTCCTATGGGACGGCGGTCCGCGGCTCGGGCTGCACTCTACTTGGCCCGACGGGCGCGCTTCGCCGGCCTCACGCCGGCACCCCCGCCATTCTCAGGGATAAATTGGACGCCGGCTTTTTCGAGGCTGAGCGCGTAGGCGCGGATGCGGCGTGGATCACCGCGTCTGGCGTGTCCTTTTCCTGAACGCGCGCGGACACCAACAGCGACGCGAACAGATCGCCGGTCCCGGACGGATTGATGGGCAGCTTCGGCGTGCGCACGCGCCAGGCCTTCAATCCATCCTGGGTTTGTTCGATGGCAACGGTTTCGATCTCGTCGTCCGAGGTGTCGGCCAACTCGGCTGATGTGACGATGATGGTCGATGGACCGCGCGCCAGCAGACCTTGCGCCAGCGCGATCATCTGATCGGTCGTGCTGGCCCTGGTTCCGCACAGCCATTCGAACTCGAAATGATTGGGGGTGATGATATCGGCCGGCGGGCACAGAAGGTCACGCACCAGCGGCGGGATGTCAGCGTGGACGAACAGGCCCCTGTCGCGATCGCCGAGCACAGGATCGCAGCAATAGCTGAGCGCCGGGTTGTGGGCCTTGGCGCGCGCGACGAAGTCCGCGACCACAGCGGCGATCTCAGCCGAGCCGAGATAGCCCGACAGGATCATCCGGCACGTCTCGATCGCGCCGCGCTCCTCGACGCCGAGCAGGAGATCGGCGACCACTGCCGCATCGAGCACCCCGCCGCGGAGGGTCGGGTAACCCGGCCGGTTGCTCAGCAGGGTGGTCGGCACGGCTATGACGTCGATGCCGTGCACCTGCATCGGAAACACCGCGGCGCTGTTGCCGACATGGCCGTAAGCCACCTGCGACTGAATCGAAATCACGGTCATGCCGTGGGCCGGCTCATCCAAACAGCGCGACGTAGATCACGTAGAGCCAGCCCAGGATGCCGTGAATGATCGCCCACAGGATCGAGTGGTTGTTGGTATAGGATATCGCGATGGCCAAGGCAGAGCCGAAGCCCACACCGTATTTCGCGCCCTCGACCCGAACTCCGTAGGTTCGATTTCCGTTCATGGTGATCCCCCAGTTTGAATGCCAGTCAACTTTCCGCGGCGAGAGCCTACGCCTTGAGGAGACCGATCGGGAAGGGCAGACGGTGCTACGAGAAAAGCCCCTGGGATGGGTTGAGCTCTTTGCGACCGTCACATCAGGAATCGAAATTGATGGGTATCGCTCACCCATCCTGCGCGCTAGTTGCTGCCATCGGCTGCGAGGCGCAGGAACTGCCGCTTCATCGCGTTGACCTTGGAGATATAGGCCGCAACGAGATGATCGCCGCACCGTTCGCCGGCCATCATCTGAAAGTGACGGCGTGCGTAAGCGGTGGCCGGACCCGCGCCGCAGAGATGGATAAAGGCAGCCAGATCCTGCTTCTGCTGCGGGTTTGGCTTCACATCGCCCGCGAGGGTGAGAACATCAGCCACATGGCGGTCGAGATACACGGATGCAAGTTCGATGGCATGACTCGGGAACGCGCGGAAATAGAGGCTGGTGAACCCGCAGCCGGTATCCGTAACCGCATTGTCTCGGATGCAGAATCGCGCGGCCTCGGCGTAGGCGCCATCGGTCGTCTGGAAGAGGCCGACGGCGCTGGAGGCGGGCTGGTAGATCGCGAACGGATTGAGGCTCCATCGCCATCGCCAGTAGGTGCGATCCACCGGATTGCCCGAGCTCTCGACCTGCGCCAGCGCGGCCAATAGTTCGGGCGTGATCGAATGGGTCGAATAGGTGCGGAACAGCGCACCATATTGCCGCCACGTCTCTGATGGTTCCTTGTCGAGCCGATGGCCGACAAAGAAGAACAGCTCGGTCGGCTTGTGGATCACGTGATAAAGGAGGTTCGTCAGCGTGAGGGCCGCAAGCAGGATCGCGACGACGCCCGCGATCCGAGCGGCCCGCGGCGCTTTCGCAAGCGTCCGTCGCGTCCAATGTGCGCCCGACCGCCAGCGGCGAAGGCGAAGAACGAAGCTCTTGCTTTTTCTTGACATGCGTTTTGGGAGAGGAGGACGGGCGGTGCGTGTAGCTTGTAGGATGGGTTGAGCTCTTCGCGAAACCCATCATATCAGGAGCCGAAATTGATGGGTATCGCTTCACTCCACCCATCCTACGGGCTACGGGCTCAAGGTGGCATTGAGGAGCATGATGAACGTCCTATTCGTCTGCAGCGCCAATCGTCTGCGCAGCCCTACCGCCGAGCAGGTCTTTTCGACCTGGCCGGGGGTCGAGACGGATTCGGCCGGCATCTCGTCCGGCGCCGGCGTGTTGTTGTCCTCAGAACAGGTCGATTGGGCCGACGTAATTTTCGTTATGGAGAAGACGCATCGCAACAAGCTGGCCCGTCAGTTTCGCCCTCATTTGAAGGGCAAGCGGGTAATTTGCCTCGACATTCCCGATGACTACGAATTCATGGATCCGGTCCTGGTGCGAATGCTCGAAAAACGGGTCGCCCGTTTCCTGCCTCAAGCCGGACCAACGTTCCGGTAGCGCGTAGGATGGGGCTGAGCCCTTAGCGAAACCCGTCAACATGAAGAACCGATTGATGGGTATCGCTTCGCTCCACCCATCCTACGCGCTATGCTTACGAGTGCTTTACGGAAACCAAGCGCAACCATTGGCTCGGGTCCGGCATATCTTTCTTATCCTGCACGTTTTCGCTTGTAGCAAATAAAACTACGTTCGCGCCAGAAATACCTGTCGCGCTATTATATCGAATACCGTCGATAGCCCCTTCCTTAAACTTAAAGTCGCGCAGAAATTCCGTATAGACCTGTGTCGGAATATAGTCGACGTGCGTTCGGTCGTCGCGCTTAACGGGTTCGCTTATCAGCTTTGAGAATTCTCGGAGAAACGATAGTCCCAGTCTTTTTCGCTGGCTTGCTGACGAGAAGAAGCCTGGTACCTTCGGTAGGGCTGCTAAATCCAAAATTCGAACGGTGCGGTTCGTCTTGAAGCGGCCGAGAGAGAATAGCGAATTGCGGATTTCAGCTATTGCCAAAGCTGCTGTTTCTGCACCGTAGAACATTGGAATACCCGGCGGGTTCATTCTGTTCGTTTGCGTCGCAAATTCTTCAGGCGGAGGCCCTAATTCCCTTGCTGTTTTACATTTGACGTTTGCGCTGCTCCTGGGGCGGGCGCGATAGAGAGAAAATTCCGGATGAATATTTTTGATTAGATCAAGATCATCGACTAATTGAGCAATATCAAACAGCAGCGTAAAAAATGATCTGTCGTCGGGATGGCCACTGTCCTCACCGCCCAGCTTATGAAAGAAGAAACGGCGGGTATGTTTCACCTTTGCACAGAAGTCCTGCCAACCCGATTTTAGGCTTTGGTCAAAATTTAAAGTGAGCCAGTCGTAGTCACACCACTCATCGTCGCCAATTTCATCGAGAAGCGCTTGGTGGAGCGTGCCGTCATCGTCTCTCGGAAGGTCCAGACCAATTTTGCCGAATAGCAAATCATCGGTGTCGGTATGCCAGCCCCCTGATATCCGCCCTCTCTACTCTCGTAGGGAAGTTGCTCGACAGCCTTACCATAGAACTCTTCCATGCGACCTTCGATGAAACCTGCAACTTCCTCCAACGGCGCAGATTTAGCCCGGCTTCCGCAGAATGAGCATTTGTGTTGTGTCGCACTATGGCGAATGAAGCGTTGAAGGTCTTCATCTTCGAAGCAGTTTGCGCAGACGCATCTGTCGTCGTGGCTATAGCCGGGATAAAGATCACGTTCGACCCGGCTCATTGATCTCATCCCTTTGGAGTCTAGAGTTCTTTAACGAGAATGCTTCATTGCCGGTGCTGTGCGACGAAAACGGCGCCTTAAGGCGCCGTTCAGTCTGCGTGTTTTACTTGCTAGTTTAATCAGCGCCTCATGAACACCCCGTCGTCGACCCGCATGTGTCGCACTTCATGCACGTGCCATTCCGCACTAAGGTGAAGTTGCCGCATTCGCCGCACATCTCGCCTTCATATCCCTTGGCCTTGGCCTCAGCCCGGCGTTCGGCCTTTGACGGTGCTGCCTGCTGAGCGGCGCCGGCCTTGCTCCATTGCAGGGCTTCGAGCTTTTCGGTCGGCGACAGGTCGTGCTGGGCTTCCTGCTTCAGCGCGACCGCGCCTTCGACGGTGTCGTTGCCGCGCGCGGTTGCTCCGTGCGACGCCATGGTGGTGACATTGCCGGAGGCGCGGGCTTCGGTCGGCGGCTCGCTGTTGCCGCGCATGACCACGAGATTGTCGCTGCGCGAGCGGGTCAGGCCCTTCGACAGATATTTGTTGTTGGGCTGCTCCGGCACTTTGCCTTCCTCGACGCCTTTGCCCATCGCATCGAAGTTGGATTCGGAGGGATCTACGTGGGCGAGGTCGAACCGGCCCATGTAGCTGACCGCGAGTTCGCGGAACACATAGTCCAGGATCGAGGTCGCGTACTTGATCGAGTCGTTGCCCTGCACGGGTCCGGCGGGCTCGAAGCGGGTGAAGGTGAAGGCGTCGACATATTCCTCCAGCGGCACGCCGTATTGCAGGCCGAGCGAGACGGCGATGGCAAAGTTGTTGATGAAGGAGCGGAGTGCGGCGCCTTCCTTGTGCATGTCGATGAAGATCTCGCCGATCCGGCCGTCGTCATATTCGCCGGTCCGCAAGTACACCTTGTGGCCGCCGACCACGGCCTTCTGGGTATAGCCCTTGCGGCGATCCGGCATCTTTTCGCGTTCGCGCATCACGATGATGCGCTCGACCAGGCGTTCGACGACTTTCTCCGAAAGCTGCGCGGTGCGTGCGGCCATCGGCTTGTCATAAAACGCCTCGATCGCATCCTCTTCCTCGTCCTCGTCGCTGATCAGCTGCGAGTTCAAGGGCTGCGACAGCTTTGAGCCGTCGCGGTAGAGCGCGTTGGCCTTCAGGGCGAGCTTCCAGGAGAGGAGATAAGCGGACTTGCAATCCTCCACGGTGGCGTCGTTCGGCATGTTGATGGTTTTGCTGATCGCACCGGAAATGAACGGCTGCGATGCCGCCATCATGCGGATGTGGCTTTCCACCGAGAGGTAGCGCTTGCCGACCTTGCCGCAGGGGTTGGCGCAGTCGAACACGCTGTAGTGCTCGGCCTTCAGGTGCGGCGCGCCTTCCACCGTCATCGCGCCGCAGATGTGGACGTTGGCGGCCTCGATCTCGCGCTTTGAGAACCCGACCGCGGTGAGCAGGTCAAAGTTCGGCGCGGCAATGGCTTCCGGGGCAATGTTCAAGGTGTCGCGCAAAAAGTCTTCGCCAAAGGTCCATTTGTTGAAGGCGAATTTGATGTCGAACGCGGTCGGCAGCGCCGCTTCCACCTTTTTCAGCGCTTCGTCCGTGAAGCCTTTGGCTTTCAAGGTGGAAACGTTGATCGCGGGCGCATTGGAGAGCGAGCCATGGCCGACGGCATAGGCCTCGATCTCCGCGATGTCGCTTTCGCGATAGCCGAGCGCGCGCAGCGCCTCGGGCACGGCGCGGTTGATGATCTTGAAGTAGCCGCCGCCGGCGAGCTTCTTGAATTTCACCAGCGCAAAGTCGGGCTCGATGCCGGTGGTGTCGCAATCCATCACCAGGCCAATGGTGCCGGTCGGCGCCACCACCGTAACTTGCGCGTTGCGGTAGCCATGGAGCTCGCCGAGCTCCAGCGCCTTGTCCCAGGCGGCCTTGGCGTGCTCGATCAGCGCGGTCTGCGGCACGCTGGCGTAATCCAGCGGCACCGGGTTGACGGCCAGCGCCTCATAGCCACGGCTTTCGCCATGGGCGGCGCGGCGGTGGTTGCGGATCACCCGCAGCATGTGGCCGGCGTTCTTCTTGTAGCCGGGGAAGGGGCCGAGCTCCTTGGCCATCTCCGCCGACGTGGCGTAGCTGATGCCGGTCATGATCGCGGTCAGCGCGCCGCACAGCGCGCGGCCTTCCTTGCTGTCGTAGGACAGACCCATGGTCATCAGCAATCCGCCGATATTGGCAAAGCCGAGGCCCAGCGTGCGGAATTCGTAGGACAATTCCGCGATCGCC
>JAQGKC010000184.1 GCA_028290305.1 Bradyrhizobium sp.
CGCGGCGCGAGCGAGACCGGCTCGGCCTCGTCGCAGGTCCTCTCCGCGGCGCAGACGCTGTCCGGCGACAGCAACCGCCTCAAGCTCGAAGTCGGCAAGTTCCTCACCTCGGTGCGGGCCGCCTGACCCGTTGACGTGGCTGGACCCGTTCCGCCGACGGCCGGCGTCCGTTCACGGGTGACAGGGAAGTGAAGACCGGCATGTTGGCTTTTCCGCCACAATTCGGGTAAATCAGCGCGAACGAATTGGCCTTTTGGGGGCCAATTCCCGCCCTCCCGAGGAATGCCCGGTTTATGATCGCACTGGTCCGCATCGCCCTGAGCCGGCCGTATACTTTCGTCGTGCTTGCGCTGCTTCTCTTGATTATCGGACCGCTCGCCGCGCTGCGCACGCCGACTGACATTTTCCCGGACATTCGGATCCCCGTGATCGGGGTGGTCTGGCAGTATACCGGCTTGCCGCCGGATCAGATGGCCGGGCGTATCACCTCGCCGTTTCAGCGCGCGCTGACGACGACGGTCAACGATATCGAACATATCGTCGCCAACTCCTATAACGGCTTCGGCATCATCAAGATCTTCTTTCAGCCGAACGTCGATATCCGTACCGCCAACGCTCAGGTCACCGCGATTTCGCAAACGCTGATCAAGCAGATGCCGCCTGGCGCGACGCCACCGCTGATCCTCAACTACAGCGCGTCCACGGTCCCGATCATCCAGGTGGCGTTGTCCGGCGAGGGGCTTACCGAGCAAAATCTCGCCGACATCGGCATCAACCAGCTGCGCACGCCGTTGGTGACCGTGCCCGGGGCCGCGATCCCCTATCCGTTCGGCGGCAAGCAGCGCCAGGTCCAGATCGATCTCAATTCATCGGCGCTGCAGGCACGGGGGCTGTCGGGACAGGACGTTGCCAATACGCTGGCCGCGCAGAATCTGATCACGCCGGTCGGTACGCAGAAGATCGGCGGTTTCGAATACAACATCCTGCTCAACAATTCGCCGCTCAAGATGGAAGACCTCGGCGACCTGCCGATCAAGACGGTCAACGGTGCGATGGTCTACATCCACGATGTCGCGAGCGTGCGCGACGGCAATCCGCCGCAGACCAATATCGTTCACGTCGACGGCAACCGTTCGGTTCTGATGATGGTCCTGAAGGCCGGGTCGATCTCGACGCTCGATATCATCGCCGGCATCAAGCAGAAGGTCATCGACGTCAAGGATTCGCTCCCTGATGCGCTCAAGATCGGATTCATCGGCGACCAGTCATTGTTCGTCCGCGGCGCCATCACCGGCGTCGCCTATGAAGGCGTCATCGCGGCCTTGCTGACCAGCGTGATGATCCTGCTGTTTCTCGGCAGTTGGCGCTCGACGATCATCATCGCCACCTCGATTCCGCTCGCCGTGCTCGGCGCGATCGTGATGCTGTCGGCGATCGGCGAAACTCTCAACATCATGACCCTCGGCGGTCTCGCGCTCGCGGTCGGCATCCTGGTCGACGATGCTACGGTCACGATCGAGAACATCAACTGGCACCTGGAACAGGGCAAGGGCGTCGAAATATCGATCATGGACGGCGCCAACCAGATCGTGACGCCGGCCTTCGTTTCGCTGCTCTGCATCTGCATCGTGTTCGTGCCGATGTTCTTCCTGCAAGGCGTGGCGCGCTTTCTGTTCGTGCCGATGGCCGAAGCGGTGATGTTCGCGATGGTCTGGTCGTTCCTGCTGTCGCGCACGCTGGTGCCGACCATGGCGAAATATCTGCTGCAACCGCATGTGCACCACCCCGAAGGCGAAGGGCCGCCACCGACGCGCAACCCGCTGGTGTGGTTTCAGCGCGGCTTCGAGGCGCGCTTCGAGCGCGTACGCAGCGGCTACCACGACCTGCTGTCGCTGGCGATGCAGCGGCGGCCGCTTTTCGTGATCGGGTTCCTCGGCTTCGTCGGGGTTTCATTCCTGCTGGTGCCGTTTCTTGGCAGAAATTTCTTCCCGTCGGTCGATGCCGGCTCGATCCTGATGCATGTTCGCACCCAGGTCGGTACCCGGGTCGAGGAAACCGCCAATCAATTCGCCGATGTGCAGAAGGCGATCCGCAAGATCATACCGCCGGGGGAAATCGAAACGCTCGCCGACAACATCGGCATGCCGATCAGCGGCATCAATATGACATACAACAACACCGGCGTGATCGGTTCGCAGGATGGCGATATCCAGATCAAGCTGAAAGAGGGGCATCGGCCGACCATCGAATACGTGCAGGCCTTGCGTGAGCAATTGCCGCGCGCCTTTCCGGGCATGACGTTCGCGTTCCTGCCGGCCGACATCGTCAGCCAGATCCTGAATTTCGGCGCGCCGGCGCCGATCGACCTTCAGATCCGCGGCGCGGATGTAAATGCGAATTTCGCCTACGCCAATAAATTGCTGAGCCGGATTCGCCGGATACCCGGCATTGCCGATGCGCGCATCCAGCAGTCGCCCAACAATCCAAGCCTCAATATCGACGTGGACCGCACCCGTGCGCAATATGTCGGCCTGACCGAGCGCGATGTCACCAACAGCCTGGTCGTCAATCTGGCGGGCAGCGCGCAGGTCGCCCCGACCTACTACCTCAATCCCGATAACGGCGTGTCGTACTCGATTGTGATGCAGACACCGCAATACCAGATCGATTCCATGAGCGCGCTGGAGACTTTGCCGATTACCGGCGGCGTCGGTGGCGCGCCGATCCTCGGCGGCATCGCCAACATTACCCGCGCAACATCGAATGCGGTGGTTTCGCAATACGACATCCAGTCGCTGGTGCAGATCTATGCGACGCCGCAGGGACGCGATCTCGGCGCAGTCGCCGCCGACGTCAGGACGGCGATGGCGGAAACCGCCAAGGACGTGCCAAAGGGCAGTTCGGTGTTCCTGCTCGGCCAGGTGCAGACCATGAACAGCGCGTTTTCCGGGCTGCTGTTCGGATTGCTCGCCGCGGTCGTGCTGATCTATTTCCTGATCGTGGTGA
>JAQGKC010000100.1 GCA_028290305.1 Bradyrhizobium sp.
GTTGAAAAGAAAGGAAAATGCGCTAGTTCTATGGTACGGATCATTTCTCGGCCCAAGAATCGATTGGACCGACTGGAACTACAAAAGTGATTGAAAACAAGATGTTAGACAGACGCTTCGCTGTGGCCCCCTTGATGGATTGGACCGGGACATCTCAAAAAGCGAAGCGCAATCAGTAGTTAAGTAAAGTCGCCTTCACAGGTGCAGTACCAAATGCAGTACCGATCAACAGCCACGATCCTATTTGGTCAAACCGGACCAAAGGAAGGTGCGAAGCAGGCGTAGCTCCGTGGTCCTGAAGACCAGCAAGCGTTGCATCAGGCCTCTTCATAGGCCAGGCAATCGATTAGCACTGGGCCTGGAGCGCGCTCGCCGAATTCCAGGTGTGGGAGCGGCGGCCATCGGGAAATGATGACATAGCGGCGTCCAGTATGTGCCTCGCCTCCTGCCGGCGCTGGTCTTCCAGCAACGTTTCAGCAAGGTCGACTGCGATCTTCAACTCCCACGCATGAGCACCTTGCCGACGCGCAAGCGAAAGTGCCGCTGTCAGCTCCTTCTCGGTGGATGACTTTGTCCCGGAGAGAAGATGCGTCTGGACTCGAATGAACTCAGGGGCAGACCAGTGGCCCTCATGACTCGTTTGCATCAAAAAACTGACGTCGATTGCATCCGTATCGATGCGGTTGCGGGTGGCATTGGAGGTAAGGAGCATATCGGCCAGAAGAGTCGAATATCCGGGGTCGAAATCTATCCGACCAAGCGAAGCCATAACGACGGCGATGTGGTCGCACGAACTCTCTGATGCACCCCGCTTTGCCGCTGACCAGGCCTCGAATATCTCGCCATATATTCTCCAGAAGCCGAGGCCGTGCTTTGACGCTGCGCTTATCAGCGATATTGCTCCTTGGGCAACAGGTTCGCTTTCGCCGTTCAGCGCATGGACCATGCACCAGCCTTCCGCGAAGGCGCAGCAAAGAGTGCAGGCGTGGTCCAGCGCGCGAGCTTCATCGAGCGCGACGGAGGCGGTTTCCATCGCATCGCTGGAGTAACCCTGGACCCATAAAATTCGCGAGAGGAAGGCCAGACCGGCCACGTGTTGATCTAGGCCAAAACGAAAGGCTTGAGCAGGGTGCCCGGCCTCGTACCATTTTAATGACGCTTCGATCAGCGACCGCGCCTCTGCGTGTTCTCCGAGGAAGTGTCGAGAAACACCGGCGATCCGTTGGCCGGCGGCAAGCCCCTCGAAGTCACCCGCTGACCTAGACAGATTCATCATCTCCGTCGCGTGTGTTAGCGAATCCGAATATTGACCGCAACGAAGATGATAGAGCCACAGCCCGTAGTGAGCCTGAAGCTGAACTTCCTTGTCCAACAGGACGTCAGCGAGTTCGCAGGCACGGGTCCAGGCTGCTCGTGTCTGGGGCACTGGTCCTTTTGCCCAGCTTAGTGCGGTGCCGAGCGCTGATTGGAGAGCCATCTCCTCGACAGGAGGAATTGTGGCGTGGGAAGCCTGAACGTCGAGAACGAAAGTGAGTCGTCGTTGGCATTCGTCGTGCAGCGAAAGTTGAATCCAATAGGGCGCGGAGTTCGCCAGGATTGCGATGCCAGCCCTCTTGTCTCCTTCAGATGAGAAGGCCCAATCTAAAGCGGCCCGGATATCATCGATGTCGTGCGCATAGGTTTGCCGCCAATGTTCGCTGGGGAACGTCTTCCAGTCCCTTGCCGCCTGCCGGGCAACCCCCGCGAAGAAGGCGGCGTGGCGCTCTGCCGTCGATGCGACCTCGCCGCTGTCCGCCAGCTTTTCGAGAGCGTAGAAGCGAATTGTTTCGAGAAACCGATACAGCGGAGCGGACCCGGCGACATCCGAGAGAAGCAGTGATTTCGCTACCAGGTCGGCGAGCAGGTCGGTGACGCGCCACGCCTCTTCATGCTCGGGGGCTGCGATATGTTGCGCTGCGTCCGCGGAGAAATGTAGCGGGAAGACGGCCAGTCGGCGGAACAGGCGGCGCTCATCGTCGTCGAGCAGACTGTGGCTCCAATCCACGGTCGCCCTGAGGGTACGATGACGAGGCAAAGCAGTGCGGCGCCCCGCTGTCAGCAGCTTGAACCGGTCGTCGAGTCCAGCCAGCACGCCTCTTAGACCGAGGGCGGAAACCCGCGCGGCTGCCAGTTCCAAGGCAAGCGGCATTCCGTCGAGCCGTCGACAGATTGCGCCCACATCGGCAGCGTTTGCGTCTCCGAATTCGAAATCATAGGAGTTGGCGGAGGCGCGTTCGACGAAGAGTTGCACGGCGGAGTGAGAAAGCGCCGCTTCGGCCGTCTCCTTATCTATCGAAGGAACCGAGAGCGGTGCGAGTCGATAGACATGTTCACCCGTGGCGTCTAGCGGTTCTTGGGCCGTCACCAAAATGTGCAAATTTGCGGCGTTCGTCAGCAGAGTTTCCACGGTCTCCGCGATAGGATCTGCGAGTTGTTCACAATTATCGATAATTAACAGGACATGCTTGTTCTGGACGTAGGATTGAGTCTGTTCGACGACGTCGGCGGCGGACGAGGGGGCACGTAAAGCCGTCGCGATTGTTGGCCATACCAAGCTATGTTCCGCCACCCGGGCCATTTCGGCCAGGTACACGCCGTCGCGAAAGTCTTCGCGCAAGCGCCTGCCTACTTCGATGGCCAGGCGCGTCTTGCCAATCCCGCCGGGCCCGACCAAGGTGACGTAACGGTGATCTCCGATCAGGGACTTGATTTCGGATAACTCGCGCACGCGACCCAAAAGAGATGTGACCGGATGTGGCAATTCCGGGGAGGACGATTTTGTCTCCCGTTCCGGGGGCAGAAATCCTGCGTCACCGGCTACTGCTAAGCGATATCCTCGTCCGAACTCGGTTGAGATCATGTCTCGATTGGGACCCAGCGCCTTTCTGATGGCTGATATCTGGGCCTGCAGATTGTTCTCCTCGACGACGACGCCCGCCCATACCCTCTCGATCAGATCATCCTTGCTGACGACTTCGCCATTGGCCTCCAGGAGTGTACACAGAACATCGAACGCGCGAGGTCCCAACTCGATTTTGTTGCCGTCTCGCAACAACAACCGGAGCTTGGGGAAGATCCTGTAACGACCGAAATGGATGGCTCGATCCGGCGAGGGCGGAGCGGGATCGGCCTCATCTGTTCTCGGCTTGATCAATTCCATGATAAGGGCGTTGCTCCTCCGGGCGACGGGGCTCTGGGCCTGAGTTCCGATTGCCGACAAGAGCTTACGAGCATTTTCTTCGCTATCAACTTTCTTTTAACAAAGCTTTGATCTTGCGAAGATATTTCGTTGACCTGCCGGTTCCATGGAGCCGCGGGGAGATAGTGGCCGAATCCACTTCGCCGGAAGGTTGGCGAAGACACGTCCATTCGCCAGCGCCAGAAAGTGCGTTCGGCCAACGCGCAGCCATATGGGTGCGAGCGGCCGTTCGTTCAAACCCAGATTGCGGGCGCTGCCGATGACGCTTTTTCAGACGTCTGAAAGGCAACCACATAGAATCTGGAGGCCGGGCGGCCGAGTGTAGCCCGACGGTAACCAAGAGCCGTCCGGGAGAGTTGGCATGACCAACCCTCAGCTATAACTCGGGAGGGCCAGAGGCGTGGCAGAAATCGTCGCAGTTTATGCGGTGCCCCACACGCCGAGCTTCGTCGTTGAGGTGCAGCTCGAGGGGGAGCGTTCGGAAACCGCTCAATTTTTCTCGAAGATTCGGTCACATCTCGAAGCCTCCAAGCCGGATCTGATCCTCACGGTCAACAATGACCACTTCAACACCTTCTTTTTCGACAATTGGCCAACCTACGCGATCGGCACGGCGGAACGTACGGCAGGCCCGAACGATCAGACGCCAGGCATGCCTTGGTACGAGTTGACGGTAGATGGCGCGGCCGCGCGTTACATCCTGCGTTTCCTGATTGAGGACGGATTCGATTTCACCTCCTCCTTGGAGTTCGAGATCGACCATGGAGCCCTGGTGCCGCTTCATTTCATGACTCCGGCAATGGAACTCCCGATCGTTCCGATCTTCATCAACTGCGTTGTGCCGCCATTGCCGTCCGCGGCACGCTGCTACGCCCTTGGCCGCTCGATCGCCAAGGCTATTCGGTCGTTGAAAACAGCGAGCCGCGTGGCGATCGTTGCCAGTGGTTCACTCAGTCTGGAAATCGGAGGACCGCGGGCTGACTTGGGCAAGACCTTTGGAGTGCCTGATCCAGCCTGGGCCAGATGGATTCTCGAGCGCATCCAATCTTGCGAACACGGCGAGCTGATCGAGGCAGCGAGCGAAGCCCGCATGCTGGAGGCCGGAAACGTCGGTGGAGAGCTGCTCAACTGGATCGTGGCTCTGGGCATTATCGGTCCGTCGGTGCCCACCCTGCTAATCAACCAGCCGGAACTCGGCAACGCCTTCGCGGCCTGGAGCGTAGAGGGCGAAGGCTCATGAACGTTTATCTCGTCCACAAGCTCTGCCGCCGCGTGCTGCACGACAGACAGTTCAGGAAGCTCATTCTAGAGAAGCCGGAGGCGGCAGTCTCCTCGATGCCTTTCAGTGACGATGAACGCGCAGTCTTGTTAGCCGGCGACGTGGCGCGGCTGCATCGGGAAGGCTCATCGGCGTTTTTGCTGCTCATCCTTTGCCGGTTCGAAGTCTTCGGGTTGAAGCTTCCGATCTTCAACCGCCGCATGCGCACGGGTTCTTCCGAATGAGGCCGATACGCACGGAGGCTCCGAAACAGGGTTGCGCTGACGGCGATTTAGCGACCTTCGCGCAGAAGGAAGGTGTGTGGCGCGGACGTCATTGAGGCCGCGTGAAAATATCGAAATCATAAACAGCAAAAACGATGGGGAGGAGAATAACGTGCAGAAAAAGGAAATGGAGTCGGGCGAGATAGGGATCGTTCAGAAGCGAGCGCTGCTCAGCAGTTTTATCGGCTGGATGTTCGATGAGTTCGAGACCAGCACACTTATCCTCGTCGGCAGTGCTGCAATGGTTTCCCTCCTTCCGGACTCGGACCCGGACCAAATTCGCTTCGCGGTCGGGACAGCGCTCGGAGGTACGCTGATGGGCTGGGCGGTAGGCGGGACGATTGGCAGCATCATGGCCGACTATGTTGGTCGCAAAAAAATGCTGATGATCTCGATCGTCGGCTATTGCGTCTTCACTGCGTTCACGGCGCTTAGCCAGTCGGTCATGATGCTTATCGCGCTGCGGTTCCTTACCGGTATGTTCCTCGGAACCGAATGGAGCACGGGCACGGCCCTCGTTGCGGAGACATGGCCGGCTTCTGCGCGGGCCAAGGCGCTTGGTTTCATGCAATCCGGATACGGCTTCGGGTTTTTTCTGGCTGCCGGTCTTTGGCTGCTCATCCAACCCTACGCGGGGCCTGAAGGATGGCGCCTGATGTTCGTCATCGGCGTACTTCCGGCGGTCCTGGTGATCTATATTCGAAGGCAAGTGCCGGAATCGAAGCTGTGGCTGGAAGCGGTGGCGAAGCACGCGGGCGTCAATTATGAAGGCCCAGCGCGCAAGCTCACACTTGTCGCGATGTTCGAAGACAAGGGCGCCTTCGCCACCGTGCTCGCGGTTCTCATAATCGCTTCCGTGACGGTTTCCGTCTTTTACGGCATCACCGCATTGACTGGACCATATATCGGCGCCATCGCGGCAAAGCAGGGCCTGGTGGCTTCCGCATGGGCAAGCATCAGCGCGCTTGTCTACAATGGCGGCTCCATTCTCGGCTACATGACCGCGGGATTCATTGCGGATGCGATTGGGCGGAAGCCCTACATGTATCTGTCGTTCCTTGGGGCGATCTTGTCGGGCTTGCTGATGTATGTCGCGCCGCAAACCCTGACGGTCGCTTTGATCTGCGTCTTCATCCTCGGCATATTTACGCTTGGCGTATTCTCGTGGATGCCGATCTATCTGCCCGAGCTGTTCCACACCCGTGTTCGCTCGACGGCCGCCGGCGTCATCTTCAACCTGGCGCGCTTGGTCGCCTTTCCACTGCCGATCCTCACAGCGTTCTTGTTCTCGAGCCTCGGAGGCTACCCGTCCACGGTGCTCGGCCTCACCCTGCTGTATGTGATCGCAATAATCGCGCTCATGACGCTTCCGGAGACGAAGGGCAAGGCCCTTCCGGCGTGACGACCAAACCTTTGTGACACAACATCTACTTGGAGAGAAAGATGGATCTTGAAATCTCGGGACGCGTTGCCGTTGTGACTGGCGCGAGCGCGGGTATTGGCCTTGCGGTGGCCCGGGAATTCCTCGCCAACAATGTAGCCGTTGTGATCGCGGCGCGGGATGTTTCGCGGCTGAGAGCCGCCGAAGCGGTGCTCCTGGAGCAAAGGGGTGCGAAGGTCGCATCAATCGCGGTCGATGTTTCCGCGTCGGACGCCGCCGAACTCATCGTCGATAAAGCGATTACGACGTTCGGCTCGCTCGACATCCTCGTCAACAACGCGGGCAGGGCTCACGCGGGTGGCCTCATGAATTCGACCGAGGAGGATTGGACCGAAATGACGACCGTCAAGCTGACCTCGATGCGCAGACTGTGTAAAGCGGCAATCCCTCATATGCAGAAAAATCGGTGGGGCCGGATCGTCAACATGTCGTCGATCGGTGGCATCTACCCCAATCCGAAGCTGTTTGTATCCCATGTGCTTAGCGCAGCCATCAATAACCTGACCAAATCCCTCGCGTTGGAAGTTGCCAAGGACGGTATCCTGGTCAATGCGATCGGAATCGGAGCCGTCGCAACCGACAACTGGGCAAACAATATGATTCCGACTGTACGGAGGTTTCGCCCAGAGCTCGCCGGGTTGTCGGATGACGAAGTACTCTCACGTATCTCGGCGGAACTCACACCGGTTGGTCGCGCTGGCAGCGCAAGAGAAATCGCCGCCATCGCGGCATTCCTCGGTTCTGCCCGAAACGGCTTTGTTACCGGTGATACCATAGAGGCATCGGGAGGCGCCGACCGATTTATGTAGGATCGGTCTTGCGCGTGCCGGAGCGTGCATTGAGGCGTCGCATGCGATTCGAATCGAGCGGTTTTCGGCTTGCCGACTTCGCAGCAAGGCACAAACGGACTGTAGCTTGGCTGTCAATACGCTCGTTACTCGATTTTTGGCTCGCGCAATGATTAGCTGGTGGGCGCCGTACGTTCGGACATTTTAGCCGCCTGGGCTTTGTCACCTGCTGTCGCCTTGAGCTTCTTATCATCCCTCGGCAGCAACATCTCGAATTGCATTCGACCGGGAGGATAAATGTAGATCATCATCTCGAGCGGGTGGTTCTGCATCGAATAGGTGATTCTCTCCATGCACAGGCAGACATCGTTCGGCGACATGCGCAATGCCGAGGCATCGAAGTCATCGAGCGCCGTGGTCTTGGTAATGTGCCGCGCTTCCTTGATGACGACGCCCATCCGCTGTTCCAGGATCGAATAGATCGTCTCGTGCGAATTCCCGTCGTCGGCGAGCATATGTGCGACGCCACTCGTGGAGAGGGGGACGTAGAGCGACACTAGCGCGATGGGTGGGGGACCTTGCGCCAGTCGCGCTCGGTTCGTCGAGCGCAGGCCGCCGGTGCGTCACTGTTACTATGCGTTTGATAACGTGCTCATTTCCACAGCCGTCATCGATGCGGCGCCTCTGTATCGCGCCTAGCGCAATGCTTAGTGGCGCGCCAACGCTTGCGTAAAGTTTGAGCTTTGGAAACGGCCCAATTGTTATAGGTATTATAACAATTAAGTTGCGCCGCTTTGTTTGCTCGACAAAGTCTGACATGGGGCGGCGCCATCCTGCACTCGCGCAACCCAGGCATAAGGAGAATTCGATGTCGATTGCTGGAAACTGGACAACGCGGGCATGCGTCCTTGCCGCAGCACTTTTCACAGCGGCAGCAAGCGCGCATGCGGCTGGTGATCCGATCAAGATTGGAGCGAGCATTTCGCTGACGACGGACTTCGCGTTGGGTGGTGTTCAGCAGAAGGGCGGCATTGAGCTCGCTGTGGAGGAAGCCAATGCCGCCGGCGGGGTGCCGGGAAAGGGCGACAATCGCAAGGTTGAAGTTGTGTACGGTGACAATGCGATGTCGCCCACGACCGCGATCAACGCGCTCAATCGCGTGCTCTCGGACGATCCCGTGGCGGTGCTGCTGAGCATCCGCGGAACGCATGTGTTGCCGCAGCTCCCGCTGCTGCTGAAGGCCAAGGTGCCTGGCTTGACGCTAACCGGCGTGATGAAGGTCACCAAGCAAAACAACCCCTACATCTTCAGGTTCTTTCCGCATGATGGCATGAACAAGCCGCCACTAATCAAGTACATCGTCGAGAAGGCCGGAAAGAAACGCGTCGGCGTGTTCTTCTCGGCAGAGGACTATGGAACGAGCGGCCGTGACGAAACGATCGCGACGCTGAAATCGCTCGGCCTCGAGCCTGTAGCGGTTGAATCGCACCAGCCCACCGACAAGGATTTCTCGGCACAGCTCGACAAGTTCAAGGATGCCAAGGCTGACATTATCTTTCTGCAGACGTTTCAGGCGCCGTCGGCTCTGATTCTGAAGCAGGCGCGTCAGCTCGGCCTGAACATCCCGTTCGCCCTGAGCTCGCAGTCGGTGGCAGGTTCGGCGCTCAAGCTGGTCGAGGCCGCGGATATCGAGGGAGCCTATGCGGAAACCCCGGTGCTCGATCCGATCTTCAGCAAGAGCGCCGACGTGCAGAAGTGGGCGCAGAAATTCGAGAAGCGCTTCGGCTTCGTTCCAGACTATCAGGCGCTGCTCGACTACGACGCCGCCGGAATGCTGCTGAAGACCATCACGACCTACGGCCCTGAGCCGGAGGCCATCACCGCGGGACTGCGCAAGGTCAAGTATGAGGGATTGAGCAGTACCTATCAGTCCGACGCGGAAGGCAACATGATGCACACGGTCTCCATCGTTCAGATTCACGATCTGAAGCAGATCGAGCTGGAGCGTGTCGAGAGTGCAGTCAAGGCCCGGGACTGATCGGGAGAGAGTATGGGCGCGGCGCGGCCGCAACCAACAATCGGGGTCTATCATGCTTCAGCTGGTCTTCAACGGTGTGGCGATAGGATGCATCTATGCGCTGATCGCGCTTGGCTTCGTTCTGATCTACAATGCCGTCGGTGCCGTCAACTTCGCGCAGGGCGATCTGCTTGTCGTCGGATCCTACTTCGGGGTGCTGGGCGTCGTTGGTTTTGGTTGGTCACTCTGGCCGACGGCGGCATTGGTACTGGTCGGCTCGGCATTGATCGGCTTTCTGTTCCAGGCCCTCGCTTATTATCCGCTGCGTGACACGCCAACGATCAATGTCGTGATCAGCTGCCTCGGCGCTGGAATCTTTTTGCGGAACGGCGTGCAGGTTCTGGCAGGGCCGGAGCCCTATACCATGGCGCCATTCATGGATACGCGCCTACTCAAGATCTTTGGCGTCAATATTCCATCGCAAAGCCTCGCCGTGATCGTAATCACGGCGCTGATCCTGGCGTTCCAATCTTGGTTCTTCGCTTTCACTAGTCTCGGTCGGATGCTGCGTGCGACCGCAAACGACAAGTATGCGGCGCGCCTATGCGGCGTTCCGGTGCGCAAGATGATCGCGCTGACATTCGTGGTCAGCACGGTGCTCGCCGGTTTGGCCGGCTTCATGCTGGTGCCGATCTTCCTTGCTTCACCCAATATGGGGTCAGGATTGATCGTGAAGGCGTGGATCGGTGTCATTGTCGGCGGCTTCGGCAGTCTTCCCGGTGCGGTTCTGGGTGGAATTATAGTCGGTCTGCTTGAGACATTCGCAGCGAAGCTGATCTCGTCGGCCTACAAGGATGTCATCACCATGCTGTTGCTGATGGTCGTGCTGTTCGCACGGCCGCAGGGCTTGTTCAAAAGCCCCGTCTCGGAGAAAGTCTGATGAAAGCGCGCTGGTCGGTCGCGCTCTGGGCCTTGCTGGGGCTGGCTTTACTTCTGGCGCTGCCATTCGCGGTCAAATCCGCGTATCATCTGCGCCTGTTGAATTTCGTGGGCATCAATATCCTGCTGGTGCTCGGATTGAATTTCATCCTGGGCTATGCGGGCCTGTTGTCATTTGCGCAGGTTGGTTTCTTTCTGGTCGGCGCCTACACAGGCGGGATCCTGTCGGTCGACTACGGCGTCTCGTTCTGGCTGGCGCTGCCAATCTCCGCCGCCGTCGCCGGGCTTTTCGCCTGGGTCATCGGCATTCCCACGCTGCGGCTTCGCGGCCATTATTTTGCCTTTGCGACGTTCGCCTTCGCCGAGATCGTGCGGCTCGTTGCGTTGAACTGGCAGGAATTCACCCATGGCGCGGTCGGCATCACCGGCATTGCGGCGCCGGCGATCGGATCCTTCGAGATCAGTTCGGATCGATCTTTCTACTACTTCGTTCTCGCCATGGTCATGTTGGGTGCCGCCGTCGCGTTCCGCCTCGAGCGATCTTCGTTCGGGCGTGCGTTGTTTGCGATCAAGGACGGCGAGCTCGCTGCGGAATCGATGGGAATCGAAACGGCGAAGGTGAAGATGGTGGCCTTCATCCTGAGTGCGATCTATGCAGGCGTCGCCGGCGCCTTGTACGGCCCGCTCAACTCGGTGATCAGTCCTGACGTGTTCTCGTTCGATGTCAGCGTTGTCGTTCTGGTCTCGCTGTTGCTCGGTGGGGCGGGCACCATCGTCGGGTCGATCGTCGGCACAATTCTGGTGACGCTGCTTCCCGAATGGCTGCGCGTGCTGCAGGACTACTACATGGTGGTCTATGGCGCGGGTATCGTGCTTTTGATGATCTTCCTGCCCACAGGCCTGCTCGGTGCCGCGCGGGCGTTGGCAAGCCGCTGGATCGCCAAACCAGCGGACGCTGCAATATGACAACAACGATCGCACCGATCCTGACCGTCGAGGGACTCACCTGCCGGTTTGGCGGCCTGATCGCCGTCAATAATGTCGACATCGACATCCGGCATGGAGAAATCCGCGCGCTCATCGGACCTAATGGTGCCGGCAAGTCGACAATGCTCAATCTCATTACCGGTATCTATCGTCCCGACAAGGGCAATGTCAGCATGGCAGGGCAGTCGCTGATTGGCCTTCAACCGTCAAAGATCGCCAGAGCCGGTGTCGCGCGCACGTTTCAAACCATTCGTCTGTGGAAGCAGATGACCTTGCTCGAGAACGTGATGGTCGGCCACCAGTGCCGTACCGATGCCGGCCTGTTCGACGTTCTGTTCCGGACAAAGAAAGCGAGAAGCGATGAGGAACGAACACGCGCCGAGGCGTTGAAGGCGCTCGAACTCGTTGGTTTGGCTGATCGTTCCACATGGACCGCCGGCTCGTTGTCCTATGGACAGCAGCGGCGTCTCGAAATCGCGCGTGCACTGGCGACGCTTCCCAAGGTGTTGCTGCTGGACGAGCCCGCCGCCGGGATGAATCCGCAAGAAGTCAATGATCTGGTTCGGCAGGTTCTGGCTATCCGGGACTCGGGCGTCACCGTTGTCCTGATCGAACACAATATGCCGTTGGTGATGCGAATAGCCGACCGGATCACGGTTCTCTCCTTTGGCAAAAAGATCGCCGAAGGGGAGCCGAAGGAAATTCGCGAGAACCCCGAAGTGATTGCCGCTTACCTGGGCAGGCCCGATGACGACGCTGCGTCTTGAAGGAATAGAGGTCCGCTACGGACAGATCACGGCACTTCACGGAGTTTCGCTGGAGGTCAAGGCAGGCGAGATGGTGACGCTGATCGGCGCGAACGGCGCCGGAAAGACCACGACCCTGAACGCGATATCGGGATTCCTCAAGCCCGTGACCGGCGCCATTTGGCTGGGCGATCGCCGGATCGACGGGATGGATCCCGAGCGGATCGTCGATCTCGGTATCGTTCAGGTTCCCGAGGGTCGCAGGGTATTCGCTGGATTGACCGTTGAAGACAACCTCAAGGTCGGCGCGACCCGCTGGTATCGTTGGCGGAGCAGCCTCTCAGCCGATCTCGATCGCGTGTTCAGGATGTTCCCGCGATTGCTCGAGCGCCGCAAGCAACTGGCCTGGTCGCTCTCGGGCGGCGAGCAGCAAATGCTGGCCCTCGGGCGAGCCTTGATGGGCAGGCCGGATCTTCTATTGCTCGACGAGCCCTCGCTCGGCCTTGCGCCGAACATCAGGCAAGAGCTCATGCGCACCATTGTGTCGCTGAATCAAACGGGAACGACGGTTCTCCTCGTCGAGCAGGATGCACATGCAGCACTAAAGATCGCCAGTCGCGGCTATGCGCTCGAGCTGGGTTCGGTGGTGCTATCCGGCGCATGCAAAGATCTGCGCGAGGATCCGCGCATCCGCCAGATTTATCTTGGCGCCTGACGCGGTGTCAGCGGATTTCGAACACCGCGTCGACTTCAACGGCTGCGGCACCGGGAAGGGCAGCGACGCCCACGGTCGTGCGTGCGTGGCGGCCAAGCTCGCCGAACGCCGCGACCATCAGGTCGGATGCGCCGTTGAGAACGGTCGGCCCCTGTTCGAAATCGGGTTGCGAATTCACGAAGCCGAGGCGAACGACGCGAGTGATAATGTCGAGGTCGCCGAGCACCAGCCTGGCGACCGACAGCAAATTGATCCCGCACTGCCGCGCAGCAAGCACGCCGCGTTCGAGCGTGACATCAGCGCCGAGTTTCCCTTTGGCAATCAAGCCGCCCTCCGCCGTGTAACAGGTCTGCCCGCTGACGAACAACAGGTTGCCGCTACGCACATAAGGAACGTAGTTCGCGACCGGCGTCGGCGGCGTGAACAGCGTCACGTTCATCGCCGCGAGGTTCGCCTCGATTTTGCTGGTCATGGTCTGTCATTCTCCTGCTGGCTTAGGCGCGGTGCGCAAAGCTCAAACAATGAGCTTTGTCCAAAATGTTATATGATGTATAACAAATACACCTAACCGTGTCCATGAAGGGGTGTTGCGCGATGATGACAATCGACCCTGCGATCCGTTCCGAGCATCGCATTGAGGCGCTGAGCGAACCGGCTGCCCATTACTCCGAAGCTGTCAGTTATGGGGGCCTCTATTACATTGCGGGCGTGCTGCCGGTCGATAAGACCGGCGCGCTGTTCGGCGGTGACGACATCACGGCTCAGGCCGAGCAGGTATTCCGCAACATCGGTGTTACGCTCGAACATGTGGGCTGCAGTTTTTCCGACGTTCTGAAGATGAGGATTTTTGTGACGTCGATCGGCGATCGGGCCAAGGTCGATGCCGTGCGACGCGCGGTGTTTGGCCAGACGAAGCCGGCCTCCACTCTGGTGGAGATCGGGGCTCTTGCCGTGCCGGGCGCGAAGATTGAAATCGAAGCGACCGCGGTATTGCCGAAATAAGTCTGCGAGCAGGAGCGATAAAGTGTCGATCGGTCGAGAGCAATATGTCGAGGCGGTGACGGCGCGTATCAAGACCGAAATTCTTGACGTCTGTACCACCTGCGGAAAGTGCGCCGAAGCATGTCCGATGATTGCTCCGGCAGGACTTGGAGAAGTCGATCCAAAGGCTCTTGTCGCCGGTGTCCTTCAGGGGTTGGAGGGTGAACCAGGCTCGGCCGAATCCGCGCGCTGGCTTGAGGCTTGTTCGAGCAGCGGCGTGTGCGTATCGGCATGCAGTTATGGCGTGGACCCGATTTTCATGATGGAAATGGGCCGGGTGTCGATGCTCCAGCAGCGCGGGGTCAAACAGGTACAAGCCGATGCAACGCGTGCGTTCCAGAAAATGGCCAAGAGCGTGCGCTATCTCTCGCGGCTTTTCCTCAAGCCCGAAGTCTTCGAACGTCTGGATTCGTGGGTCGGTAAGCCCGAACCGGGAGTAAGTCCGGAAGTGGTCTTTTACACCGGTTGCAATGTCTTGCGAACTCCGCACATCGCGCTGATTTGTCTTGATATCCTCGATCTGCTCGGGGTCCGCTACGAGGTGATGGGTGGACCGTCGCATTGCTGCGGCGCCTATCAGGTGCTGGAAGGGGACATCGGCGCCGCCACCGGAATGGCGATGAATACCATCGCAAAGATGGTGAAGTCCGCCGCACCTGAGGTGATCTCTTGGTGTCCATCGTGCAAGCTTCAGTTCGGCAGCACGCATCTCCCAACCTATGCGGCGGTGCATGGCGAGATTCCGTTCGATTTTACCCCGTTTTACCTCTATCTCGACGCGCGACTCGATCGGCTCGCGCCGTTCATGCGTAACACGGTCAATCGCCGTGTGGCGCTCGATGAGCGTGCTTTCGATCCACAGGTGAACTTCGCCATTCGCCGCATTCTCAAGCTGATTCCCGGACTGGAGCTTGTCGAACTCGACGTCGAGCATGTTGGGATGATGCGCAACATGATGCGGTTGCAGAGTGTCAAGACAAGCACGCGTGAGGCGGCATTCAAGGCGGCCACGGAAGCGGGCGTCGAGACGCTCGCGACGGTCTACCATGCGTGCCACCGCGAGATTGTCGGCTACTCTGCCACGGTTTCCTTCGAAATCGTCAATGCCATTGAACTGATCGCGGACTGCATCGGCATCAAGTATCTCGACAGCTTCAAGGAGTTTACGCAGGTCCAGGACATCGAGAAATATATCGATGATCGTGCCGGGCAGATCGCGAGCCACCGTGTGTCTATCGATGATTTGCGGACGGTCGCCCGAAATGAGTTTCTATTGCACCGTCCGGGCTAACCGAAATGCCGAGCATAACGCCAAGACAGTGGGAGAAATTGCGCGGTGTTGTGGTAAGTAGCAAAACGCAGATTGCCGTCCACAGTGGCCGGCAAAGGCGTCAACGAGTGTCGTCATGGTCAAGCTAAATCTTGCTGTCGGGAAAACCCCGGATTTGCAGAGGCCGGACACGCCTCTGTTCTTCAAGGTGTCGTTATCTGATAAGCTGGCGCAATCGCTCGTCGAGGAAATATCGCGAGGTAATTTGAAGCGCGGCACGCAGCTACCGACAGAGACAGAGCTTTGTAGTCTTCACGGGGTAAGCCGTATCACC
This sequence comes from Bradyrhizobium sp., assembly GCA_028290305.1. Next base: position 15,059 of record JAQGKC010000100.1, read on the forward strand.
GTCAGGCGCGCGCTCGATGCCTTGCAGAATAAGGGGATGATCGAACGGATAGCGGGGAAGGGCACTTTCGTCACTGGTAGGAGTAGAATTGCCGAATGGCAACTCGACTCCATCGAGGACCTCGTCAAATTCATCGCTGACACTCGCACTGCTGTCCCAAAAATCCTGCGATGGGAGCTCGTCAAGCCGATTGCCGAGGCTCGGAAATTTCTGGGACTTTCGAGCGGCGAGAAGGCTTATTTAATGCGCGCGGTGCGATACATAGGGAGAAAGCCGGTCTATATCGTCGAAGCCTATCTGCCTCGGGCGATCGGTGACCTGATTAAACTGCAAGATTTGAGCAAAGCGACACCGGTCGAGCTATACGAAACACGTTTGGACATGCCCCCGCAGCGCGTCGTCGAGGAAATCAGCGTGACAACGGCGAATGCGATTTGTGCAGGTCCGTTGGGCATTCAAACCGGCGCCCCCGTCGTGCTGCATATACTTCAATTCCACGGACCCGATGGACCCCTGCAATATGTCCGGGAATGGTGGCATCCCCAATACTTCAAACGGAGATACGAGTTGAACCGGAGATGATGTCGCATGAATGCCTAATCCGCTGCGCAACGCATACCAAGGACGGAAATAGCGTCTCAGCTTGGGATGATTTCCTCAAGTCCCCGACAAGTAAATCTGGCGAAGCCACGCTAACTCGCTATCTCGGTAACGCAATTGCCGCGCTGCAATCGGCTTTGAGGAGCGACGTTCATGATCCACACCGGCAAGACGGACCCGATCCACCATCTGGAGGCGGCGACGCTTACGTCGCTCTTCTGCAGCATTAAGCCTTATGACCATAAGGTATAATGGTCGATAAGGATGCCGGCGCCTAGCCTGCTCTCGACGATCCTCTGGCGCGGACACCAGAGTAGCTTCGGACTAATAGAATGTCTGTGGCATGAACAAGCATGCCGGGCCGACCAAATAGAATTGGCCTTTGAACGACGTCGTATGATCGCAATTCCCGCCGCGCGCAACTTTCCATACGACGTGACCACCGAAACTACGATCCGAGCATTGCCGGCCTAGGCACCGACAAAGCGCTGCGCTACTTTGTTTCTGACTTTGATCGGCTTTCGCTTGTGCGACGCTACCGAGATCGCAGTGGTCGAAACCGTAGCGGGCAGCGCGCAACACCTCGGTACTGCGCGGGCCCAGCCGGTACAGCAATGCAGTACTGGATCGAGGAAGGATCGACGAAGGCGAAATACGTGAAGAAGCCGGGATTGCTTCAACCAGTTGAAAAGAAAGGAAAATGCGCTAGTTCTATGGTACG
>JAQGKC010000227.1 GCA_028290305.1 Bradyrhizobium sp.
CGGACGTTGGGATGGGATGCGGTGGACGCGACAGCGTCGGGCGCGCCTGGAATCGCAGGGCGGACCTTCGGGTCCGTGAGCGAACAACCGGCGCGCCAGACGAACGGCGCTGATCCGCCTTCGCTAAAGCTCCGGCGGGAGTCACAGGCTAAAGTCTGTCCTCCAAGTAGGTCGCGCTCTTTCCGGAACAGGCCCCGTCCGCGATCGCACAACTCGCGCGACCGATTGCGCGCCGTCACAAAAGTTCCATGATGGATGCACTTCGCACCGCGAGATTGATCGCAGTGGCACAAAGAAGCTCCAGCGCCTAGGTGCGGCGCGGAAGCCGAAATGGGGAATTGGCGCGTCTCAATACCAGCCATGCAAACAACTTGATACCAGCCATGCAAACAACTTGTCGCATCATCTATTTCCGGAGAACGTACAAGATGACCCTGCATGAGTTCGTGATCACGCTCCGTCGAACAGATGGAACGCGATCCTTGTTCCGTGTTCCTCTTGCTTTCGGCCTCGGCTCAAACTAAAAGATGCGCAGGGGAATAGGCAGTCTCCCCTTGAGACTTCGGTCCAACGACTGCGCAACACTCGACCCGTCGAGAAGTTTTGCGCATGGACCAAAGCAATCCCTCCATTTCATCCGACGATCTTTATGCGCGGTCTGGCTCCGATCGGAGCTCTCATGTTTTGCGCAACGGCCAAGTCATGGCGGCTCGGCAGCCACGCCGTTTTTATGTTTTCATTGCGCTCGCATGCGTCCTGTACATAGCAATTGCTGAGAGCGCCTCGTGCGTCACAGCGACGATCGACGGACAGAAAGCAGACGTTCCGCCGGCCGCTTTCGACCTCGATCCCTTGGGCGAATCAGCACGCGCACGCTGGCACGTGGTTCAGGACGCAACGGCCGCGGCGGGGTTCGCAATCGAGCAGATGCGCGCGCCCACCAATGCGGATAGCGCGCTCGCCATCTCCAAGGCCGCATCCTTGAGAAATGTCGATGTCAGTCTGCGTCTTAAAGCGATCAGCGGCTTCGAGGATCAGGCCGGCGGCGTTGCCCTGCGCCTGGTCGCGCCGGACACCTATTACCTGGTTCAAGTGGATGTCCGCCGCGACCGTGTGCTGTTCCAGCGCGTAACTGGCGGCGTGTCCGAAGACATCGTCGGTGTGGATGCCGATATCGCTTCGGACGCGTGGCATACGCTGAACGTTCGGGCGATGGAGGACGAGTTTGTCATTACGCTCGATGGCGTCTGGATGTTTACGGCCTTCGATAAGAGCTTATCGCAGGGAGGACATTTCGCGCTCTGGACCAATGTGCACGGCATCACAAGGTTCGAAAGCATTTCGATCGCTCCGCTGCGGTCCTCGGAGCACCGTTGGTAAACACCACGAAGAAAGACGTTTCGGGGGGCAACCGAACCAAGGAGAATGGAACGATGCGTACGATGCTGAGTCTGATGGTTTCACTTTTTGCGACTTGGTCTGTGTCAGGCGCAAACGCGCAAAACGTCGATTGGCAGGTCTTTAAAGAGCCTTTCATCACCACCGCGCATGCGCAGGATGCCGATTGGCAGAAAGTCGACGATACGCTCGGCCGCAAGCCTGCGGTTGCGGGCGACGTTCGCCGCTATGGCTTTCCGCGCAGTGATCTGGCGGTGACGCTCGATGGCGTCACCATCAAGCCGGCCTTGGCGCTCGGCGGCTGGGTGGCCTTCAAACCGATGCATGGCGAAGCGATGGTGATGGGTGACCTCGTGCTGCTGGAAACTGAGATTAATCCCGTCATGCTCAAAATGATCGACGGTGGGCTCGAAATTACGGCCGTGCACAATCACCTGCTGCGGGCGAGCCCTGCCACCTTCTACATGCATGTCGGCGGCCACGGCGATCCAGCGAAAATGGCCGCCGTCATCCGTGAGGCGCTGGCCGTGAGCAAGACGCCGCTAACGATGCCGGCTGCCGCCACGCCGCCGGCGGTCGACCTGGATACCTCACAGCTCGATCAGCTTATCGGCGCCAAGGGACAAGCAAATGGTGGTGTCTATCAGTTCAACGTGCCGCGCCGCGAGGCAGTAGCGATGGATGGCATGCCGATGACGCCACCCGCGCCGCTGGGCGCTGCCATCGCCATCAATTTTCAGCCAACCGGCGGCGGCAAGGCGGCGATCACCGGCGACTTCGTGCTCACCAGTGACGAGGTCAATCCCGTGATCAAAGCGTTGCGGGCCAATGACATCGACGTGACCGCAGTGCACAGCCACATGCTAGAGGAGCAGCCTCGACTCTTTTTCCTGCACTTCTGGGCCAACGACGATGCCATGAAACTCGCGAAAGGATTGCGCGCGGCGCTCGACAAGACCGCAAGCACGAAGAGCTAGATTGTCAGGCGCGGGACGAACGGCCGGCGCAGGAAAGCGAGGCCTGGAATGGTGATACGCTGCAGGATGGCATGATGATGTTCGCACGATGTGGAAGCATCGTCGCTCCAATCGCCGCCGCGATGCTGCTGGCGGCCGCCGTGGCGAGGTCGGCGGCCGCGCAGTCAGAGCAGACGGCGCCGCTCGTGCTCGAGGCCAAAATTGTGCTTGGTAACGTGCGCGGTCGGATCGATCACATGGCGGTCGATCTGAACCGACAACGGCTGTTTGTCGCCGAACTGGGCAACGATAGCGTGGGCGTCGTCGACCTTGCAAACCACACATTGGAACGAACGATTGCCGGTCTTAAAGAGCCCCAAGGCGTCGGGTACGAACCGGCGACCGACACGCTGTATGTCGCGAACGCGGCAGACGGCTCCGTGCGCTTTTTCGAAGGTCGCGACCTCAAACCGACGGGCCAACTTGAGCTCGGCAGTGATGCGGACAATGTACGCATCACTGCCGATCACGTTTTGGTCGGCTATGGTAGCGGCGGGCTGGCCATCATCGATGCCGCGACACGCCGCAAAATCGGCGACGTCGCTGTAGAGGCGCATCCCGAAGGCTTCCAGATCGATCCCGACGCCGGTCAGATATTCGTCAACCTGCCAAACGCCCACGCCATTGCCGTGGTCGACTTCCGTGCGCAGAAGCAGGTTGGAAAGTGGTCGCTCTCCAATCGCGGCGCGAATTTCCCGATGGCTCTCGACCCTGCGCGCCACCAGGTGCTGGTGATCTTTCGGACACCCGCAGCGCTTGGCGTGTTTTCACCTGTAGGCGGCAAGCTGGTCGCCACCGCCGAGACATGTGGCGACGCCGACGACCTGTTCGTCGATGCAAAACGCGACCGGGTCTATGTAAGCTGCGGAGCCGGCTTCATCGATGTTCTCCAAGCACACGAGACGACATATCGACGGAACGCACGCATTCCGACAGTCTCTGGCGCGCGCACCTCGCTCTTCGTACCCGCGTTGGATCGCCTGCTGGTCGCCGTGCGGGCGAACCTTACGGAACCGGCGGCGATCTGGGTATTTCGACCGGTACCTTGATTGGTTGGTCAACGAGGAGTAACGCATGCGCGCGAACCCTCCGTCCTTAAAGTGCCACACCCTCAGCGAGTTTGTGTCCGGATCGTGCATCGCCTCAATCCTCGTGCTCTGGTCTGGTACGGCGCTCGCTTATCGACCGTTCGATGGCACAGATGCCGCGGTCGCCGCGCCAAGCGAGGTGGAAATCGAATTCCAGCCGGCCGGACGCCTGCGCGATAGCACCGGCACGTCGCTCGTCGCGCCGGCCACGGTCTTGAATTATGGCTTCAGCGAAGGATGGGAGGTCGTGCTGGAAGGCCAGGGTCAAACGCCCTTGTCACCTGCTGGTCCGACCAGCCTCACGACTGTGGGCGCCTTCCTCAAACATGTGTTGCAGCCTGGCAGTCTTCAGGACAAGGCGGGACCCAGCATTGCGACCGAATTCGGTGTGCTGCTCCCCGACAGCAGCGGAAATGCCGGCGCGGGTGCCAGCGTAGCCGGCATCATCTCGCAGCGATTTGATTGGGGCACTATCCACGTGAACGCCGAGAGCGCGCTTACACGCGATCATC
>JAQGKC010000254.1 GCA_028290305.1 Bradyrhizobium sp.
ACGAATCGACGAAACCGTCGCGGTAATCGTCGCTCAAATCCATGATGTTGGCGTAGGTGATTTTGCCGTCCGCATCGGTCATGCGGATGTTGCCTTCGGCATGAAGCCGTTTGGTCTTCTGATCGTAGATGACCTTGTCGGCCTCGACGCTTGTTCCGTTGTAAAACATCTGCACGTTGCCGACCGCCGACACCCGCGAATTGTTGTAATCGTAATCCACCTCGACCGCCTGGACGAGCATCTGTCCGTCATTGGCGGTGCGCGGCGGTTTCGGTCGGGGAGGTACCGGGTTGAAGGTAAAGCCTTGCGCCGAGGCGGGCGTGGTCAAGCCAAAGCCGAGCGCGCCGGCAAGAATCAGCCCGGCAACGAGAGCAAGAATGGGTCCACTGGCGGCGGCCAAGCAACTACGATGACGGCGCACGACGGTGCGCCGCCCGAACGCGGGCGACCTGCTCTGGCGGGCGGCGACAACGGCCACTACCCGTCCTCCTGGTACAGCAAGGCCAAAAAGCCGGTGAGGCCGCCCACGCAGACGGGCAACCACGCCGCAGCGATCGGATGCATCAACTCAGCCTTGCTCAAATCCTCAGTAACTTTCGAGAGCACGTAGAGCAGAAAGCCTGCGCCCACGCCACTCAAAACCATCTTTTGCACGCCGCCGAAGCGGAAGAACCGCAGGCTGACGGCCGCCGCCAGCATGACCATTGCGGCCAGCAAAAATGGCTGTGCGAGAAGCTTATGGTACTGCAACCGGTACCCGGCAGTCGCAAATCCGGAGCTTTCAGAGGACCGGATATAGCTCGGGAGTTGCCAGAAAGACACAGTCTCCGGCGTGGAGAAACTGTTGCGGACCTGGGCCGGCGTCAGGCTGGTCGCGAGATAGAAACTGTCCTGGTCGACCGGAGGTCCGTCGAGGGAATATCGCCGGACGGATTTGAACAGCCAGCGGCCTTCCTCGAGCGTTGCCTCTCGCGCTTCGATTCGCTCCTTGAACTGGTAGTCGGTATCGAATCTGAACACTGTCAGGCCGGTCAGCCGCACGCCCTGCTGCTCGCTACGGGCTGCGTTGATGATGGCCTGACCATCGCTGTTCACCTGATTGATCCAGAAGCCGGCTGCGTCCTGTATGCCGCCACCGGGAGCCGAGCCGAACAGCTCCGCCTCCATTTGTTTGGAGACTTCGCGCAAATTGGCGGACATCGGGTTGTAGGCGGTCGTTGCTATAATCCCGAGTGCGATCGCACTCGCCAGCGCCGGGGCGATGAACTGCCAGGCGGAAACGCCGGCGGCGCGCGCCACCACGAGTTCCAGTCGCCGCGAAAGTGCCAGGTAACAGGTCATCGCTCCGATCAGGATGCAAAACGGCATCATCTTTTCGAGCAATTGCGGCACGCGAAATAACGACGTCTCGGCGACCGTGATGGCGGATGCCGAAACCAGCCCCGAGGTCTTCCTGACCATTTCGATGTAATCGACCAGTACCAGAAGCACGAAGATGCTGGCAAATACGCCGAGCGCCGAGACCACGAAACGGCCGGCAAAATACCGCCCAAGCGTGTTGGTCATCATGCTCATGCTGTGGCCGGTCGTCCCAGAAGCCGAAGCAAGCGCGCGTTCGATTTGGTGATCGCTTCCAGCAGCGCGGCCGGCGGTTCGATCACGACGCCCCCGATGATGATCCAAAGGCTTGCGCCGATTGCCGCCGCCAGCATCAGATATTGAACGAGCGGAGCGAGCGGCGATTTCACCGCCATGACGGAGCAGGCGAATCCCGCCATGCGCAGCCCGAACACGGCAAGGATGGAGCTGCCGATTGAAAAGTTGCGGCTCTGACGCGTGGTGCGCGGCGTGCCGAGAAAGGCGAAAGTGAGCGCAGCAAATGCAAAGGGATAGATTGGCGACATGAAACGGTCATGCAACTCGGCGCGAAACTGCCCGGCCAACTGCATGTAAACCGGATCGTCGGCCGCGGGCGAAAGCAGTTCCCAGAGGTAGCGTTCGCGGATGCCCAGCGCGACGTCGTGACCCTGATTCGAGAATTTCGACATATCGAATGCATAGCGACCGAACGCCACCAGCGCGGGATCGCGCTTGTCGACTTCGAAGCGTTCGAGATTTCCGTCCTCGAGAATCAGAAACGAGCCGCTGTCGTTTTTCAGAACCGTTCCATGATCAGCGACGATACTGACGCGCTCCTTTGGATCGCGGCGGTCATCGACAAAGATGCCGACGAGCAGGCCACCCGGTCGCCGCTCCCGGATGCGGATGGTCAGGTTCTGATCGAGTTGCGCGAAGCGGCCGGGTTGGAGAATGTTGGCCAGCACATCCGCGGTGATTTCGGCATCCCACTGTTTCAGGCGGCGCATGCCATCGGGGGCGAGGTAGGATGCGATAAAGGCCACCATGATCGCCACCACCAGGGTGGCATAGAGGAACGGGCGGAACAGCCGGAACGGCGAGAAGCCGGCCGCATTCATGACGATGATCTCGGAGTCGGTGGCGAGCTTGTTGAGGGTGTGCGAGATTGCGATCATCAGCGCGATTGGTGCGATGATCAGCACGAGCGCCGGAATCACCAGACTGGTGACGCCCAGAAAGGTTATGATCGTCTGACCCTGGCTGGTCATCAGGTCGATGCCGCGTAACGCCTGCGTAATCCAGATCACCCCTGTCAGGCTGATCAGAACCAGCGCAAACGACGCAAGCGTCGTGCGAAAAATATACTTGTCGATCGACCCCATCGTTACCGCACGATCCCACCTTGCAAACTGGAACTGCAGCAAGCGACCAATCCTGAAGTCAGGATCCCCTTTGGTCGCGCTGCCATTGCTCCAGCCGGCTCACTCCCCCTCACTACCATCTCTTTGATCCGTCAACAAAATGGCTGCGCCGTGGCACCCTTGAGATATGGTTAATAATTGGCATTTGTGGCCTCCCGGCCACGGGGACGCTTGGCAGCGCGGCGGCTGACAGGTCATAGTGCCCCGGACCATGCTCTTGACGGATGTGCATCACAGCCAAAGAGAACATCGCCGGGTCCCCGACTCGGCTACAGCCCTGATTTTTGGAGGATTTGCCTATGTCCGACGCCGTCAAGGTCGGCTTCGTTCCGTTTTCTACCGCCCCGCGCGGCATTCTGGTGGTGTTCTGCGACGATACGTTGAAATTCGGAGCCGCGACCCGCAAGGCGCTAGGCGCGGTGGTTACGATGGTCGAGCGTGCCGCGGCCACCAACCAGTTCAAGGGAAAGAGCGCATCCACGCTCGACATCCTGGCGCCGGAGGGTCTCAAGGCCTCACGTCTGATCGTGGTCGGTGCCGGCAAATTATCGGCGATCAAGGACAATGATTTTCTCAAGCTTGGCGGCGCGGCAGCCGGCAAACTGCGCGCCGGCAATGACACCGTGACGATCATCGCGGATCTACCGACGGGAGCCATGAAGCCTGAGCAGGCGGCCGCGGTCGCGTCGGGCGTACGGCTGCGCGCTTATAAATTCGACCGCTACAAGACCAAGAAAAAGGACGGCGAGGACGCGGCATTGCGCGGTGACGTCTCGCTCGCCGTGGCAGATGTGGCCGCCGCGCGAAAGGCCTTCGCTCCGGACGCCCACATCGTCGATGGCGTGATCACCGCGCGCGACCTCGTCAACGAGCCGCCCAACGTGCTGTTCCCGGTGGAATTTGCGCGCCGCGCCGGTCAGTTGCGCAAGCTCGGCGTCAACGTCGAGATTCTCGACGTCAAGGCCATGACGAAACTCGGAATGGGAGCGCTGCTCGGTGTTGCCCAGGGATCCACGCAGCCCGGCCGGACCGTGATCATGCGCTGGAACGGCGGCAAGCGCGGCGATCAGCCGGTTGCTTTTGTCGGCAAGGGCGTTTGTTTCGATACCGGCGGCATTTCCATCAAACCCGCCGGAAGCATGGAGGACATGAAGGGCGACATGGGTGGTGCCGCCTGCGTGGTCGGACTGATGCATGCGCTGGCGGCGCGGAAGGCGAAGGTCAACGTGGTCGGCGCCATCGGCGTTGTCGAGAACATGCCCGATGGCAATGCACAGCGCCCCGGCGACATCGTAACGTCGATGTCCGGCCAGACCATCGAGATCATTAACACCGACGCCGAAGGCCGGCTGGTGCTGGCCGATGTGCTCTGGTACGTGGCGAAGAAGTTCAAGCCGAAATTCATGGTCGATCTCGCCACGCTGACCGGCGCGATCATGGTTGCGCTCGGCACCGAATATGCCGGGTTGTTTTCCAACAACGACGAATTGGCCGAACGGTTGATGGAGGTCGGGATGGCGACGGGGGAACGGGTCTGGCGCATGCCGCTCGGTCCGGAATATGACAAGCAGATCGATTCGCAATTCGCGGACATGAAGAACACCGGCACCCGCAACGGTGGTTCGATCACCGCCGCGCAATTCCTGCAGCGCTTCGTCGACGACACGCCGTGGGCGCATCTCGATATCGCGGGAACCGCGATGGGCGCCCCGAAAACCGAAATCAATCAAAGCTGGGGTTCGGGTTATGGCGTTCGCCTGCTTGAGCGGCTGGTCGCGGAGTATTACGAAACCAAAAAGTAGCTGAAATCTGATGACGGAAGTCCTGTTCTACCATCTGCAGAACATGTCGCTCGAAAGCGTTTTGCCGCCGTTGCTCGAAAAATCGCTGGAGCGCGGCTGGCGGGTCGTCGTGCAGTCGACATCGGAAGAGCGCGCCGACGCGCTCGACGCCCATTTGTGGACCTATCGCGACGATTCGTTTTTGCCGCACGCCACATGGCGCGCCAACGACGCGACGGATCAGCCGATCGTGCTGGCGGTAGAGGAGGGCAATCCCAACAGGGCCAATGTCAGGTTTTTGATCGACAGCGCGGCCTTGCCCGCGGATTCGAACACCTATGAACGGGTGGTCCTGGTCTTCAACGGCGACGATGGCGATGCGCTCGCAGCGGCGCGGGGCGCCTGGACGGATTGCAAGGCGCGGGGATTCGACGTCACGTACTGGCAAGCCGACGACCGTGGCCGGTGGCAGCGGCGGGAATAGCGATCTGCGGCAATTAATGATAATCTGTGGTTTCGGCCCGTGGGTTTGGACATAGTCACGGTCGTGCCGCAAAGTGATGGTGGGACAACCGCTTAACGCGGGGTAGGGACTTAAGACATCGTGCGAGACAAGAACGCTCATCGACAACGACTGCTGGCGTTGCTGTTGCTTGCCCCTGTCATCTCGGGCTGCGCCGGCGCGTCCGACATGTTCCAGTCCGATCTCCTGTCGAAAGATGCCGAATGGTTTTCGCGCTCCGGCAGGCTGTTCATCAAGAACGTTTCGATCGAAACCCCGCCCCTGACCCCCAACAAGCCGGTTACGGCCGAAGATCTCGTCAGCGCCCAAGGATTTTGCCCTGGGATGGCGCCTCCCGGCGCTCCCGGAGACGCCAACGCGCTGACCGAGGGAGCTGCCGGCGCGCCACCTCCCTCGACGACCGGAACCGTGGCGCTGGGTCATACCGAATGCGACGTCGTGCGCGGCATTGGCGCACCAGACAGCGTCAATCTCTCGAGCAACCCGCGCGGCGACCGGGTCGCGGTCATCAACTATTCGCGGGGACAGCGCGCCGGAATCTATACCTTCACAGCCGGACGCTTGTCATCGATCGAGCGTGGACCTGAGCCGGTGGAGCAGCCGAAGGTTGCGAAGCCCAAGGGCAAGAAGAAGGCCGCGGCGACCTGATCGTTTGGTCTCTGCGCCTGCAATTCTGCGCCTTCAATCGACTTTGAATCAGCTCAGCCGGTCGCTTCGTCATACTGCGAACTCGCCGCCAGCCATGCTTCCTCGGCCCGCTGCAGGGCACTCTCCGCACCGGCACGCGCCTTGCTAAGCTGGGCCGCCTGTTTCGGGTCGCGCTTGAACAGGCCCGGCAGCGCGAGTGCGGTGTCGATCTTGGAGATGATACCGTTGATGCGCGCAATTTCGGCCTCGGCGTCCGAAATCTTCTGCTTCAGCGGCACGCGCTTTTCGCCCTTGTTGCGCTGAGGCTTGTCGCGGCCGTTGCCGCGCTCGTTGCTGTCGCGGTCGCGCGAATTCGTGCGCATGCCGCGCGCCGACAACACCATGCGCCGGTAATCGTCGAGATCGCCGTCGAAGGTCGTGACGGCATGATCGGCTACGACCCATAATTGATCGGCGCAGGCTTCGATCAGATAGCGATCATGGGAGACCATGATGATCGCACCGGGAAATTCATTGATCGCTTCGGCAAGCGCAGCACGGCTGTCGATGTCCAGATGGTTGGTAGGCTCGTCGAGAATGATCATGTTGGGGCCGAAGAATGTCGCGAGCCCAAGCAGCAGCCGCGCCTTTTCGCCGCCCGACAAACTTTTGACGACGGTGTCGCCGGCCTTGCCCGAGAAACCGATCGCGCCGGTGCGCGCACGCACCTTGGTTTCGGGGGCGTCCGGCATCAGCTTGCGGACGTGATCGTAGGGCGAACCTTCGAGGTTGAGTTCATCGACCTGATGCTGTGCGAAATATCCGACTGAAAGTTTCTCCGCGCGCGTGACATGGCCGGAGAACGGCGGGAGCTTGTTGGCAAGGAGCTTGACCAGCGTTGACTTGCCGTTGCCGTTGGAGCCGAGCAGGGCGATGCGGTCGTCGGTGTCGATGCGCAACGTAACGCGATTGAGCACGGGATTTTTCGGATCATAGCCGACCGAGACATTATCGACCGCGATGATCGGCGGCGACAGCATCTTCTCAGGCGTCGGAAATGAAATTTCGCGCACATCCCGTGTCACCAGTGCGGTAACCGGTTTCATCTTTTCCAGCATCTTGACGCGGGACTGGGCCTGACGGGCTTTCGAGGCCTTGGCTTTGAAACGATCGACGAAGTCTTGCAATCGCTTGCGCTCGTCGGCCTGCCGTTTCGCGTGTTTGGCGTCGAGCATTTCGCGCGTGGCGCGCTGCTCTTCGAACGACGAGTAGGTCCCCTTGTACAGCGTCAGCTTGCCGCTATCGAGGTGCAGGATCTGATCGACCGAGGTGTCGAGCAGGTCGCGATCATGGCTGATGACGATCACGGTGCGCGGATAGTTCGCAAGATGATCTTCGAGCCATAGCGTGCCTTCGAGATCGAGGTAGTTGGTCGGCTCGTCGAGCAGCAGAAGATCGGGCGCCGAGAACAGCGTCGCGGCAAGTGCAACGCGCATCCGCCAGCCGCCGGAAAATTCCGAACAGGAGCGCGCCTGGTCGGCGGTGGAAAATCCGAGACCGCTGAGGATCGCGGCGGCGCGGGCAGGGGCGGAATGGGCGTCAATGTCCACGAGCCGGGTTTGGATGTCGGCGATCCTGGTTGGATCGTGCGCCGTTTCCGCTTCGCGCAACAGCGCCTCACGCTCGAGATCGGCCTTCAGCACGACTTCGACGAGGCTCTCCGGGCCGTCGGGAGCTTCCTGCGCGAGACTGCCGACACGCCAGCGTGGAGGAATGCTGATGGTGCCGGTTTCGGTCGGTAATTCGCCCCGGATCGCGTTAAACAGCGTTGATTTGCCGACACCGTTACGGCCGACGAAGCCAACGCGCGCGCCGGGCACGATCTGCGCGGAGCCATGATCGATCAAAAGCCGTCCGGCAATCCGGACCGATATGTCGGTGATTGAAAGCATGCGGCGTTGTCACCGGAGCCGCCGCCAAACGCAACCGGTTTGTGGGCGAAATATCGCTTCACCGGTCACATTGCCGAAAATACATTCAGCTAGTTCGACGGACGGTTTTCGTTGTCCCGCTTGCGCAATTCATCCATCAGATGCTGCAGATGGGACGACAGACGCGAAGATTCGGGACGCAGGCTCCGCTGCAGCTGTTCGCCGACGGCGTCGCAAATCGATCGGCTGGTCTTGCGGTCGATCTGTTCGCTGTTATCGGTGATTCGGCCGTTCATGACATTTCCGCTTCGTGTCCGTTCCAACGAGGTGACGGAATACCAAGTCAACGGGAGGGAAATGGTTTCCCGTCGCGGACCAATTGCGTCCGTTTTAAGTAAACATGGAATGAAACGATAAGCGGGTTCCAGTCGATCGGAATCGAACAAAAAAGCCCCCGACCCCGACCGGCCGGAAGCTTTTTTGACGTCTGGATCGGACGATTTTGGATCAATAGCAGCGATTAATCAGGCGCCAGCGGGGGCCCCACGGGGTCGGAACCAATCGCCGCGCATAGCAGCCGCCGTAACCATAACCACCATAATAGGCCGGGCCGCCGACGAAGAAACGGGGACCACCCCAGCCCCCGTGCCAACCGCCGTGCCAACCGCCATGCCAGCCCCCGTGCCAGCCTCCCCAGGCGGAGGCGGAGGTGGGAGCCAACGCAGCTGCACCCAGCGATGCCGCGGCAACTGCAACAAGCGAGAGTTTGCGTAACATAATCGTCTCCTCAGGTTTGGCGCCACCGGCGCCATCGTTGAAGGTGCTGCTCCTAACGCCCCCGAGCTTGAGGAGATCGCGAGGCGTTCGGTCGATCGAAGCCTAATCCCGAGAAACTGAATGAATCCGGCACGGTGTTTTCAGAAAGGGTTCATGTTGGTGAAATTGTCGTAATTTTGGGCATCGATGCGCGGCTGGATTGCCGGCTCGGGCAATCCGAGACATTTCGCCGGATCGCTTGCCGTTCTGCGATAGCGCCGATATAAGCGCCGCACTCCCACCAGCGCTTTTCAAGGACGAAGTCATGGCGATTGAACGCACCTTTTCGATTATCAAACCGGACGCGACCGAGCGCAATTTGACGGGCGCGATCAATGCGCTGATCGAGAAGGCCGGACTTCGGATCGTTGCCCAGAAGCGCATTCGCATGACCCGCGAACAGGCAGAAACCTTCTACGCCGTTCACAAGGCGCGTCCTTTCTTCGGCGAGCTGGTGGATTTCATGATTTCCGCTCCGGTGGTCGTTCAGGTTCTCGAGGGCGAAAACGCCGTGCTCAGGCACCGCGACGTCATGGGCGCGACCGATCCATCCAAGGCCGCCGAAGGAACGATCCGCAAGCTGCACGCGAAGTCGATCGGTGAAAACTCAGTGCATGGTTCCGACGCGGTTGAGACGGCGGCAATCGAAATCGCCCAGTTCTTCTCGGGCAACGAAATCGTCGGCTGATTGATACGGACGTTGGCGCGCAATTTAGTCGACGATAGCCGCAAGCGCCGTTGGGCCAACAGGGGCGGGCTGTGAGCTGGCTATTGCAGGTCTTTGATCCCGCCACTATCGCGGCATTTTTCACGCAATTTCAGGCCGACCTGCAAACGCCGGCGTTCTGGCTTGCGGTGGGCAAGATCATCTGGATCAACGTGCTGTTGTCCGGCGACAATGCGCTGGTCATTGCGATGGCCTGCCGGGGCCTGCACCCCCGGCAGCGGCTGTGGGGCATGATCATCGGTGCCGGCATCGCGGTGATCCTGTTGATTGTATTTACCGGTATCGTCGCGACGTTGATGGTATTGCCATATCTGAAGCTGGCCGGCGGCCTCGCGTTGCTGGCTATCGCAGCAAAGCTCCTGGTGCCGGAGAATGATGGTGATGATGTCGCCGAGGGCACGAGTCTTTGGCACGCTGTCCGAATTGTCGTGATCGCCGATATCGTCATGAGTCTGGACAACGTGATTGCAGTCGCCGCTGCCGCGAGCGGTCAGCTTTCGCTGTTAGTCCTTGGCCTTGCGATCAGCATTCCGATGATCATCGCCGGTGCGGCATTGATCATGATGATACTCGACCGGATGCCAATTCTCGTTTGGCTGGGCGCGGCGCTGCTAGGCTGGATCGGAGGCGACGTGATCGCGACCGACCCCGCCATTGGTCCGCGGCTGCACCAACTGCTTGACGGCGACGTCAGTCTGAATATCGACACCACTTCATCGATATTCGGGTTTGTAAAACATCTCCGGTTCGACGGCGAGATCGACGAATTTGCTCTCGCATTGTTTGGCGCGGCCATCGTGCTTGTCGTCGGATCGATCTGGCGTCGCCGCAAATTGCAAAAGATGGAATCGCCTGCGGCGATTTGAGATCGCACGTCCGGCCGTTCAGGATCCGACGTGCTCCTTACCCACATGACTGCCCTCCAGGTTTGCGACAAATAGCCGCCAGACGTTCCCGCTGTTTTGCGATAGCGAGTGGAGGCGCGGTCGCTCGTGGAGGTCGGATTGAACGGGTTTTTTGAATTTTTCGATCCTTCCGCAATCAGTGCTGTGTTCACGCAATTCAACACTGAAGTCCATCACTCGCAATTCTGGGTGGCTCTCACCGAAATCATCTGGATCAATGTGCTGTTGTCCGGTGACAACGCGTTGGTGGTCGCGCTGGCGTGTCGTGGACTGGAGCCGCGTCAGCGGCTTTGGGGCATGATTCTGGGCGCGGCTGCGGCCGTGGTGCTGCGCATCATTTTCACCGCCATCGTTGCGACAGTGATGGAACAGCCGTATCTCAAGCTGGCCGGCGGACTGGCCCTGATCGTGATCGCGGCAAAATTGCTGGTACCCGAGAGCAAGGACGAGCACGGCGTCAAGTCGGCGTCGCATCTGTGGTCCGCGGTTCAAATCGTGGTGGTCGCGGATATCGTGATGAGCCTCGACAACGTGATCGCGGTCGCCGCTGCCGCCCATGGCAGCATTCCGCTGCTGGTCCTCGGACTCGCAAGCAGCATTCCATTGATCGTTGCCGGGGCTGCGTTGATTATGGCGCTGCTCGATCGTCTGCCGGTGTTGGTATGGGCTGGCGCGGCCTTGTTAGGCTGGATTGCCGGTGACATCATCGCGACCGATCCCGCGGTTCATCCGAAGTTGCAGAGTCTTTGCGATGGCTTGGTCGGAATGGAGTTTGACGCGTTACTGGCGTTGTTGGGAGTGGCACCACTCTTTGTCGGCGGCGGAAACGGGGGCGAAATTGTCTGCGCAATGTTGGGCGTCATCGTCGTGCTGGCCGTGGGATCAATCTGGCGAAGACGTGCGATCCGACGCCGTACAAAAATCGCAGCCTGACGGCGTCGCAGCCTCAGCCCTGCTTCAAGTTTCACGCGGCGACTTTAACGCCTTACAATCGATCCGGAGCGACCGACCAGTCGTGCCAGTTGTTTGAAACGGCTGCCGACGCGATCCGCGACCAGATCGACCATTCTGTGTTCGAACACCAGCATCAGCTTGCGGCCCCGGCTTCGAAAATGGATTGCCGGCAATACACCCGGCCGCGCCGCCGATACCAGATGGGCGACGCGAAAGGCCGCGCCGAGAACGCGCGCACGCTCGACCATGGCTGGCGGCACCAGGTCACGAATAACGGCCGGCGGTTCGTTTTCTTCGTTGAGGCCGGCATAGCGGTAGAATACCGACAGCGCGATAAATACCCGGCCTTGATGGCTGACGGAGCCGAAATTTCCGTTGGTGATGAGAGTGAGCGTTTCCTCGCCGCGGTGGTCGGGATGCACGCGCCATCCGATGTCCGACAGCAGGCAAGCGGCGTGGCGCAGGCGGCGATCTTCGTCAGTTTCCCGCAGCTTTACGATTCTGACCAGACGATCGGTCCATCCGATCAATTCCTGGGCATGGCGCGTCGATCGTGACAGCAGTTCATTCAGCGATTGCGCGGCGCAGATCAATCCATCCTTGGCGCGCTCGGCCTGCGGCAGCATCTCGTAAAGTAATCCTTCGCGCACCCCGAAGGTCGAAAACACGATGGTCTTCGGCTTTGCGACGCGAATGATGTATTCGAGAACAAGGGCCGCATAGGTCAGCAGCGGCCGCCGTGCGTCGGCGATGGCCTCGATATTGGCCAGCATATTTGCCGATGCGAGGCGGCGCAGACGCTGCGCGAAATCGAGCGCCTCCGCCGCGGGTATCGAATAGCCATGCATCACCCTCAACGGATAACCGCTTTGGATGATGTGGATGCGAGCCAGCGATCGCCATGTTCCTCCGACCGCATAAAAGGCACGGCCGCGACCGGCCTTGAGCTGGGCAACCGCGAGGAGATCGGTCCTGACGATGCGTTCGGCGCGCTTCAGCGATTTATGCGATGCATCCTGCAGCGCCAAACTTCCAAGCGGCAGCGTCACTCCGCTGCGAACGCGGTTGCCGCGCACGTCAATCAATTCCAGCGAACCGCCGCCGAGATCGCCGACGATACCGTCCGGCTTGTGAATGCCGGAAACAACGCCCAGCGCGGATAGTTTGGCCTCGCGCGGCCCCGACAGGATTTCGATCGGTACGCCGCAGATGCGTTCGGCCTTGGCGATGAAGTCGGGGCCGTTGGTGGCATCGCGGCACGCGGCGGTGGCGATCGCGTGCACGCGGCCGACTTTCATCACTTTGCACAACGCGTGAAACCGCCGCAACGAGGTCAAGGCCTTGGCGACGGCGTCCGGCGCCAGCAGGCCCGTGGTCTGGACCTCTCGCCCGAGGCCACACAGTGCCTTCTCGTTGAAGATCGTGATGAGGCTGCGCGCCATCGATTGATAGACGACGAGGCGCACCGAATTTGAGCCGATGTCGATGACCGCGACGCTGGATGCGCGCTTGCGCGGTCGCTTCACCGGACAGATCCCTTATGACGGCTGCTGACGTTCGGCGCGGCGCGTGAGGCGGCGCGGTGAGGATTCCTTAAGCGACTTTCCACGGCCAGACAAACTCGGATTCGTCATGAAGTAATTATGCAGATTGAAAGGCTCTTCGCCTTTCGCGGCCTTCATACGCGTTGACGACCCATCCGGCAACAATTGCCAACTTTGTTCGGTATCCTTGAGATTCGCGACCATGATCTGCTCGAGAACCTGCTGATGCACCGTAGGATTTTGCAATGGACAGAGCACTTCGACACGCCGATCGAGGTTGCGCGGCATCATGTCTGCGGACGAGATATACACAGCAGCTTTTGTGCTGGGCAGGCCCTGTCCCATCCCGAAGCAATAGATTCGGCCATGTTCGAGGAAACGGCCGATAATCGATTTGACGCGGATGTTCTCTGAAAGTCCGGGAATGCCGGGCCGCAGACAGCAAATACCGCGTACCACCAACTCGATCGGCACACCGGCCTGCGACGCTTCATAAAGCGCGTCGATGATATCAGGATCGACCAGCGAGTTCATCTTCATCCAGATCGCCGCCGGCTTGCCGTGACGAGCATAATTGGTCTCGCCGTGAATGTGTTCGAGCATGCGCTTGCGCAATGTGAGCGGCGATACCGCCATCTTTTCGATATCGCTCGGTTCCGCATAGCCGGTGATGTAGTTAAATACCCGCGCCGCATCGCGTCCGATGGTTGGATCGGACGTGAAGTAGGACAGATCGGTGTAGATGCGCGCGGTCACCGGATGATAGTTCCCGGTGCCGGTATGGACATAGGTCGTGAGGCTGCCGCCCTCACGCCGCACGATCAGCGACAGCTTGGCATGGGTTTTCAGTTCGAGAAATCCGTAGACGACCTGCACGCCGGCGCGTTCGAGATCGCGCGCCCAGCGGATATTGGCTTCCTCATCGAACCGAGCCTTGAGTTCGATCAGCGCGGTGACTGATTTTCCGGCCTCCGCAGCCTCCGCGAGTGCCCGCACGATCGGCGAGTTGTTCGAGGTGCGATAGAGGGTTTGCTTGATGGCGACGACGTCGGGGTCGCGGGCGGCCTGTTGCAGGAACTGCACGACGACGTCGAACGATTCGTAGGGGTGATGAACGATCAGATCTTTTTGCCTGATCGCGGCGAAGATATCGCCGCCATGATCGCGCACGCGTTCGGGATGGCGCGGTACATAGGGCGCGAATTCGAGATCGGGCCGGTCAAGCCGGGTTAGTTGCGACAACTCGTTCATCGCCAGTACGCCATCGACCAGGAGAACCTCGTCGTCGGCGGTGGAAAGGGCGCGCTGCACGAAGGCGCGCAGTTCTTCCGGCATCTTGGCTTCGATTTCGAGCCGGATCACGGATCCCCGCCGACGTCGTTTCAGCGCGGTTTCGAACAGGCGGACCAGATCCTCCGCTTCTTCCTCGATTTCGAGTTCGGAATCCCTGATGATGCGGAAGGCGCCCTGACCTTTGACGGTATAGCCGGGGAACAACCGGCCGATGAACAGGCCGGTGGCTTGCTCCAGTGTAATCAACCGCACCGCGCCATCCTTGGCCGCGGGCAGGCGGATGAAGCGGTCGATCTTGCCGGGCATGCGAATGAGCGCGTTCATCGGCTTGCCGTCGGACACGCGCGCCAGATGCAGCGCAACGGTAAATCCGAGGCTCGGGATAAACGGGAAGGGATGTGCTGGATCGATCGCGAGCGGCGTCAGCAACGGGAAAATGTTGTGAAGGAAATGGTCCTCGATCCAGGCTCGCTCGATCTTGGTGACATCGCGGCCATCGACAAGAACGATGCCCACTTCGGCAAGGATCTCGCGCAGATCGCGCCAGATGGCCTGCTGGTCGGTGGCAAGCTTTGAAACTGCCTCGTTAATGAGGACGAGCTGCTCCGCAGGGGTCAGGCCGTCGGGGCTGCGCTCGGCAATGCCTTCCCGCACCTGGGCCTTGATGCCGGCGACGCGGACCATGAAGAACTCATCAAGGTTGTTGGCGGAAATCGACAGAAATCGAACCCGCTCAAGCGCGGGATGGCCGGGGTTGACCGATTCCTCAAGCACCCGGCGATTGAAGTGCAGCCAGGAAAGCTCGCGGTTGATGAAGCGTTCGGGACTGGCGGCCATCGATGGGCCGGCGCTGGAATCTTCTTCTTTTTCTTTAATTACAACGGCTTGCGCGATTTCCATCAGAGTTAAATCCATCTCTAAGCAGGCAACAACGCGGTTCCGGCAACCTGCCGCAAACCATGTGTTATCGCGGTGACGTTTCAATGACATTGATGTTCCTGCCGGACGCGCCGTCAAGGCGCGAACAGCCCAGGAAACAGGCCCAGGAAACGGGCCTAGGAATCAGGCATTGCGCAGCAATTCAGCGGCAAGAGCCCGGGTAACCGGCCGGCCCAACTGCAACGCTTCGGTGTCCAACAACTCGACAGCCCGCCGTGCGGCCGCAAACGACCGCTCGATCCTGGTTGTGAGATAGCTCACCACGGTTTCATCGACGATCAGTTGACGGTCCGCGCAGAATTTGACGATCAGTGCGCGAAACAGCTGATCGTCGGGCGGCAACAGCGATATCGTCGGTATAGCGCGAAGACGCGACCGCAGATCGCGCAGTTCGACCTGAAGCGCGGACGGCGGCACCCGCGCGGTGATCAGAACGGACGCCTGGTCTTCCCGCGCCAGATTCAGCAAATGGAACAATGCCCGTTCATCGCAGTCCGGCGATTTCAAATCTTCGACCACCAGCGCCCCGGTAGCTAACGCGCCCGGTACTGCCGCTGCCGTCAGCGCGTGCGCGGTGGTCGAGCGGGCGCCCGCTTCCTCGGCCCAAATGGCGGCGAGATGGCTCTTGCCGGAGCCCTCGGGTCCTACCAGCAGCATGATCCGGTTGGGCCAGTCGGGCCAGCTGTCGACCAGCGCCAATCCCGCGGCATTGGCCGGCCCTTCAAGAAAATTGTCGCGGGTGAGGCTTTCCGCGTGCGGCAGCGCAAATGCAAGCTGTCGAGGTTGAACGCGGCCGGCCACGCAGTCACTCCAAGCCGGGATCGACCGGCACATGATTTGTGCAGTTCAACGTGCTTCGATCGTGCTCATATGCCGCGCCCATTCCACGAGATAGAGGGATACGGAAACCAAAGTAAAGACCGTCACAAACCCCATCAGGATCAGATCATATGGCGTCGGCTTGAAGCCGAAGCCGAGCGCCGCAAGCACCAGTGCCGCGAATGCCACCTGCGCCACCGTATTGAGCTTCGATACCATCAACGGCTTCATCGGGATCGGCTTGCCGAACAACCATGACACAATCACGGCAGCTACGATCATGATGTCGCGTGAGACCACAAGGATGACGATCCAGCGCGGCACGGCGCCCCAGATGCCGAGCGCCACATAGATCGAGACCAGCAGCGCCTTGTCCGCCAGCGGGTCGAGCAGGGCGCCCAATTCGCTGGCCATATTGAAGCGCTTGGCGAGGAAGCCATCGACCGCGTCGCTGACGCCCGCGATGACGAAGATCGCAAATGCGATTTCCATCTGGCTGGACGCGATGGCCCAGACGATGAACGGCACCAGCAGGATGCGGCCCAAGGTGATGATGTTGGGGATACTCACGCGGCGCTTCCCGACTACCGGCCTGATTTCGCAAAGGATCCGGCCCTTTGCAGCCCGAACCGGTTCCTGTCTACATAGTATAGGTGCGGGCCGCTTGCGAGCCATTGCGCGCTGGCGGATTCCGACGTAACCAGCCGCCATCATCTGGAATCGGGCATGATCGACCGCAAAAACGGGCTCACTTACGCGGATTCGGGCGTCGATATCGATGCGGGCAATCGTCTGGTCGATCTGATCAAGCCGATGGTTCGGGCCACCGCGCGCGCCGGCGCCGACGCCGAAATCGGCGGATTCGGCGGATTGTTCGATCTGAAGGCGGCCGGATTCCAGGACCCGGTTCTGGTCGCAGCTACCGATGGCGTCGGTACCAAGGTCAAGATCGCGATCGAGACCGGCCTGCACGGCGGCATCGGTATCGATCTGGTGGCGATGTCGGTCAACGATCTCGTCGTGCAGGGCGCCGAGCCGCTGTTCTTTCTGGACTATTTTGCGTGCGGAAAACTCGATCCGGAGGCTGCCGCGGCCATCGTTGCTGGGATCGCGGAGGGGTGCCGTGAATCCGGCTGCGCGCTGATTGGCGGCGAAACCGCCGAAATGCCCGGTCTCTACAAGGACGGCGATTACGACCTCGCCGGTTTCGCCGTCGGCGCGGCCGAACGCGGCACGCTGTTGCCGCGACCCGATATCGCGGCTGGCGATGCGGTGATCGGCCTTGCCTCGTCCGGCGTTCACTCCAACGGATTTTCTTTGGTCCGCAAGATCGTCGAGATGTCCGGCCTGGGTTTCGAAGCGCCGGCGCCGTTTTCGCCGGTCATGACGCTGGGTGGCGCATTGCTGACGCCGACGCGGCTCTATGTAAGATCGTGCCTGCGCGCGATCCGGGAGACCGGCGCGGTCAAGGGTCTTGCACACATCACCGGTGGCGGCTTCACTGATAATATCCCGCGCGTGCTGCCAAAGCATCTCGGCGTTGGGATCGACCTTGCGCGCCTTCCGGTGCTGCCAGTCTTCAAGTGGCTTGCAGAGCAGGGGGGCATCGCCGAACTCGAACTGCTGCGCACTTTCAACTGCGGCATCGGCATGATTGCCATCGTGAAACCGGACGCAATTGACCAGGTTACCGACATTCTCACGCAGGGCGGCGAGAGCGTTGCGCTTTTGGGCGAAGTGATCTCGGCTGCTGGCGAACATCGGGTGGTCTACAACGGTCATCTCGATCTCACATGGTGAGATCGATCTCGGGTGGTGATGCCATGAAACGCCGCGTCGCAATCCTGATTTCCGGGCGCGGTTCGAACATGGTTGCGCTGATCCAGGCCGCAAACGCAGAGGATTTCCCGGCCGAGATCGTCGTCGTGATTTCCAACCGGTCCGATGCCGGCGGTCTTGAAAAAGCCGGGGCAAGCGGTATTCCGACCGTCACCATCGAAAGCAAGCCCTTCGGTAGGGATCGAGCGGCGTTCGAGGCGGTTCTGCAGTCGGCGCTCGACGAACACCAGGTCGACCTGATCTGCCTCGGCGGCTTCATGCGGTTGCTCACCGCGGAATTCGTGCAACGCTGGTACGGCCGGATGCTCAACATTCATCCTTCGCTGCTGCCGTCGTTTCCTGGCCTTGAGCCCCAGGCGCAGGCGCTGCGCGCCGGCGTGAAAATTTCCGGCGCCACCGTCCATTTCGTGATTCCGGAAACCGATGCCGGTCCCATCGTCATGCAAGGTGCGGTCGCGGTTCGCGACGACGATACGCCGGACACGCTGGCGGCGCGGATCCTCGAGATCGAACACCGCATCTATCCCGATGCGCTGCGGCTGGTCGCCAGCGGCAGAACCCGGCTTGAGGGGGATATCTGCAAAACGGCAGGCAGCCCCGCTTGCAACGATGCCTTGATTTCGCCCGCGGTAAGCTAGGTTTGTCATCCGTGGGGCTGCTTGCACGGAGAATGAAATGGCGAAGATTGCGGTGGTCGGCTGCGGGGCGATGGGATCGGTCTATGCCGCGCTCATGGTTGATGCCGGTCACGAGGTTCATGCTGTAACGCTTTGGCCTGATCACGCCGAGGCGATGGCTTCCAAGGGCCTGCGTTGCGAAGGCGCGAGCGGCGATCGCACGGTGCCAATTCACGCGTCTACCACGACCGATGGAATTGGCCCCTGCGATCTCGTCATCATCGCCACCAAGTCGTTCGACGTGGAGGCGGCGGCGCATTCCTGCATTCCGCTGCTTGGTCCGGAGACGATCGTCCAGACCATCCAGAACGGCCTGGGATCACCGGAGATCGCAGCACCTATACTCGGCGCCGATCGTCTTGCCGTCGGGGTCGTCGGAGGTTTCGGCGCTTCGATACGGGCGCCGGGCCATGCCCATCACAACGGGATGGAGATGATCCGGTTCGGCGCGTTTGCCGGACTGCCGAAACAGCTTTTGCAAGCCTCCGCCAAAATCTGGGAATCGGCCGGCTTCAAGGTTGCCCTGTTTGACGACATCAAGCAGATGGTCTGGGAAAAACTGATCATGAACGTCGCCTTTTCCGGGACATCCTGCACGACAGGGCTGACGGTTGGCGAAATCCTCTCTGATCCCGACGCCTGGAATGTGGCGCGGGGTTGCGCCGCGGAAGCCATCGCAGTGGCGAAGGCTTCGAACGTCAGGCTGAATGTCGGCGATCCGATCGAACACATCCGCAAACTGGGCGGCAAGATCCCCGACGCACGTCCGTCGATGCTGCTGGATTATAACGCCGGCCGTCGCTGCGAGGTGGACGCCATCAATGGCGCGATCCCTCGCTTGGGCAAGCCGCTCAGCGTGGCAACGCCCGTCAATGACACGGTCGTCGGCATCATCAAGGCCCGTGAGCGCAGGATGCTCGCATGACGAGCCACGGCAGGAACGGTTCAAAATAAAATCCCCCGGCGAGGGCCGGGGGTGCATCATGATTGCTTGCGCGGATCCTGACGAAGTTTAAGAGACCTTCAGATTTTCTGCGGAGCTCTTGCCGCGATTTTCCACAAGGTCATACTCAACAACCTGGTTTTCGTTGAGGGTTGAGAGCCCAGCGCGCTCGACCGCCGAGATATGGACGAACACGTCCTTATCGCCGGCCATCGGCTTGATGAACCCATAACCCTTGGTCGGGTTGAACCACTTGACGGTGCCTTTTTGCATCGCCTGTC
>JAQGKC010000282.1 GCA_028290305.1 Bradyrhizobium sp.
TGGAGGCGGAACGTTCAGGCTCTCTTCCAGTGCTTCGACCGCTTCGTTCCGGCATCCGAAACGGAAATAGAGCTTGGAGAATGTGAGGCGCAGATAGGTCCGTTGACGTGCCGAAAAGTCTGCGAACGCCGGATCCCGCCGCCTGGACAGCGCGTCATCGAGGGCCGAGAGATCCTTCGCGACTCCGTCCGCCCCGGCCTGATCCGTCGCGTCCGCCAACATCGACAGTCGATTCCCCTGCGCGACAGTGTCCTGCTTCAATATGGCGACGGACGGAGCGTCGCTTCCGGCGGCGTCCAGCCTTGGCATGCGATCGCGCGCCTGCTGCGCGACCGGATCGGGAGGCCGGAGAACTGGTCCCGATGGAACGAGATTCTGATTCGCGCCGGGCAGCCGACCGACCCCTCGCCGGTGATGCTGAGGCGCTACGTGTCGACGCTGCTCCGCATCGAGGAGATCGCCTCGGCCCACGGGCGGGAGGTGGGGGGCCCTGCTGCCGTCGTCGTTCACCGGCGCCGAGGTCGCGGTGCGCCTCTACGACCGGGATGCGGATGCCGGTCTTGCGACCTTGATCGGCCTTCGCGAGCGCCGGACCACCCTGGAGGCGGTGAGGACGCGCTTGAAGGAGACGCCGGCGTCCGACCTCCGGAATCGCTTCCGCGTCATGACCGACCGTGCCAAGACCATCGAACGGTGCGAGGACGCCTTCGGCGAAGCCGCGCCGCGCCTGTTCGGGGAAGGAGCCGTGGCCAAGCGGCGTCCGGCGCTGCGCTACTTCAGGCGCCTCGGATTCGACGTGCCGGATTCTTCAAGGAATATCCTGGCCGGCGCCGACCTCCATCTGGCCGAACCGCCCGAGCGCGGCGGCTACGCCCTCGAGACGATCGCGCAATCCGTGGCGCTGTCGCTGTACCTTCCCGCATTCTACATCGTGTTCGGGCCCGGCAACGGCGACGACATCATCACGCGCGCCGGGCAGATACTCGACGTGCTGAAGACGCCCTGGATCGGGATGCTCAGCATCCGTGACGACGGATGGGTGGAAGGCGTCCGCGAGGTCCGCGGCGTCCCGCCCGGAGGGCGAAACGCGGCCGACTACGCCGCGATCGTCGAGGCGTTCGGCGGCCGCCGCTCGGGCGAGCATCCCATCCGCAAATAGGCGCACATTGACGACGCGACCGCCACGCGCCCGACTGCGCGGCCGGTCGGTCCGCTTTGCGGATTTTCGGCGTCTCGCGTTCGGTCCACGCTTGCTTTTCCGCTCTGCCTCGCGCGCTGCGGCCGGCGCCGCGATGGCGAAAGGCCTGCGGCGCAGCGCTTTCTCGCGTGAGTCGTATAGAAAATAATGAGGAAACTAGACCATCCGTTAGCTCGGATGTATGACGGCTTCTGGTGCGAAGCGGACGTTGACATTCGATAACATGGGATCGGCGGCGACACACACATTTCCGGTTGGCCTCATAACCAGATTCCAAGAAGCTCGGGTCAATCCAGGTTTGCCTAACCTCTCGGTCGTTGCGCTCTAAAACGCACTCTTGACCACGCCACCATCGATGCGTAGCGGAGCGTGCGGCAGGGGGATAGAGGTTACATTGATGACGGGCGGAATTGACTACCTGAAAATTGCGCGACTCGACGGCCAGGCATCGTATTGCTGGGCGCGGGGGGCGGGGGCATAGGCCCGGCAACGGCGTCTGCGCTGTCCGGGGCCGGCGCGCGGTTGCTCTGCGTGGATATCAAAGAGCAGGAAGCGCGTGAATCGGCTTTGCTGGTGGGCGGCGAGGCGATCGTCGCCGATGTCCGAAAACGCGCCGACGTGGCGCAGGTTTTCGCGCGGGCGAAGCATTTATTCGGGAAGGATTTCAAAGGCGTGGTCGATGTTGTTGGCATCGCCATGCTTGCGCCACTTGAGACGTTCGACGACGAGACCATTGACGCGCAGTTCGGGATTGTCTTTAGGCATGCGCTGCTCGCACTACAGCTGGCGGCCCCGATTCTCGCCGAGTGGCGGCACTTTCACTTTTGTCGGTTCGCGCTCGGGTATCAGGCCATCTCCGAACCAGGCGCTCTATGGTGCGTTCAAAGCGGCGTTGCATCATCTGGTACGAGTGGCCGCGGTGGACTTCGGACCGCACAAAATACGAGTAAATGCGGTTGCACCCGGTGTAGTCCGTACTCCACGGCTGCTCAAGGGGCTGTCGCCGGACGCGTGGCATCAATTAGCGCTCGCAACTCCACTTCGTCGCGTGGCGGATCCCGAAGACGTTGCCAAGGCGATTCTTTTTCTGGCGTCGGACCTCGCAGGGTACGTGACAGGCAATATCCTCACGTTGGACGGCGCAGGTGACAGCACCTTTCAGTCTCTGGGAATTAAGCCTGACCTGCCTGGCCGCGCGAAAGGGTGATCCGCGCAGCAATCGGCGGTCGCGATGCGCGTCGGCTGCGCAAATCTATTCGATCAATTCAAGAACGCCGGCATCCGCCTCGAAATCCAGCAGCAGTTTTTCACACAGCCTGGCCAGCACTTTTCTCTCCTGACCGGAAAGGGAAACCCGCGTCCTGGATAGCAGCGAGGAGCGGGCGATTTCGGTCATGGCCTTGTCGGCCACCTGCTTGCCCTTGGTCGTCAACTGGACCCGAAGTCCTCCCTTGTTGATCCGCCTGACCAGTCCTGCTGCCGACATCCGATCCACTTTCTTCGTGATCGCTCCCGAGGTGACCAGCAAGGCGCGGAACAGGTCGGTTGGCCGCATGGCATAATCGCCGCCAGCGCGGCGCAGCGCCAGCACAACGCGTATCTCCGCGCCGCTCAGGCCGAATATCCGCTCCCACTGCTTGCTTCCGACCCGATCTATGATTCTGCCGATGCGAAGAAGGTAGATGGAAAGCAGATAATCGAGCGGATCGAGATCCGGTCGTTCGCGCGCCCAACTCGTCGCGATATCCTTCGCGTGTCCTCCCGCCGGGGCAATCTTCTTCCGAACCATGCTGTCGATCTTCTGAAATGAAAAGGTTTTGAAAGCAAACCATATACTTTGAAATCCGATCGAACAACAATGGGCGCCTGTTCCGGCAATAGCCTGCGCGGTCACGAATGCGATGTGGCATTGGCGCCGGGCAGGAAAAGCAGTATCTTCCACCATTTTCTTCCAAGGAAGAAAAATGAGTTGACAGTCCAACTTCATAATCACTAGATTTATGCCAGCGCCCGGTACGGCAACAGCCGATCGATTCAAACAACAATATTGAAACCAACAATATTGAAACGCGGGGAGATACGCCGATGATGACCAAAGAGGAGAATGATCGGCTGTGCCGCATCGGTCCGGGCACTCCAATGGGGGCGCTGTTTCGCCGTTTCTGGATGCCGATCTGTACCGCCGACCGGCTGCCGGAACCCGGTTGCGCACCTCGGGCCGAGCGGTTGCTGGGCGAAAACTTCGTCGTGTTCCGCGGCAAGGACGGCAAGGTCGGCGTGCTCGACGAACTCTGCATTCATCGCGGGGCCTCGCTTGCCCTGGGACGTGTCGAGGATTGCGGCGTCCGGTGTCTCTATCACGGCTGGAAGTTCGGAACCGACGGTACGGTGCTCGACATCATGAATATTCCGGCCGACAAACGGCCGCCGAAGCTCAAGGCCGCGGCATATCCCGTCGTCGAGGCAGGCGGCATCATCTGGACGTATCTCGGTCCTAGGGAAAAGCAGCCGGCTTTCCAGCGCTTCGCCGCTTTGGATTTTCCGGAAAACCACCGCGTGCTCCTACGCGTCGACACCAACACGAACTGGGTGCAGATGACCGAAGGCGGTCTCGACAGCTCGCATGTCGGTATCCTTCACACCAACGCGGCCCGTCCTTCCTGGGCCGGGAAATCCGACCAGAAGATCGGAGCGATGGACGATACCGGCCCGAAACTCGAGATCGAGAACACTGAATTCGGCTACCACTATGCGGCTTTCCGCAATGGTCCCAGCGGCCCCAACGTCCGTATCGTGCCATTCATCATGCCGAGCGGACGGATCATTCCCGGCGGCGCGCTCCAGGGAAAGAATAATTCGACTCTGGTCCTGGAGATTCCGATCGACGATGAACATACCGCGACTTACTCGATTCGATACGGCACCGAGCCGGTTAGCTTTGAAAGCAGGCTGAATGAAACGGGCTACGACGACCCGCAGCTGTACGATCCGAAAAGCCAACGCTTCCTGTTTACGCGCGCCAATTTCGACTGGCAGCGGCGCGACCTCATGGATGAGAACTGGTCCGGATTCCGCGGAATTGCCGTGGAGGACGCCGTGATATCGACCTCGATGGGACCGATCTACGATCGCACGAAGGAGCACCTGATTTCCTCCGATCTGGCCGTGATACGCTTCCGGAAGCGGTTGCTGGATTCAGTTGATGCCATCGAAAACGGGGGTAACCCCGTCGGTGTGGACGCCGACTACAGTGTGATTGCTGCGATTGACCAGCCGGTGCCTGCCAAAGAGCATTGGCGGACACTTGCACCAACGCACAAGGTTAATGTTGCTGCGTGAGGGCTCTGTTGTCGCGGGGCGCACGCAGCAGCAAGCGAACCTGCGGGAGAAGTGCCGCGACATAAGCGATGATGCTGAAATGGATGGCTTTCGTTCAGCATCAAATATTTCCTGCGGGTAGGCAGGGTTTCAGCCGCAATTTTCCCGATCCGGTTCCGACGCCCGTTGCAGGGTGGGCCGGCTTTCTGCCGACGCAAACAGGAAACCCCAAAAAAATGTTCAACCAACCACTGAACCGATGGTGGACCGTCGTCGGGGGCGCACTGGGTGTCGCCGTCGGCATCGGTGTTCTGGGGAATTCGTTCGGGATTTTTACGAATGCAATCGGCAAGGAGTTCGGATGGGATAGGTCGACAACGACACTGGGCCTCACCATCGAGCACGTATGCGCGGGAATCAGTTACATCCCGATGAGTTTTCTGATGGTCCGGTGGGGTGTTCGAGTGCCGACCGCGGTGACCATAGCGTTGTGTGCCGCCAGCATCTTCTGCATGGGACTGGTGCCCAACTCGCCGGCGATCTACTATTTTCTGTTCGCGTTCATGGGCATATGCAGCGGCGCCTCAAATTCAATTCCCTACTCGATAGCGATCGTCAGATCGTTCGACGATCAGCGCGGATTGGCGCTGGGCCTTATGGTGACGGGAACAGGCATAGGCGCCACGCTGATTCCGCTCTACACCAATTTTGTGATGGCCAACTACGGCTGGCGGGGCGGCTTCATGGGAATTGGCATCCTAGTGGCCGTGGTGACGCTGCCTGCGCTGGCCTTTATGGTTCGGGTGCCGCCGCCGACACCTCAACATCGGGAGCAGATCGGTGAAATGGAAGGTGTGCCGGCTTTCCTCGACATTATCACGCGTTTTCGTTTTTGGTTGATCGGTGCACCGATCTTTTTCCTTTCGATGGCCGTGATCGGCACGCTGGCCAATATCGTGCCTGTGATGACCGATAAGGGTTTTTCCACGGCGAACGCCGTGGGGATGCTCTCCATTGCAGGTTTCGCTTCGCTGTTCAGCCGGGCGTTTGTGGGACTGCTGCTGGACAGGTTTCATGCATCCGTGGTGGCGGCCGGTTCGATGGGCGTCGCGATCCTTGGGCTTCTTGTTCTTCTGGTCGTACCCGTCTCGACGCCGGTGGCTTACCTTATCGCAGTTCTGATTGGATTCAGTCTCGGATCCGAAGCCGATATCATTACCTACATGGTCAGCCGTTATTTTAGTCCCGCAAGTTACACCAAGGTCGTCAGTGCGGTATTTATCCTCTTCGCAACCGGCAATGGAACGGGAGTTTCGGTTTACAGCTATTCACATGATTTTCTCGGTTCATACCGGCCCGGCATCGAGCTGCTCATTGCCCTTCTATTTGTGGGCATAGCCCTCGTGCTGCGATTGGGAGAATACCCCTTGCGCAAACACCGTCTGGACGATCATGTCAGTGAAGATAATTTACTGTCTGAGAAGGCACCGGCTATGCCTTGAGGAATGTCGCAATTGTAATCGGGCTTTGGCAAGATATAGTCAGTCACCGACTGACAAAAAATTGACGAGATCTATCCAATCGCTAACTGTCAAACAAATCGTAGAAACCTTATCGACTCGAAAGGTTTCTTCTGGCCGATGAGCAATCCCTTGTAAGATCGTTGGCCTCTGTGGATAGGACGTACAGGAATAGGGGTCCTCCGCCGCGTCGCTCTATCGCGAGCGTATGATTTATACCGACTGAACAGTCTGGCTCCCCCAAACAAGTACCCGCGACCGGCCACTTCTGGCGCAAGGTGGACATTCGCCTCATTGGGAGTGAGCTTCGTCAGGTACAGGTACCGGAAGCGGCGGCGGAGCTGGCGGTCCTTGCGGAAGAACGGAAACAAATCGGGGACTCCGGAGACGATCACCTGGACCGGCCACTCCGGATTGCTCATGAGATCTTTGATCGTGTCCCTTAGTTTTTGAATTTCCTCCTCGCTGGATACGTGCAGCACGTTGTTGAGATCGTCGATCCAGACAGGGTAGAGCATCGCAGTACAACTACGTCCGCGTTGCGCCGGTCGGCGCACCAACCAAGCTTCCAATCACTTCTAGCGCTTCGCTTCGCCAGTGGTCGCCAGTGGCCTCGCGCTGTTCGGAAAGATCAGTGACTGATCCTCAATCTCCTGGTCCGGAAGCTTATTTGCGCCCGCTGCTGTGTGGAGTTCCAGCAACGAGGGCATAGCAGCAGTTCCGGCCAACAGCTTGGTCGAAGGGTGCCACACGATGGCGGCCGTGGCGGCGATCAGAGCGACAAGCGCCAACACAGGAATCATCAGACGCTTCATGGAAACCTCCTGTTCGATTCCGATTTGACTTAGCTCGAACCGCTACGCACAAATGTGAGCTGTCTCACGTCTCACACTCACTTGATGCTGGAGAGCCTCGGGCGGTTTTTTGCTTACGAACAGTTGAGACGGGAAATACCGTGGTCGGCAGGAACTCTTTCACGCATCAGGCGGCGACGTTTCCGCCAAAGTCCTGAAACGTTCGCCCGCCTCAAGCGCAGCCTCGCGATTGCGGCGCCCATGCGCGTTCTGGCTCGCGGCTGGCGAGAACCGGCGGCCGCGCTAGAACGCATCGGAACGTGTCTTGAGCGACGTCCGAGTCTATCCGGCGCCGACAACGCAGGCCCGGCAGAGCAGCCGCGATTAGAGCGAGGCTTCGATTTGCGCGTCCCCGTTGTCCCTGTCGGAAACCTAATTGGGCTGGCAAGTGAGGCCGAATCGCGCAATGTTTCTGGCTTATGAGAGAAGCTTGCAGCCTGGTCTGGTCGGTGCTGGTCCTATTGTTCCAGTCGCGGGCCTCGTTGGAAGCTGAGATCCTGATCCTT
>JAQGKC010000283.1 GCA_028290305.1 Bradyrhizobium sp.
ATGGCGACGCGATCGCCGACCCGGCCCATCCGGCCTTCGGTCAAGGTGACGTTGCCGCAGCGCACCGCCACCAGCGCGTCGGCGCGCATTTCAAGCGGCAAGGTGTCGCCGACTTTCAGCTTCATCAATTGCTTGAGCGGAATCTCGGCTTCATAGAGCACGGCATCGACCGAAATTTCCGCCTGGGCTACTTCGGTCGCGAAATGGCCTTCCCAGATTGGATCGCGGCCGAATTTCTCGCCCATGAACATCTGCAGCAGCACACTGCGGATCGGCTCGATGGTCGCATAGGGCAGCAGCAGCTCGATATTGCCGCCGCGATCTTCCATGTCGATGCGCAGCCGCACCAGAATGGCGGCGTTGGCGGGTCGGCTGATGGCGGCGAAGCGCGGATTGGTTTCCAGCCGGTCGATGCTGAAGGTCACCGGCGACAGCGGCCTGAACGCCTGCTCGGCATCGGCCAGCACGACTTCAACGAGCCGCTTCACGAGGTTGGTTTCGATCGTCGTGTAGGGGCGGCCTTCGATGCGCAGCGAGGTCTGGCCGCGGCGACCGCCCAGGAGAACGTCGATCATCGAATAGATCAGGCTTGAATCCACCGTCGCGAGACCGAAGTTTTCCCATTCCTCGGCCTTGAACACGCTCAACACGGCCGGCAATGGAATCGAATTCATGTAGTCGCCGAACCGCACCGAGGTGATGCGATCGAGCGAGACTTCGACGTTGTCGGAAGTGAAGTTGCGCAGGCTGGTGGTCATCAGCCGCACCAGCCGGTCAAAGACGATTTCGAGCATCGGCAGACGCTCGTAGGAGACCATCGCGGAATCGATGATCGCGCGAATGCCGGAATGGTCGTCGATGTTGACTTCGCCGACGGAAAAGCCGAGCAGGTTGTCGATTTCCTCCTGCGACAGAACCCGCTCGCCACCGTTCTTGCCGCCGCCGAAGTCGCGGCTGCCGTCTTCGACCATGGCGGCCCATTGCAGCGCCATCGTGCCGGAGAGTTCATTGGCGGCAGCCGCCTCCGCGGCCTCCGCCGGATCTTCGGAATCCAGCGACGCTTCCCATTGGGCTGCGATTGCATCCTGATCGACCTGATCGTTGCCCGCCATGATTCTAAATCCGTCTCGTCACTGAACGACGATTTCCTTGAACAGCACCGCGTTGACTTCGCTCGGCGAGACCACCGCATTGACCCGCCGGGTCAATTCTTCCTTCAGGCGAAACAAGCCGGCAGAACCGTTCAGATCACTCGACCGCAGTTCGCGTAGATAGGTTTGGAAGATATCCGTGACGCGCGGCAGGGCCGGCTTGATCGCCTCGGCCTGCTTCTCTTCCTTGACCTCGAGCACGATCTTCACCTTGAGGTATTGCACGCGCTCGCCGGGCAAATTGACCAGATTGACCAGCAGATCCGGCACGTCGACAAATACCGACGGTTTCGCCGGCGGCGCCTCGGCGTGCACTTCTTCACCGTGATGACGGAAGAAAAAGAACCAGGTCGCCCCGCCGCCAAGGATCGCGAGGACACCGGCCGCGGCGATGATCAGCTTGAGCTTGCCTTTGGGCGCGGCGGCTGTCGCAGCTTCCGCCGCGCCGTCTGCCTGATCGCTGTCTGCCATCGCCCGCCCGCCCGTTTCGCAAATGAATTCGATTGCCGCCAGGCAGGCCAGGACGCGATACAAATGCCGCCAGCGCACACGCGCTCTCTAGATGCGGACGCTAAGGTAATAATGGTTAACGGAACCTTTCGTTTGCCGCACGACTAGGAAAAAGTTGCCGGGCAAACATGGTCAACAAGACCTTATTGCCGCCCGTCGCCAACCCCGGCAAAACATCTAAGTCATTCCAGAATCGACATTTTCTCAATTGGCACGGCTTTCGCTGTGTTGTCTGTGAACCGCCGGCTTGGGAGAGCTTCAGCGGTTCGCAGCATCCGCAACCAGCCTGGGAGGGTTGCTCGCGGATTACTCAGGGGAGAACTATCGGTGGAGAATACGCTTCTCATCGGGCTTTCGCGGCAAACGACGCTGGAACGCCAGCTCGATGTCATCGCCAACAACGTCGCGAACGTGAACACCGTCGGCTTCAAGGCCGATACGTCCCTGTTTGAGGAATACCTCATGCCGGGCGCGCACGAAGATAACTTCATCGGCAGCGACCGCCGTCTCAGCTACGTCCAGGATCGCGGCACCTTCCGCGATTTTTCGGAAGGCGCCGCCGAGCAGACCAAGAATCCCCTCGACGTCGCGATCGACGGCGGCGGTTTCCTTGTGGTGCAGACGGCGGCCGGCGAGCGCTACACCCGCGACGGCGGTTTGCATCTCAACAGCCAGGGCCAGCTTGTGACGGTTACCGGCAATCCGGTTCTCGGCACCAGCGGACCGATCGTGTTTCAGCCCACCGACCATGACATCAACGTCGCGGAGGATGGCACCATCACCGTGCAGGAAGGCAACGGCAGAGCGGACGCGCTTCGCGGCAAGCTCCGGCTCGTCAGCTTTCCGGATGCGCAGAAGCTGCTGAAAGAGGGCTTTAACCTCTATTCCTCGGGAGAAGGCGCCGCGCAGGCCGACGTCAAATCCGCGCTGCGCCAGGGCTTCATCGAGAAATCCAATGTCAATGCGGTGGCCGAGATGAGCCGCATGATCGAGGTGACGCGCGCCTACACGCAAATCTCGACGCTGCTGCAGCAGGAGAGCGACCTGCACAAAACGGCAATCGAAAAACTCGCCGACGTTCCGGCTTAAAGACCATTCGGGAGACACCACATGCAAGCTCTTCATACCGCTGCGACCGGAATGGCTGCCCAGGAACTCAGCGTTCAGGTCATCTCCAACAACATCGCGAACCTGCGCACCACCGGCTACAAGAAGCAGACCGCCGCGTTCCAGGATTTGATTTACGAGCACATCCGCCGGGTCGGCGCCCAGTCCTCGGACCAGGGCACCATCCTGCCGATCGGCATCGATATCGGCGGCGGCGTGAAGACCGTTGGAACGCCGCGGTCGATGACCCAGGGCACGCTTTCGCAGACCGGCAACGATCTTGATCTCGCGATCACGGGCGAAGGATTTTTCAAGATCCAGATGCCGGACGGCACCTTTCAATATACAAGGGACGGCACGTTCCAGATGGATAACCAGGGCCGCATCGTCAACGCCCAGGGCAATCTGGTGCAGCCCGCCATTACCATACCGCAGAATGCTTCGGGCCTGGTGGTCAATGCCCAGGGTCAGGTATCCGTGACGTTGCCGGGTTCGACGACGTCGACCATCATCGGGCAGATCGGTCTCACGCGATTCATCAACAAGGCCGGACTGCAACCGGTCGGAAACAACCTGTTCACCGATACGCCGTCGTCCGGCCCGCCGCAGGACGGCCTCGCCAACGCCGAAGGCTACGGAAACATCACACAGGGAAGCCTCGAACAGGCGAACGTCGACGTGGTCGCGGAGATGTCCGACATGATTGCCGCGCAGCGCGCCTATGAAATGAATGCGAAGGTGATCAGCGCGGCCGACCAGATGCTGCAAACCACGTCCGCACTGTTCCGCTGAGGGAGCTGATCATGATCGTCCGCTTCATTCTGTTCGCAGCCGCCCTGCTCGCGATAACCACCGCGACCGCATTTGCGCAGAGCAGCGACGACGTCATCGCAGCGCCGGTGCTTCGCGCCAGCGTCGCCGTCGCCGGCGATGTCGTGCGGATCGGCGACGTCATCGACAACGCCGGCACGGCCGCGCAAATCGCGATCTATCGCGCGCCCGACCTCGGCACTACCGGCTCGCTGCCGACCGCGCAGGTGCTCGCCGCGTTGCAGGCACATCAGGTGATCGGCGTCGACACCAGGGACATCAAGGCGATTTCGGTGACCCGGCTGTCTCGCGCGCTCGAGAGCAAGGACATCGAACTTCAGGTCGCCCGCGCGCTCGAACACCGCAACGGCCTCGGCGACGCCGCCAACCTCGCCCTGAGATTCGATCGCGACGTACAGGATATTCAGCTCGAAGCATCGAACACCGGCGCCATGACGCCGGTCTCGGCCCGGTTCGAGCCGCGCAACGGCCGCTTCGATGTCAGTTTCGAAATCGCCAACGAGACTGGCACCGCGTCAACAAAGCTGCGCTTTACCGGCACCGCGCTCGAAACCGTGGAAGCCGCCGTGCTGACGCGCGCCGTTGAGCGCAATGAAGTCCTGAAGGCCTCCGACGTGGTGACCGAGCGGCGCCCGAAGGCCGAGGTTGGCACCGACGCCGCCGTGCGCGCTCTCGCGGTCGGAATGCAGACGCGGAAACAGCTTCGCGCCGGCCAGGCCTTGCGGGTCGCCGATCTCGCCAAGCCGGACCTGGTGCAGCGCGACGACAATGTCACCCTGATCTACGAATCCCCCGGTCTCTACCTCACCATTCGCGGCAAGGCGCTGGAGAACGGCACCGAAGGCGACCTGGTCAGCGTGCTCAACCTGCAATCCAAGCGCACGGTATCCGGCGTCGTGATCGGCCGCGGACAGGTCGCGATTTCGGTCGCAACGCCCCGGCTTCCCGCAGCCTCGGATGCATCCTCCACGGTCGGATCGGCTGAAACGGCCGCGCCGGTTTCAGTCACCGCCAGCAACAATTCGCCAGTCGCTCCAAAAGCCGAGTAAAGTTCATGTACACGTCCAGTATCAATCGTATCGCGCTCACCGGCACATTGTTGACCATCGTCAGCGTCGCAGGCGGCTGTTCGTCGATCGACCGTCTTTCGCAGATCGGCGAACAGCCGAAGCTTTCCGCGATCGAAAATCCGACGGCGCAGCCCGGCTACAAGCCGGTGCAGATGCCGATGCCGAAGCCCGAGGCGGTCTCCTACAACGCCAACTCACTGTGGCGAAACGGTTCGCGCTCGTTCTTCAAGGACCAGCGCGCGCATCAGATCGGCGATCTTCTGACCGTCACGGTCAACATCACCGATCAGGCCAACTTCGCCAATGAGACCCAGCGCAGCCGCAAGAATACCGAAGACTCCGGCATCACGGATTTCCTGGGCGCCAAATTGCTCTCTGGAAGGGCCGCGTCGGTTCTGCCCGGACGCATCCTGACCGAGGACTCGACCGCTTCCAGCGACGGCAAGGGTTCGGTGCAGCGGCAGGAAAGCCTCACGACCAACATCGCCGCCGTCGTCACCCAATTGCTGCCGAACGGCAATATGGTGGTCGAAGGCAAGCAGGAGATCCGCGTCAACTTCGAAATGCGCGAATTGATCGTCGCCGGCATTGTGCGTCCGGAAGACATCCAGAGCGACAACACCATCGATTCAAGCAAGATTGCGCAGGCCCGCATCGCCTATGGCGGCCACGGCCAGATCACCGACGTGCAGCAGCCGCGCTACGGCCAACAGGTGATGGACATATTGCTGCCGTTCTAGCGGCATGATCCCGAAAAGTGGAACCGGTTTTCGGAGAAAGATCATGCCCAAATAGAGA
Organism: Bradyrhizobium sp.; assembly: GCA_028290305.1. The sequence continues at coordinate 5,468 of JAQGKC010000283.1, forward strand.
TTTGAGAGCTCCCACATCTCATCGCGAACCTAGGCGCGATGAGATGTCCTACACGGCCTCCGCCAGCTCCCCTGGCGGGGGCCGTGGTCGTTTTGAAGTGTGAAAAGCGCGTCATTGCGAGAAGCGAAGCGATGAAGCAATCCAGCTTCTAGTCTCTTCGCTGAAGCTGGATTGCTTCGCGGAGCCTGTCATCGGGCGGCGCTTCGCGCCGACCCGTTGGCTCGCAATGACGCAACACGCGATGCCGTTCAAGCGAACGTTACATTCACCGCGCCGAGCCCCGACAGATCCATCTCCACCGTGTCGCCGGCATTGAGCCAAATCGTCTTCACCAGGCTGCCGGTCAACACGATCTGGCCCGCGCGTAACCCTCTGCCCTCATCCGCGAGATGATTGGCGAGCCAGGCTAGCGGGTTATGGGGATGGCCGAGCACATCGGCGCCGGTGCCGCGGCTGACTTCGGCGCCATTGATGATGGCGCGGCCGACCACTTCGAGCAGATCGGGGGCGGCGGATCGCGCAACCGGTTTTCCGAGCACGCAGCCGGCGGCATAGAAATCATCGGCCACCAAGGTTGGCGCGCCGATGGTCTGCCAATCGACGTAGCGTTCATCGACGATTTCGATCGCGGGATGATAGGCCTCGATCGCCTGCGCCACCGACTCTGCCGTGAAGGGCGCCGCCGACGGCGGCAGATCGCGTCCGAGCCGGACGGCAATTTCGCACTCGACGCCGACGCGAACGAAATCGCCGTGGCGCAGCGAGACGCCGCTGTCATGAACGCCCTTGGCGAACACGCCGCCGCCGCAGGGATGCGGGATGTTGAGATATTGCTGCATCACCGCGCTGGTACAGCCGATCTTGTACCCGACCGTGGCGCCGAACTGCGGCAGCAGGAGATCGTGCACCGCGCGTTGAACCTGATACCCCTCCGCTTCGTCTCGCGGCGCGGCGTCGGGCGCAAAGGCTTGGACCCGCATGCGGTTACGGCGGGCGGTGGCGATGACCTGTGCGGCCGCGAGGATCTTGTTCTTCATCGGCAACGGCCTCCGGAACGCCATTTCAAATCATACAAGGGGTCGCGTATACAGACACAATAACGACGGTCCTTGCAAGCCACCATCGCGGCATCTGTCTCCGGCGGTGCGAGCCTTCGTCGACTGCAGTTGGAACGGCGCTGTCTTCCTATGGAAAACCATCACAGCTCGCATAACGCGGAGCTGCTGCATCTGCGGCTGGATCTGCTCAATGTTAGAAGCACTGTCGCGGAGTTTCGCAGCCGCTGCTCCAAGCGCGCCGGATTATGCGCTGGATTTAACAAGCCCGAACCTCAACAGGCTGTCAGCCGTAGCGACAATGATCTCTTCATTGGGGCGCGGGGCCCAGCCAAACCTGTCGATTGCCTTCGCGTTAGATGAACTCCTGACTCTGCCGAGCTGAGGCACGGCACCCCGAAGCGCCGACGCGCGCATCGCCGCAAGCCGGACCAGCCAGTTGGGCGCCTGAAATTGCGGTACGCGGGCGGCCGCGCCCATCTTGCGCCTGAGCACTTTGGCGATGTCATGCATCGACATCGTCTCGCCGGCGACAGCGATGAACCGTTCGCCTTTGGCCGCAGGACTGGTCATCGCGCGAATGCTGCCAGCCGGCATCGGCCTCAAGATCGGCGGTGAAAAACGAAAGCTGGTCGACCGACGGCGCACCACCCTCGCGCAGCATCGCCGGCACATCCTGGCTTCGGTCCGGATTGCGCACGGTCGTCCGCACCCGATGCCCCGCCACGAGGAGTTGCAGGATGGTATGCACCGCCACGAACCCCGATCCGCCCGTCACCAACACGGTGCTCATGTCGTTAGCCTTTTACCAGCCGTCGATCCCGGCATGGAAGTCATGCCGCAGCGACGCGCTGAAAGCGCATCTGGGGTATTATATTGTCGGCGGCAAGTAGGATGGAGTTGGAGACCGGTATGGAAAACAATACCAGCAAGCATTTCGATGAAGCCGGCTGCGCGAGCTGTTCGCCTGATCCGCTGGTTCTCGCCAACTTTCAAAAGACAGTGCGTGCGATCGTCGGCAAATGGAAATTTGAAATCCTGTTCGCGCTGGTGGACGGCGCGATGCGGTTTGGCGAACTGCGCCGATCGCTTGGGAGCATCACCCAGCACATGCTGACGACACAACTGCGCGAGCTCGAAAATGGTGGCTTGGTGCTGCGGACCGCTTTTCCGGGCGCGCAGCTGCGGGTCGAGTATGAACTGACCGAAGCCGCCTACGGACTTCTGCCGGTATTCAGAGAATTGCTGGGCTGGTCCAAACTCTACGGCCGCGACGGCGGTGGAAAGAGCGATTAGTCCGGACGCCTCCAGCGAAAGGCGACGCGAACTTCAGGCGAATAGGTGCGATCGGCGCTCTCAGCTCGAAACCGAGCCTGTACCAACCCGTCCTAGCGAGAAGGTCCCCGACCAGGACATCGCGACGCCGTTGCCTTCGAAGCTTGTCGCAGTATGGAAGTCGGCAACAGGCGCTGATGAGGAACTGCCTGTGGCTTGTTTGCCGCTTTCTTCCGCGAGCATCAGGAAGTTCTGCAAAGCATCCGAAAATGCCTGCTGGCCGGCATTGAATGCCGTGGGGTCGCCCGACGTGAACAGCGAGTTATCGCCCGCGGGTTCGATCATCTCGTATTGGAAGTTGCCGCTCAGTTGTTCCGCGCCTGTCCCGGTCTGCGAGGGAGCGGAGACGTTGAACGCTTCGCCGTTATTGAAGCTTGCCTTGGCTTTGTCGGAGAGAGACTGAAGCAAGGGCGTGAGATTTGACGACGTGACCTGCAAGGGAATCCCCATTCACCGATGAGGCGAAGCCTTGCGCAAATATCTTAAATAAGATCCTAACCGTGTTAATTCACGGATGCCCGGGACCGCGCATTGATGTCCATCACGACAAGGCTGCCGCGTGAACGACCGCGGCTGATACAATTTTTGAATTGTATCATTGGTACAATTCTTCGAATTGACTCTCTTGCGCCACGTCCGAAGCTTTACGACAGTGAGTAGATAAAAATAAAAACTCGGGAGACGATTTTGAATCTTCGAACGACACGTCGTGGTGCAATTGTTGGTGCCGTTGCCGCCCTCGGCGCAGCGAGTTGGTCAAGACTTTCTGCTCAGCCTGCGGCCAAGACCTTTGTTCTCGTTCACGGGGCGTGGCATGGCGGATGGTGTTGGCGCCGTGTCTCCGACATCCTCGAGCGAAAGGGTAACAAGGTCTTCGCGCCGACGATGACGGGGCTCGGGGAGAGATCCCACTTGCTCACCAAGGATGTGAACTTATCGACTCACATCACCGACATCGCGAACGTCATCGAGTGGGAGAACCTTTCGGACGTCGTGCTGGTTGCCCATTCGTACGGCGGAATCATCGGTAGCGGCGTCGCTGAGCGTCTTCACGGAAAAATCTCATCCATCGTGTTCCTGGATGCTTTCATGCCCGAGGACGGCGAGACCCTATTTCAGAAATCGTCTCCGGCTTTCGTCGAGGCGATCAAAAACGCGATGGAAAGCGGCCAAACGGGAATAAAGGCCCCTCCAGCCGCCGCCTTCGGCGTCGAAGAAAAGGATCGCGCATGGGTCGAGTCGAAGATGACGTCCCAACCCGTTGGCACCTATACCGAGAAAGCCGCCTACACGGGCGCGCGCGACAAGATCGCCAAGAAAACATTCATTCGAGCCAAAGGATATAAGAGTCCGACGTTCGACTCGAATCTCGCAAAGGCAAAGGCCAGCGGGAGCTGGAAGACCTACGAATTGGAATCCGGTCACGACGCGATGATCGTCATACCGGATCAATTGTCTGACATTCTTCTCGCCTCGGCGTAGTCATCTCACCGTGGACGATCGAGCGCCTGGCCCTACTCGTCGCGATAGACCTTCTCGCGCTTCTCGTGGCGCTCCTGCGCTTCCACCGACAGCGTTGCGATCGGGCGGGCTTCGAGCCGCTTCAGCGAGATCGGCTCACCGGTCTCCTCGCAATAGCCGTAGGTGTTGTCGTCGATGCGCTGCAGCGCCGCGTCGATCTTGGAGATCAGCTTGCGTTGCCGGTCGCGGGCGCGCAGCTCGATCGCGCGATCGGTTTCGGACGACGCGCGGTCGGCAAGATCGGGATGATTGACGTTCTCTTCCTGGAGCGTCTGCAATGTGATTCGCGATTCCCGCAAAATTTCGTCCTTCCACGCCAGCAGCTTGGCGCGAAAATAATCGCGCTGGCGGTCGTTCATGAAAGGCTCTTTTTCGGAGGGTCGATAATTCTTCAACTTGTCCAAGGCCAGCCCATCTCGTGCAAGGCGGCCGAAAAAGGGTCCGTCCGCGCGCGCCTTATATAGCGGCGTGTTGTGACAGACAATATCGCGGCGGGCGGGGACGGTGCACTGCGGCGGTTTCCCGCGGGAACCCGTGAGCAAGCGGCTGGCGTCAGAACTGTCCGGCTTTGGCCAGTTCCACTTCGACCCGCAACTCGATCTCGGACAAGACCGCGTCGAGGCCGGGGTCGCCAGAACTGGATTTGAGGCTGGCGGCCGCGTCGCGTAACCGACTCACCGTGGAAACATTGAAATTACCGGACAACAGGCCGATCTTGAGGTCATCGAGCACGTCGAGCGCCCCCTTGCCGCGCTGGACCGAGCGCTTGCGGCGCTCGACCGGATCCTCGACCCCCTGCATGGCCAGCAGCGCATCGATGTTGGCCGTGGCCTTGGGCGCGATCACGGCGCGGCTCTCGGAGGTCGATGCCGCATCCTCAGGCAGCGCAAAGCCGGTCGAGCTGGTTCGCCTGACGTTGGCAGCCGGAGACCCCAGAGTGGTGCCGTTCGGTCCGTAGATGCGCATCGTTGGTTCTCGCGGTGTGTGCCGCAAGCTTCGCCCTGTTTTGGTTAATGGAGCGTAAATGACCCGGCAAAATCTGCCGCCGGGGGCAGTTTTGCCGTTGTCGCGGCCGGCGCCCGCAGCCGCCATCGGACAAATTACTCAATAATATCAATTTGTTGCCTTCGCGGGGGACGTGGCACGGCGCTCGCATAGTTAATACCGGGTCGCCGTCATGGGAGTGATGCGCTGGTCCAAGCCAGAACCTCAGCGGGGAGCAGAGGATGCCAAGCGTCTATTCGGCAAGAGTGTTTGAAGTGGTCTGTGCCGCGCTGCTGGCGCTGGCATTGTCCGCGATTCCTGCCGGCGCGACGTCCCGGATCAAGGATCTCGCCAATATCGAGGGCGTGCGGCAGAATCAGTTGGTCGGCTACGGCCTCGTCGTCGGCCTCAACGGCACCGGCGACACCCTCAACAACATCCCTTTCACCAAGCAATCGCTGCAGGCGATGCTCGAGCGGATGGGCGTCAACATCCGCGGCGCCACCATCCGCACCGGCAACGTCGCCGCCGTGATGGTGACCGGCAATTTGCCCCCGTTCGGCACGCAGGGCACCCGGATGGACGTCACGGTGTCCTCGCTCGGCGATGCCAAAAACCTGCAGGGCGGCACCCTGCTCGTCACCCCCCTGCTCGGCGCCGACGGCAACGTTTATGCGGTGGCGCAGGGTTCGGTCGCGATCGGCGGTTTCCAGGCCGAAGGGGCCGCCGCCAGCATCACCCGCGGCGTGCCGACCGTCGGCCGCATCGCCAATGGCGCGATCATCGAGCGCGAGATCGAATTCGCGCTCAACCGCCTGCCCAATGTGCGGCTCGCGCTGCGCAATGCCGATTTCACCACCGCGAAGCGTATCGCCGCCGCGGTCAACGATTATCTCGGCGCCAAGAGCGCGGAACCGATCGATCCCTCCACCGTGCAGCTCTCGATTCCCCCGGAATTCAAGGGCAACGTCGTCGCCTTCCTGACCGAGATCGAGCAGTTGCAGGTCGAACCGGACCTCGCGGCCAAGATCGTGATCGACGAACGCTCCGGCATCATCGTGATGGGCCGCGATGTCCGTGTCGCCACGGTTGCGGTTGCCCAGGGCAATCTCACCGTCACGATTTCCGAAAGTCCGCAGGTCAGCCAGCCCAATCCATTTTCCCGCGGTCGGACCGTGGTGACGCCGAACACGCGCGTCGGGGTGACCGAAGATGGCAAGAAATTCGCGCTGGTGAAGGACGGCGTATCGCTGCAGCAGCTCGTCGACGGCCTCAACGGGCTCGGAATCGGCCCGCGCGACCTGATCGGCATCCTGCAGGCGATCAAGGCCGCGGGCGCGATCCAGGCTGACATCGAGGTGATGTGATGCAAATCAGCTCGCACAACAGCCCGTCCGCCGCTGCAGCGATACCGAGCTACAACGGTCGTCCGGATTATACGCTGGCGGATGCGCTGAAAAAGGTATCGCCGCAGGCGCAGGCCAAGACCAAGGCGACGGCAACCGATTTCGAGGCGATGTTTATCAATCAGATGTTCTCGCAGATGACCAGTGGCCTCAAGGGCGAAGGTCCGTACGGCGATACGGAGGGCACCGGCGTGTGGCGCTCGATGCTGACGGAAGAATATTCGAAATCCTTCGCCAAGGCAGGCGGCATCGGGATTTCCCATGACGTCTATCGCACGCTGATTCTTCAGCAAGCCAACCGCGCCAGCTAAACCCCTTAGGAAAACCAGACATGCATCAGCATCCTCAACGGCAGCCGGCAGCAGCGCCGATCCCGATGGCAACGACAGCCGCCGAGGCCCGCAAGCTTGCCGAGAACCTGATGGATGTCATGAGCGCGTTGCTCGGCGTCATCGAGCGCGAAACCGAACTGGTTCGCGCCGGCAAAATCCGCGAGGCAATGAGTTTCGAGCCGAAGAAAACGGAGTTGTCGCGCCGCTATGTCAACGCGATCGCGCATCTGAAGGCCAGCCAGAAATATTTATTCGAGACGGCGCCGGAGCTTCTGAACACGCTGCATCGGCATCACGACATGTTTCGCGCCATGCTGCAGGTCAACCTCACGGTGCTGGCCACGGCGCACGCGGTGTCCGAAAGCATCGTGCGCGGCGTCAACACCGAGATGCAGCGCCGCAACATTCCCAACACCTACACCGCGGCCGGAAAGCCTGCGGCGCCGGGACCGCGCCACATCACGCCGCTCGCGGTCAGCCGCTCGCTCTAGAGTTTGATTCAACTGAGTTGAATCAAACTCTAGTGTTTTTGTTTGAGCATGATCTTCGCGCAAAGGCATAGCGTTTGTCGCGAGGGAAAACCGGTGTCCACTTTTCCGGATCATGCTTTTAGGACGCATGCTCAGCGGCGATAACTAGAAGGCGCCGACAAGCGTGAGGCGAACCGCCAAGGGCTCTATCGGATGCAGGACATAGTCCATGACGCCGTTCTGGCAAACGGCCGTCGGCGCCGTCTGGACAGGGTAGCAAAGATTATAAAGGCTGTCGGTCTTGATCAGCGATCCATAGGCATAGGTTATCTGGTTGGCTTTGGTGTTGAGCAGGTTGAGCACGTCGAGCTGGATGCGCCACCCGTTTTCGAACAGATACCCCACGCGGCCATTGAATATGCTGGTGGGTTGCGACCGGAATGCATTGTCTTCGGTGAGCGGGCTTGCACCTAGATAACGCCAGCGCAATGTTTCGAACCAGCCGGTCTTCTCGCCGATTGTGATACCGGCGGAAGCGACCATTGCCGGTGCGTTGGGGATATAATTGCCGGGAGCGTTGCCGATTTGCGCCTGCGGAAATCCTGCAAGAGATGCATAAAGTTCGGCTTGCTCCGTGTCGAAGCCGATAAATCGAGCGTGCGACAGCGCAAGATCGCCGTCGAGAGTTAGCCATGAGGTCGGGTGATATTTGTTGGTCCATTCGATCCCATAACGTCGGCTGGGCCTGCTGGCCGAGGTGTCGCCCGCATCGCCGTTGAAAACGATCTCGGATGCCTGGTCGAGGACAAACAAACTAACCGATGAATCGAGACCCGGAACGATCCTGGTGCGGACACCTACCTCCGCGCCTTGCGTCCGCACCAACAGCGGCGAGGCGGATAATTTCATGGCCGGATCGGTGGGATCTTCCGTAATCGTCGCGCCCCGCGCGTCATTGCTGTGCATCCCCATGCCCGCGCCGAAGAACCATTCCGTCTTGTTGAACGGACCTAAAACCAGACTGAATTTTGGACTGCCGATTCCCGCCTGGGTGCTTCCCGAATTATTCGCATCGAAAATCGAATCGACTTTCGCCGCGAAGGTGTCGCCGCGCCAGCCCGTCGTGGTCCTGAACCAATCAGTCCAATGAACCGTGTTCTGGGCGTAGATTCCGACGCTTGCTTCCTCCACTTTGTCGCTGCGGACGTTTGACAGGAAAGAACGTTGATATGTATCGGTCAGACCAAGATCGATCTCGTCGTATCGCGTCTGGATGCCGAACGTGGTTTCCATCGGCCGGCCCGCGAAAGACCCGTTGAGAGTTCGAGATGCGTTTACCCCAGTCATCACGCGGTCGTCGCGCTGATGAAACTGATCGCCTTGGGTCGGATTGGACAGAAAGTAGGTGAAGTTGTTAAACAGATCGAGATCGCTTTTGACGACATAGGCATTGGCCTTCCACGATCCGGCATCGTCGGTTCCGGCTATTCGGGCCGAGAGCGCAAACCGGTTGGTGTTGCCGCCGTCGGTCGGATCTTCCTCGCCAAAGAGTCCGATCTGACCCGAAGTGATGGCCCGTTGCGGCACCTGGTCGGTTGAATTCCATTTGTTTGAGTAGGCCATGCCGGTAATGGAAAACCCGTCTTGCGCCGTCCCTTGGGTGTAGCGCATCAAACTGTTGATCTTGCGCATATCGTCGGGATTGAGCCACGGTCCATTGTATGTGCCGGCCTCACCCGCGAAGAGCAGTGTACCATCGCCAATTTTAGTCGAGCCCATGCCGAAGATTCGTTGGTAGCCGAAGCTGCCAACGGTCATTTCCGCGATGTTCTTGTTGACGCTGTCGATGAGGCCGATGTGAAGATTGCCGGCAGACGCAAAGTCGCCTTCGTCGGCAAAATATGGTCCTTTGCGAACCTCGACCGAATTGATCGTTTCGGGCATCAGCCAATTCAAGTCGGAATATCCCTGCCCATGTGCATGGGTACGCATATTGATCGGTACATCGTCGACCCAGATCGCCATGTCGGTGCCGTGATCGAGATTGTAGCCGCGCAAGAAATACTGGTTGGCTTTGCCCTCTCCGCTGTGTTGCGTCACGATGAGGCCGGGGACCGCCTCCAGTATTTCCCCCGGACGGGTGACGGGACGCGCGTTGAGTTCTTCACCCGTGAGCGTCATTTGGCTCGCCAAACCCGGCTGGGCCAAGGGTCCCCCGCCGGCATTGGGGGCACCTGATCCCGGAGCGGCCACTTGCGCAGGTGCGTTGGCGGTAGGGGCAACAACGGCGGTACGCTCGTGTCGAGGCCCGGCAATGCGTGTACCGCGCTGACGGGACTTGAACGGCGCGCGCACCATGATAGCCGGAAGAGCGGTTGAACCTCGCGACGGTCCCGGAGGCGTATTGGGCAACATCTCGGAGGGTTTTACCGTCGACGGCATTTCGGCCAATGCCGGCTGATAAAATGACGGCGTAAGCACCAGGGTCAACGCCAGCCGGTACATGAACTTTGACACGCCGCGGCTCCAGCCAACCGTATCTGGAGGGCGAGAACGCGAGAGCGCGCACCCCGCAATGACCGGATCGAAGTTGCGGTTTGAGCAGGCACCCCACCGTGCTCTTATTGATGGTGCAAGGGTATAAACGGCTCAGTATGATGTCAATCTGAAAAGATCATACTCGGGAGACGGCGGATGCAGCGCTTAACAATCACGATCGATGACGATCTCGTCGCCATGGTCGATGACTTCATGGAGGCACGCGGCTACGCCAACCGATCGGAGGCGATCCGCGATCTTGTCCGCAGTGGACTTCAGCAATCCAGCCTTGAAGTGGCGCGCAGTCGCGACTGCATCGCGACCTTGAGCTATGTCTATGATCACGCCGCCCGCGAACTACCCAAGCGTCTGACGCAGGACTTCCACGATCACCACCACCTCGCGCAGGCAACGCTCCATGTTCACATCAGCCATGATAGCTGTCTCGAAGTAACCGTGCTCAAGGGACGCAGTTCCGAGGTGAAGGCGTTTGCCGACCATGTCATCGCCGAGCGAGGTGTGCGCCACGGCCACGTTGTGTTCGTGCCGGCGGATCCTGAACTTAACCCGCACGGCCAACATCCCGCACATCGCACCGCCAAAAAAAGACTCTGATCATCGGCGGAATGGATTCCGCGCAGCCCGTCAGGATCAAAAGCCTGCCGAAATCTGCAAAACGATCTCGACAATTTTTCATAAAACTTATCGCCGGTATCAGCCCGGCGTTCACTGCGTTCTCTAACCCAACGTTGAGAGGTGCAGATCATAATTGCGGTTTGGAGGGGTTGGGATTTGACTCGAGGGAAGCCAGGAGGCTGCCATGAGTACGGATTTCAGCATCAAGCCGGTGGGGGCACCGGCTGCTACACCTGTTGTGCAGCCGGTGAGCGACGCGGCCAACAATGCCGTCGCGACCGAGTTGCCCGCTAGCCAAAGCGTCACCGCTGCTGACGCGAGCGCAGGCGTTCGCAACGATTCGCAGCCTGCGAGCGATTACGTATCGCGTCAGGCGTATGTCGATACAGCCGCGGCCTCGATCGTCTATCAGGTCGTCGATGGCAAGACTGACCAGGTGATCCAGCAATTTCCCGATGATGCTGTGCTGCGCCGTCGCGCCTATTTTCACACGCTTGATCTGACAAAAGGCGAACCCACGCGCCTTCTCGCCACCGACCGCAAGGCCTGAGCTTCGCGGCTGGGGTTACGCCCTGCCCGCCAGCCCCGCAGCGATGTTCGAATTGATGTCGATCAACGACTGCAGTTTCTCAGGCGCGGGACTGGACTGCAGTTCGACGGTCCGCTGCATCACGAACACCGCGATGTTCACGATATTTTGGCGGATCTCAAGCGGCTGGGGATTGTCGTTGCTTTCCGCCGCGCTCATGAAAATGGTCCAAAGCCGGCGATTGAACAGCAACGCCGCCTGCATCCGCTTGTCGAGGCCCTTCCAGTCGCTCTGAACTTCAACGAGTTTCCGTGCTGCCATCAGCAGGGCCTGCGCTTCGATGTCACGGGGAGAAGAGGATTGTTGGGCAGTGCGAGCGTAGGCGTTGGTAGCGTTGGACATTCATGGCCTCAGCGGGAAGTTGAGCAGGCCACCGGCTTCGAGGCTGCCTGCGTTATATACGTTGCTGCTTTTAAAATTGGGTTAGCGGTGATTTCCAAATACGACCGAAGCCCGGTGCGACAGATTCTCCTTAGATCGGGCGCGCCGCATGATCCCCGTATAAATACGTGGTCACCTTGGAGCGGGATGACTTTTCTTCGAGTCGTCCTCCCGCTCCAAGGTGATTATTTGAACATGATCTTTTCGGAAAACCGGCGTCCACTTCTGCGGATCATGCTTTAGAAATCACCCTGGATTAGCACAGGCAAAGCGACGGGATGTCCTCCGCCGCTTCGCGTTATCTTTCGAAAGATGAGATCAGCGCAGCAGCTGCAGCACGCTCTGCTGCGACTGGTTTGCGAGCGCCAGCGCCGAGACCGCGATCGACTGGCGGGTGGACAACGCCTGGCTGTTGGCCGCTTCCTGGTTCGGATCCGCCAGCGTCAGGTTCGACGCACCGGTCTGCAGCACGTTGACCAGGTTCTTGTTGAAGTCCTGACGGATCTCCACGATCGACAGGTTCGAGCCGAGCGAGGAAGCCGCCGTGCGCAGCACGGTGCTGGCCTGGGTGAGCTGCGCCAGCACGGTATTGGCGGAGTTGCTGTCCAGGAAGTCGACACCCACGTTCAGGTTCGAAAGCGAAAGGCCGGCGTCGTTCAAATTGTAGCCCTTGATGGCCAGCTTCGACGCGCCAGTTTCATCGAACGTCAGGTTGAGGGTATCGCCGGCCAGCAGGTTGATGCCGTTGAACGAGGCATCCTGCGCCGTGGTGTTGATGTTGGCCAGAACCTGGTTGTATTGCGCTATCAAGCTGGCGCGAGTGGTTTGCGAATTCGGGTCGGCGACCGGAGCTCCCGCGGTCAGGCCATTGAACGGGGCGCCTGTATTCGTTACCGCCGTTCCGCTGATCGTGCCGATCGTCGCCGAGGCCGCGTTGTTGGTGGTCGAGAGGTTGATATGACCGCTGGTGTCGACGCTGGCCTGCAGGTTGTTCGGCGCCAGCGCCGCGTTGAGCTGGTTGAGGGTCGAAATCTGGCCGACGCCGGTGCCGAAGACGATATTGGTCTGCGTGCCATTGCCGGTGGGGGTGATCGAGAGCGTTTCGCCGCTCAGCGCGGGAGGCGTCACAGGCGTGGTCCCAGGGCTCAGACCGAGCGCCGCAAGCGCGTTGCCGGTCCCGCCGGTGGCGATCGTCAGGTCGGACGTGATACCGGTGCTCAGCTTGAGTCCGCCGGTGGTAGTGTTGACGGTCGAAGCGGTCGAGCCTGTGGCTCCGGTGATGCTGTCGATCGCGGTCAGGACACTCTGAACGGTCTCGTTGCTGCCCGTACCGATACCGATCGTGACGTTGCCGTTGGCGTCCGCGGTCGTCGTGGTCTGCGACGTGCTGAAGGTGATGGTGTTGTTATTGATTTTCAGCACCGAACCGGCCGCGATCGGGGTGCCGAGACTGTCCGTGCCGGCGGCGCCGACCAATTTGGTATTGACCGTGATCGGTGCCGCCGTTGGGGCCACCTGATTTACCAGCCCCGTCCCGGCAACGGTAGCGTTGGTTCCCGGCCCCAATAAATTATTGGCGGTCGCGCCGGGAATGGCGGTCGAGGTCACGTTGGATTTCGTCGAATAGCCGGTGGGCGCCTGCAGCACCTGATTGGCAATCGACTGCGCGCTGGCAATATAGCCCTGCAACGCGGTGATGCCGGTGTTGGCGGCCTGCAGCACCTGCACGCCGTTGCCGATGCCGTCGAGCAGGTTGTTGATGTCGCTGGCGCGGTTGTTGAGGCCCTGCGCGGTGAAGAATTCGGTCGGGTTGTCGAGCGCGGTATTGACCTTGTTGCCGGTCGCAAGATTGTTTTGCGTGGTCGCGAGCAAGGAGGCCGTGGACTGCAGCGAGAGCAGGTTCTGGCGAACCGCCGCCGAAAGAACGATACCGGACATGTGTCACCTTCCTAGTTTGGTCGGTGCTTTTTATCGGGACTCCTTTAAATTAGAGTTAATGGCGACTTAAAGTTCTTGATTAACGCTTTGCTACCTAAAATAAATCAAGCTTGGGCAAAGGGATAGAGCCGGCTTCTGATCCAATCAGAAAAGCTCGCGGCAGGTCGAAAAAACAAAAGCGGCGGGGTTTCCCCCGCCGCTTCGCGTTATTTTTCGAAGAATCAGATCAGCGCAGCAGCTGCAGCACGCTCTGCTGCGACTGGTTGGCGAGCGCCAGCGCCGAGACCGCGATCGACTGGCGGGTCGACAGTGCCTGGCTGTTGGCCGCTTCCTGGTTCGGATCGGCCAGCGTCAGGTTCGACGCACCGGTCTGCAGCACGTTGATCAGGTTCTTGTTGAAGTCCTGCCGAAGCTGGACCACCGACAGGTTCGAACCGAGCGCGGAGGCTTCGGTGCGCAGCGTGGTGCTGGCCTGGGTCAACTTCGACAGCACGCCGTTGGCGGAGTTGGAGTCCAGGAAGTCGGTACCCGCGGACAGGGTCGAAAGACCGAGGCCCGTGCTATTGAACGTAACACCGGTGATCGACAGCTTCGAGGCGCCGGTTTCGTCGAACGTCAGGTTGAGGGTATCGCCGTTCAACAGGTTGATGCCGTTGAACGAGGAATCCTGCGCCGTGGTGTTGATGTTCGATATAACCTGGTTGTACTGCGCCACCAGGCTGTTGCGGGTCGCCTGCGAGTTCGGATCGACGACGGCAGCCGCGCCGCCGGCAGCCTTGCCCGCGAAGATCGCGCCCGTTCCCGTCACGGCCGTGCCGCTGAACGCGCCGACCTTGCTCGAGGACGCGTTGTTGCTGGTCGTGATGGTGAGCACGCCCGTGGAGTCGATGCTGGCCTGCAGATCATTCGCCGCCAGCGCCGTATTGAGGTCGTTGAGCGTGTGAATCTGGCCGGCGCTGGTGCCGAAGGTGATGTCGGTAGCCGTTGTGGTGCCGTCGGTCGTGGTCGCGGCGATCTTCAACTCTTGGCCGCTGAGCGCCGTTGTTCCGCCGCCGCGGGCGGTCGTTCCGGCCGTGAGACCGAGGGCCGTCAAAGTGCTCGCGGTGCCGCCGATGACGAGATCCTGTGCCACGCCGGTATGGAGGGTCAGCGCGCCGGTGGCCAGGGTTGACGTGGCCGCGGGGTTGCCCGTGATCGCATCGACGGCGTTGAGCAGGTCACCTACGGTTGCGGTGCTCAGGTCGAGGCTCGCCCCCGCAGCCGTACTGGTGTTACCAGTGGTTGACCCGAAAGAAATGGTCTTGCCATCGACCGTGAAGCTGTCGGTCGCGGTGATCGCCGTGGTCAGCGCGCTCAGCTTGGTGGTGAGTGCGGTGGCACCGGGGATCGCCGTGCCGGCGGCGGCCGTCGCGTCGGTGAACGCGCTCGGCGTGCCCAGCAGATTGTCGGCGGTCGCGCCGGTAGTGGCAATGGAGCTAACGGAGGATTTCGTCGAATAGCCCGTGGGCGCCTGCAGCACCTGGTTGGCAATCGATTGAGCGGTGGAAATGTAGCCCTGCAACGAGGTGATGCCGGTGTTGGCGGCCTGCAGCACCTGCACGCCATTGCCGATCTGGTCCAGGAGGTTGCCGATGTCGCTGGCGCGGTTGTTGAGGCCCTGCGCGGTGAAGAAGTTGGTCGGATTATCCAGCGCCGAGTTGACCTTGTTGCCGGTCGCGAGATTGTTTTGCGTGGTGGCGAGGAGAGATGCTGTCGACTGCAGCGAGAGAAGGTTCTGGCGAACCGAAGCCGAAAGAACGATGCCTGACATGTTTCATACCTTTCTGGTGTGAAATTGAGTGTGCGTGCGTGATCCCGACCTTCTTGATCGGAGACGCCGCACGTTCGGAGTATCGCGCTAACAAAACCTGAATCAGTACTGCACCACCGATGTCCGGGTGGTGCCGGCGACGCACGGGCTTGCTGTCTTGGGGTCGTGCGACCCCGCAACACCGCTGATATTGCTGCATATTTTTGCGACACTGGCGTCGTTTACCAAGTGTTAACCGTGATCGGAAAGGATTGTGGCCGCATCGGCAACAGATCGATTCCCGCCCCGTTGGCCAGGAGATTCGACGTTCGTTCAAACTCATTGTGGTAACCACGCGCATATCAGCGCGCCAACGGAGAACAGGCATGGCTCTAAAGGTCGAACTCAAGCCCAATGAACGGATCATCATCGGCTCATGCGTGATCACCAATACCGATCAGCGCGCCCGCCTGTTGATCGACGGCGACAACGTTCCGATTTTGCGCGAGAAGGACATCATGACGCCGGCGACCGCCGACACGCCGGCGAAGCTCGTCTATCTGGCCGTGCAGTTGATGTACATCTCGCCGGACCCGGTGGCCAACCACGGCACCTATTTCAGCCTGGTGCGCGATATCGTCACCGCCGCGCCGAGCACGTGGGCCATCATCGAGGGCATCAACAACAACATCATGACCGGCGATCTCTACCACGCGCTGAAGGAAGCGCGGAAGCTCGTCGCCTATGAGAAGAAGCTTCTCGATCACAACCAGGCTAATAATCGCAAGTCCGACGCCGCCTGAGGGCGGACCGGAAATACGGCCAATGGAATAAGGCGCTTTCCGTCATTGCGAGGAGCGCTTGCGACGACCTGTCCGCCGCAGCTTTTTAGCGAAGGCGGAAGCAATCCAGCGCTTCCTTCTTTGCTTCTGGATTGCTTCGCTGACGCTCGCAATGACGACTGATTTGAAAGTGAACCACAACATGATCGGCGTCATGCCCGGCCATAGTAGTCTGCCTTGCGCAGACTGCGTATGCTTGTCTGCGCTGCCGGGCATCCACGTCTTGTCTGAATTTTAGCAAGAAAGACGTGGATGGCCGGACGAAGCCCGGCCATGACAAAAAGGGCGCGCTCACATCGCCAGTGGCGGAGAGCGCTCGACGGTCAACACGCATCCCTCACCGGGCCTCGATCGCTGCGCGCCGAATTCGAGTACCGCCGAGATCAGCGCGTCGATATCGCAAATGTCGGTACGGTGATTGACGATGGCCGCCCGTATCGCGAGCTGGCCGTCGAGAACCGTCGTCGACGGAGCCGCGATCCCGGATTCCTGAATATCGATGACAATATCGCCATTCACCTTGTTGGCGTCGGCAGCGCGATAACGGAAACAGACAATGTTGAGCTGCACCGGCGCCATCAACTCGAGCTTGGGTTCGGCCAGGATCCGGGCTTCCAGATATCCGGCGAGCGCGCAGGTGCGCGTGATCACCGCTCCCAGCTTTTCGGTCCCGTAGGTTTTCAGTGTGAACCATGTCTTGAGCGCCCGGAAACCGCGCGACAGATCTGGACCGAGATCGCACGGCCAGGATGAGCCGGCCGCGAGCCCTCGGGTCTCCCGCCGCAGATAGGCCGCCGGCGCCGAAAATGTCTCGCGGTGTTGCCGGCCGTCGCGAACAAGCAGGAAGCCGGCGTCGTAAGGCACCTGCCCCCATTTGTGAAAATCGAGCGCGATCGAATCGGCGCTTTCGATTCCAGCAAGCCGCGGCGCAAGCGCCGGCGAGAGAATTCCAAGAGCGCCATAGGCGCCGTCGACATGAAACCAGAGCTTCTCTTCCCGGCACAGCGCGCTCAGCGCCTGGAGATCGTCGATGGCGCCGATATCCACCGTGCCGGCCGAGGCAACGACGAGAAACGGCTTCAGGCCGGCCTCGCGATCCGCTGCGATCTGAGCGCGCAACGCCGCCACATCGATGCGGTGAAACTGATCGACCGCGATGCAGCGCAACGCGTCGCTGCCGAAGCCCGCGATATCCATCGCCTTTGTGATGCAGCCATGCGCCGCCTTCGACGTGTAGGCGGTCAGCAACGCGCCTTCATTGCCGATGCCGTGTTGTCGGACGGACTGTCCCAGTGCCGCCGTTCGCGCCACCAGCACGGCCATCAGATTGGCCATCGAGGTGCCGGTGACGAAAATGCCGCTCGCCTCGGCCGGGAAACCAAACATCGATCGGGTCCATTCGACCACCTGGCGCTCGACCTCGATCGGCATGTGATCGCGCCCGCCGAGATTGGCATTCAGTCCGGCCGCCAGCATCTCCGCCAGCATGCCGACGGCAGTGCCGCCGCCATGCACCCATCCCATGAAGCCGGGATGAACATTGCCCGTCGCATAGGGCACGACGCAATCGGTGAACTCGCGATAGACTTCGTCGAGCCCGGACGGCTGACGCGGAAGCTCTGCGCGAAAACGCGCACGAACCTCATCCGGTATCGGCGACCACACCGGACGCTCGCGGATGTTGGCGGCATAGTCGAACATGTCATCGAGCATGCGATGACCCTGCGCACGGATGTCGTCCCAGTTTTGCGGATCGAGCGTCTCGCTCGATTCGGACGACAGATGTCCTTCGCGCAACACGATGGTCATGCGGCACACTCCTGATCTTTCTGGCTGCGGCGTTCAATCATCGCCGCGAACGCATCGAATATCCTGCGCATCTCGGGCGGCTTGTAGGGAAAGACGCCGGGCGGATCCATGTCGTGGACAATAGCGGTATTGTCGGCCTCGAAGACCAGCAACGATCCGTTTTTGGTTTCGGCGCAATCCACGATGAAGTAATCGAGACCGATTCGCTCCGCGATGCCGCGAAGCGCCGTCGCATGGCGGCGCGCGAAGCCGATGTCGAAGGTGCGCATGAACGTCTCTTCTTCGAGACGCTTGCTCGCGCTCTGCGACATTCCCGCGTTGAGATACCAGATGTCCCAGCGATCGGCGATCGCCATATGGCATGCGTAAGGCCGGCCATCGATGAAGGCAATCCGGCACTTGCGGAACAGGCCGTCCCCATCAGAGTAATCGACAAAACGCGACAGGAAGAACTCCTGCTCCTGTCGCGTCTCGAGATAGCGTCCCATCGCGGCGCGGTCGTCGATCTTGGCAAGGCCCGCCCCCGCATGCGATCCGCGCGGCCTGACAATAACGGGAAATACAAGATCGGCTGCGACGTCGCCAAGCGCGAGCGATGCATGCGAAATCTCTGACAATCGTTCGCGTGCGACGCCTGTCGTTGCCGGAATTTCAAGACCGTCGATTCCGCAAAGCAGATGATGCAGCTTGTCGCGATCCAGATTGCAGACGAGATGCGGCGGGTTGAGAAGCGGCCGCGGCCAGCGCGATGCGGCTCGTTCGATCTTGCGCAGCGCATCGCGGCACTCTTCCGAGTCGGACGCGATCACGATGGCGATGTCATGATCGGGCAGCGGCGCCGGCAATTCAACTTCCGGAATGACATAGAGCGTTAATAGTTCGATGCCGGATCCCTCCAGCAAGAACTCGATCGGCGTGTTGCTGCCCATGTCGGTCGCCGCCGCCAGCGCCAGAATGCGCAACCGAGGTCTCGTTACCGAGCACGGCGAACGGAATAGTTGATGCGACGCAAGGATCTCATCCTGGATGGCGAGACCCGCCTGCTTGTCGCCCAGCAATTGCGCGATCAGCGACAAATCGAGCCCCTCGCCCGCTTCTGCGGTGCCATCGATCAGCTTCGCGATCAGGGTTTGCCACAGCGGACGAAGATCGGTTCCGCTGACGGCCATTTTCGAGAGCCTGGCGACGCCAATACGGTCTGCGCAAGGAGACCGAGCACCACCGGTCTGTACGTCGGAAACCGATTCCATCTCACGCGGCATCGGTCGCAAGCGCGGGTGCTGCAAACTGCGACGCGATATCGCCGTGGAAGACTGAAGGGCCGACATGATCGAGGCGGCTCTCGAGGTCAGCCCAGATTTCGCCGCCAATATCGGTCCAGCGCGTGCAGAACGCAAAATCTTCGCTGAGATAGGTCCCGCTCTTCGGATCGATCATGCATTCGAACAGCGCAAATCGATTGGGACTGCCCGCAAGCGCATCGAGCGAATGCTCGCGAAAGAACTGCAGCGATGCGTAAGCCGCGCACATCTTCTCGAACACGTGGCGCCGGATCATCAGAAATCCGGTCCCGGCATAACGCACGCGCGTAAAGCCGTTCACGACAGCGACATGATCGGGATCGTTGATCTCCAGCACGTAATCGAGCGCAGCGGACGCCACTTTCGGCCGGTTGCTCTCGATCACCCGTCTCGCCTTGTCCCAGTTGACGCGCTTGATCGGATAGACGCCGGCCACCACGTCGGCGCCGGATTCGATCAGCCGGAACACTTGCTCGGGCTCGAACCCGATATCCGCATCCACGAACAGGAAGTGCGTCGCCATGGGGTCGTCGAGGAACAGCGTCATCAGATTGGCGCGCGCACGCGTAATCAGGGCGTCGCCATCCCGCATCAGAACCTTGAGTTCCACGTTGGACTTGGAGCGCAAGGCGCGCTGCAATTGGAAGATGGAGCTGGCGTAGATGCTGGAAACCTGCCCGCCGAAGCATGGCGTAGCCACCACAAGGTGAATTCGTTCGGTCATGAATGGCTCCGAAGGCAGCAGATGCTGCCTGCATTCCTCACCAAACAGTAAATAGACGTGGTTAACGAAATCCTAACGCCGGCGGGCAGCCCACCCAAAATGCCCGGCCATGCCGGGCTAGCTCAATTGCTCCAGTTCAGCGCGCACACGAACGATCACGCTGTCCCAGTCGCCGAAGGCCGGCTGCCGGAGCAATTTCGCGGTTGGGTACCAGGGAGTGTCGTCGCGGTTCCTCATCCAGCGAAAATCCGCGGCATAGGGAAGAAGGACCACGACCGGCTTCCCCAGCGCTCCCGCGAGATGCGCAACCGCCGTATCGACGGTGATCACGACATCGAGCAGTGAGATGATGGCGGCGGTATCGGCGAAATCGCGCAAGCCGCCGCCAAGGTGGACAAGGTTCGGCAGGCCAGCCAGCATGTCGCTGTCCGTAGCCCGCACATCGCTTTGAAGGCTGAAACACTGGACAGGCGGGTTCTCGAACAGCGCAGCGAGACGCGCGAGCGCGATCGATCGGTTGCTGTCATTGTTGTGAGACGACGAGCCGGACCAGACAAATCCGGCACGCGGGCGCCCCGGCGGCAAACGATCGCGCCAATGATCCACGCGCTCCACGGGTGCTGCGAGATATGGAACGGCCGCCGGAATCGTGTCGGGTTGTGTTTTGAACGCGAAGGGAAGACTGAGCAAAGGACAATGCAGGTCGAATGCCGGAAGCGGCGCGCCGGAAGCGAGGACAGTGACGCCTTCGAGCTGCGACAACAGCGGCTGCAGTTCCGGCTGAACCTCGCAGATCACCTTCGCCCCCTGACGCGCCAGCAACGGCGCATAGCGGATGAACTGGATGGTGTCGCCCAACCCCTGTTCGGCGTGGAGCAGAATGGTTTTGCCGGAGACCGACTCCTCTCCCAGCCATAACGGTGTTTGATACGGCCGGCGGTGCCGGGCAAATGCACCGGTCTTCCAGCGCCATTCATACTCTTTCCAGCCCGCATCGAAATCGCCCAGCGTCAGATGCGCCATCGCGGCTTCGAAATGGGCTTCGGGAAATTCCGGCGCGGCCGCGAGCGCAACCGTAAAGTCCGCGAGCGCTTCGACGGGCCGGTCAAGGCGGCGAAGCGCGTGACCGCGGTTGGTCAGGATCTGCGCATGACCGGGCGTCGCCGCAAGAGCTACGTCGTAACTCGCCATTGCCTCCAGCGGCCGGTTGAATCGCAGAAGCGTATTGCCTCTGTTGACGAGAGCGCCCACATGGCTGGGATCGCTCGCCAGCACGGCGTCGTAGCTCTCGAGCGCATCGGCGATGTGGCCGATCGCAAGACAGGCGTTGCCGAGATTGTAGAGAATTTCCGGATGATCCGGCGCGAGCCGAAGCGCGTTACGGTAGCTCGAGATTGCCTCTTCGTGGCGTCCCATCGCATGAAGCGCCAGCCCGAGATTCGACAGCGCGCCCGAGGAATTCGAGTTGCTCTTGAGCGCCGCCGAAAGAAAGTGGAGCGCCTCGACCATGCGACGGCGCTGGAAGTTGAGCATGCCGAGCAGATGCAACGCATCGAAATCTTCCGGCCGGTATTCCAGAATCCCGGCGCACAGCTTCTCCGTCCTGCCGAGATCACCTTGCTGGAAAGAACTATAAGCCTGCCGCTGCAAGCGAGACAGGTTCGGCATCCGCCCAGATGTTTTTTTCGATTTCGCAGACAACAGGCCGTCTTTCCGCCGGAACGCACCAAATCGAAAATCATCCGCGGCCTCGACAACAACATGTCGCCCTGAGGCTACCGGATCGCTTTCGAATCAGCCAAGGCCCGTAAGTTACCATTTTCCGCTGCATCTGCCTCGCAAGGCGCGATGGGTTTCGTCCACGGTCTGCCATTACGCGGGCAATCGCGGGCGGCCATTCCACTTCGAATCACGATGCAGCCAGGTTCGGCGCGGGAAGCTGAACATGTTGGCCGCACGTCCTCCGCCACTCCAAACCGGGTACTATTTCGTTCACGCTCCAAACGCCAAGCCTTCATCTTCTGACGTTGCTCCGTGATTGGGTGGTTGAGACCGCGCGGCCGTTTCGGACGGGAGCCGTTAAGCGTTCGCCGCAGAAAGAGAGTGTGCTTCATGTCCTTCCATTGACCGGAAACCGACGTGCTATCTCGTCCGACGCATGCGCGCTGGGGTCTAAGGCATCCGGCGACCTGTGTGGCCGCCGGATTCTTTTGTAGCTCCTCCCGCCGACGCGGCGGAAAGACGTTAAGCCGCGCGCATAAGGCCGAGTTGCTGCAGAGCGGTGACTCCATCGTCGAGACCGATTTCCTCCACGATTTTTCCGTCCCTGAGCTTCAATACCGTCGTTCCCGTGAATTTCATCTTCCGGCCGGTATTGGCTGGCAACGCTCCCATCAGGAAATCGCTGAACGCGGGTCCGGTGTGCGTTCCACCGCCTTCCCATCGGCCGACAACGTAATCACCTTCCGCGATGAGATCGGCTGCTCCCCAGAAATTGAGATCGGGGAAGGCTTCTCGAAAGCCCTTCATGAAGGCCTTGATGTCATTGCGACCCTTGCGTGGCTCGTGGAGCGAATACTGCAGGAGCATGTCGGGCGCAGCGAGTTCATCGACAATTGCGAGGTTGCAGGTCTTACCCCAGAAATCCGTGAACCATCGACCCACGATAGCCTTGTTGTCATCTTCTTTGGACATGATCTCTTCTCCAATTTTCAATCCGGTTGTCGCCGCGATTGGCGGACGCTCCGAGAATAAATTGGGATGTCGTGCAGCTGCACTCCGGTTCTTGTCGGGGTATCGAAGAGACGGAAGGGGCGACGAGTGAGTGGGCGCTGATGCGGCGGCCTCCGGAAACGCGCCGCGAGATCGCGCCCCACCGTTTCGATCGAAGCGCTCCCGCCGCTTGGATCGCCCGCTTTGATTAGAGAGCAAGAATCGAAGTTCGCATCCTCCCCTCCTGATTATATTCGCGGGAACAGGAATTGATCACGGAGGGCATGATGAAGCTTGTGCGATTTGACGACCGGAAAACGGGCTTACTGGTCCAACTCCCGGCCGGGTTACACGTGATCGACGTCACGGCAAGCCTCGGCGCGCTTTCGCCTGATGACCCCATATCCAACGGCGTGCTCTATGGCATCCTTAGGGATCGAGGTAATTGGGCTCCGCTGATCGCGCACTGGGAGCTGGTGCGCGTCGGATTGAGACGGTTGACCGTTATGGCCACGACGAACCCCGATCATTCCGGCCTCGTCATTCGCAGGCTGGACGAAATCCATTTGGACCCTTCCTCCGTCAATCAGACGGATATCGCCGCTCTGGAGATCGCGGAATTGGGCGAAGTCGCGCATGATCCCACGGGACGCGAAACGATGCTTCGGCAGATAGCTCTCCCGCCGCGCGTAGACGAATGCCCGGAGGGCCGCATCGTGGAGTTGGACGCGCTCCGAAGGCTTAAATCAGACGCCTGACCGCACCCCGCTCAACGGTTTCCTGCCGTCCAATTCAACCAACCCGGAAATCGGGTGGCGCGGGCATGTTCTATCCCGCCTAATGCTCGCACCGGAGCGCCTCCGCTTTCTGCCGCCGCGCAGATACGCATACGGAGCAACGCAGGAGCGCCTGACCCTCAACTGGGGAGCACCAAAGAACTTTCTCGAAAGGATAAACCGATGGACACGGCGAAAAATCACGAGGCAGTGCAAACCAGGAATGACCCGCGATGGTCCGCCGTCGTAGACCGAGCGGCAGCGTTCGACGGAAAGTTTGTCTACGTCGTCAAGAGCACGGGCATCTATTGTCGCCCGAGTTGTCCGTCGCGGCAACGCGCGCTGCTTAAGGCGGAAGCCAAGCGCGCGTAACCGCAAAAAGCCCAACTCAAACTCCCCGTTTGAGGGCAAGAAACGGGAAGCCGGTTGCCGGCCTTGAGATCGTCGCCAAAGAAAGGTTTACTAACGGCACGCGCTTGTTGGGCTGCGGGCCTGCAGCTGCCGATAAAGGTGGAGAACGATGCCGTCGTTCGCCCTATTTGTCGAGCCGCTGCAGCTCCGCTTGGAGTGGGGCATCACAAGTGTTTCGCGGGCAATTCTCCATTGTCGCTTTGGCGCTGGGCAACTTCGTCGTTGGTCTCAGCATACTTCTGCCAACAGGAATGCTGGCTGAACTCTCCTCTAACCTTGGTGTCACCATCGGGACGGTGGGACTGCTGATCAGCCTTGGTGCGGCCGTCGTGTGCGTGTCGCCGCCGTTCGTAGCCTGGATTACAAGCCGAATTGACCGACGTGTGCTTTTGGGCGCAATTTTGCTTTGGATTGCATTAGGCCACGCGGCGTCCGCCTTCGCGCCAAATTACCCGAGCCTTTTGGTCATCCGCCTGGCAATGCTTGCCTTCGCCGGTGCCTTCACGCCCTTGGCAGCCGGTACCGCGGCCCTATTGGTCCCGGAAGACAAGCGCGCCTCGGCCATCGCATCGGCGCTGCTGGGGTGGGCGCTCGCGATCGCGGTTGGATTGCCGCTGATCTCGGTAAGCGCGCCGCTGATTGGCTGGCGAGCGACCTATAGTCTTGTCGGCATGCTCGCTGCGGTGGGCTTTCTCGCGCTTCTGGTTGGATTACCGAAGGGACTTAAAGGGACGCCCGTGATTTTTGCGACGTGGCGGGCGGTCGGCCGCAATCGTCAGCTTCTTCTGCTATTGTTGATCACCAGTTTGCTGGCAGCCGGCCAACTCGTCGTCATCGCGTTTGTCGGACCGTTGTTGTCGGATCTCACGGGTGCTACGCCTCGCGGGATCGCCATCGTGTTCCTGTTTTTCGGGGTGATGACGCTCATCGGGAATGTCTGCGCGTCTCAAGTTGTTCGGGTGTGGGGCCCGTTCAAAACATCCGCCGTTTTCATGGTTTGCATCGTGATCGGCGCCGCGTTATGGGCGATCGGTGCCGGGACATTTACTTTGATGGCAGCAGGCGCCGCGATCTGGGGTCTCGGGTTTGCTGCCGCAAGCGCAATGCAACAGGTGAGATTGATTGCAGCGGCTCCTGCGCTGGCGACAGCGTCCGTGGCAATCAATAACACGGCGTTGTATCTCGGCCAGGCCATCGGCTCAGGAATAGGCAGCGTCCTGTTCGTCCAGGGAAAATTGATCACCATGGGCTTCGCGGCTCTGGCCCTGGTTGCTTCGTCGCTTGGCGTTCTGTGGCTGACGCGGTTCGCGCCGGAACGGTTGGGGGTTCGCTTCGATACCGATACGATTCAACTGCTGGCTCGCGTATTCGATCAAGCCCTGGAGCGTTATCTGAAAAACAAACCGGTCGTGAAAGACCAGGCGGGCCTGCACTCCGAGCTTGCCAGACATATCGTCGCCGTAGCCCAAACCGGTGAACGTGACGAAGATCGCCTCGCTACCAGGGGTTATCTGATGCTCCGATCGCTGGAAGCTGCGACCAGCATGGAGCCGTCATTCGACTAGACTAGGGCGGCGAAATAACCTGCACAACTTCGCACCATCACGCCGCGCGTTCCCGGCCGCCCTCGGCGCGGCGGTACAGCATCGCCGCGAATGCCTCGAAGATCTTTCGCATTTGCGGAGGCTTGTAGGGATACAGATCCGGCGAATCCATATTGTGCACGACCGCGGTATTGTCCGCCTCGAATATCAACAATTCGCCGAGCTTGTTTTCCGCGCAGTCGATCGTGAAATAATCCAGGCCCACCCGATCGATCATGGCGGCCAGTGCGTGTTGATGGCGAACCGCGAAAGCATGATCGAACGTGCGCATGAAATTTTCTTCTTCGAGGCGCTTGGTCTCGCTGAATGCCATGCCCGCATTGAGATACCAGATGTCCCAGCGGTCGACGATCGCCATGTGGCAGGCATAGGGCCGGCCGTCGACGACGACGACCCGGTATTTGCGAAACAACCCGTCATCATTGGCGTAATCGACAAAGCGCGAGACGAAAAATTCCTGCTCCGGCCGTTCGGCAAGATATCGGCCGACCGCCGCGCGATCATCGAGTTTGGCAAGCCCGATGCCGGCATGCGACCCGCGCGGCCGGATGATGATCGGGAACTGCAAATCGGCCGCAATATCCACGAGCAGGTCGGTCGGCTGACCCAGCTCCGATAATCGTGCCCGCGTCACGGATGTGGTCGCCGGGATATCAAGTCCTTCGATCCCGTCAAGCAGACGGTGCAGCTTGTCGCGATCGAGGTTGCCGACAAGGTGCGGCGGATTGAGCAGCGGCCGCGGCCAGCGCGGCAGCGCCCATTCGATTTTGCGCAGCGCATCCCGGCACTCCTCCGAATCGGATGCGATCACGATCGCGATGTCATGATCGGGCGGCGGCGCGGGCAATTCCGTTCCCGCGACGACGTAAAGCGTCAGTAGCTCGATCCCGGAGTGTTCGAGCAAAAATTCGATGGGCGTGTTGCCACCCATGTCCATTGCGGCCGCAAGCGCGAGAACGCGCAGTCTCGGTTTTTCCACCGAACAGGGCGAGCGAAACAATTGATGAAAGGCGAGCACTTCGGCCTGAATGGCCAGGCCTATCTGCTTTTCACCCAGGAGCTGCACGATCAGCGACAGATCGAGCCCCTCGCCCGCGCCAGCCGTTCCGTCGGCGATTTTCGACATGATCTCGTCCCGCATCGGACGAAGATCGGTTCCGCCGAACGCCATCGTCGTCAGCTTGGCAAATCCGATCCGATCCGCACAAACGAGATTGGCGCTGTCGGTGCACTCAAGCTCCATGGGAAATCTCCGCTGAATTGAGACCGTCCATATGCGCAAGCAGCCATTCGGTCTTCGAGACGATTGCGCCGACGCGGGCGAGCTCGCGCTCCAGATTCGCGCGCGCGGTGTCCTCGTCGGGTGACCATGTCTCGGTGACGAAGCGCGCGCCTGCGCAGATACGAAGCGCCGCGATGGGGTCCGCCCCGGAACGATCCAGTGCGACGGGTTGGCCGACGAGGCAAACATTGGCCGCGATATCTCGATCGCGCGTATCCGTAGAAGCGACATTTCGCGCATCCCGGGCAAGCGCACGATAGATCTTCCTGCAATCGCTTAACGGGAAAACGCGGTCATCGCGCCGGATCACAAACGGAAAGATCGTCGGCTGAGCCAGTTCTTCATCGTCGAGGCTGTTGCCTTCGGGCCTTTGCTGTGGCGGCAACAGGCGAAGGGACGGCGAGGACGCGATGATTCGCTCCACAGCTTTGCCGAACATCATCAGAGCCGATCGCCTGAAGTCGCCGGGCACGTCATGATAGGCCCGGATTTCCTCGAGTGCGGCTTCCCAGCGCAGCCATTGGCCAAAATTTGCCCGGACCGGAAAACGCGACCGCAGGTTCGGCCAATTGTTCGGCCAGTCGCTGCGGCTACTGTATTCGCGGAGCCCCGCAGCAACCTCGGTGACCGCATCGATCTCCCTGGAGAGATCTGCAGGCACCAGCAGCGCACCGCTGAAGGCAGGTCCCGTAAAAAACTTCGAGCCGGTGACAATCACCATATATCCGCGATCGAGATATTTTCGCAGCCGTGGGCGGCCGAGCCGCATCTGGCACGCGTCGACGACGATCTGGACCCGATCGGGCCAGCGTGCCGCGATCTCGTCGAGGCATTGGTCGCTCGGGGCCCGCCAGCCCAGCTTCGATGAATCCATGATTTGCAGAAGAACGTTGGCCCCATTGGCGACAGACCTTTCGACCGCCCCGAGAACCAGTGAATCGGTTTCGGCTTGCGGACGGAAATCGCCGTTCTCGTCGAGCAACCCAAGCGCGACGCTGGTTACGGAGTGAGCCAGGCCGGCAATGGGCTCGCCCTTTCGAACCCGGCTTCCATGCGCCGTCGCGGCATTGAAATGACGTCCGCGCGCGGTATGTTCGGTTCCACTGCCGGTTTGATCGGCAGCCACGACGACCGTCGTCAACTCAGGACCAAGTAGCGCGCGCGCCAGGAACAGCGCCTGAAGCTGCGAATCGGTGCCCGACGGAGAAAAGACGACTTCGGCCTTGGCTGAGGATAATCCGAGACAGGCCTTCAATTCGTCGCGCATCGTTTCGATGCGTGCATCGAACGTAGTCTCGATGCCTGTCGCAACGGCGGACCGCATCAGCGTGTTCCGCGCATGGCTCGCACGATCGTAAGCCCGCTCTGAAATCGATGTCGCTGTGCTTGACGCGAAACTCAGCGTGCCCGGGCACGGTAAGGGCGTGCAGCCATATCCGTTGGTCCCGCTGGCGGGGTCGATGCTCAGTCGCGGATCGCCGCCGCAACCGAGCAGACGGTCCAGCGGCGCGAACAGGCCGGCCATAGCGGAAGCTGAGCGGGATTGATCCCGAGCGATCGGATTCTCGGCCGCATCTATTCGAACGCCACCGTCTAGCATTGTTGAAGCCCCAGGCAACGATACCTCTATTGCCGCTGCAGTGCCGTACCGGCGTCTCCGCACTCAGAAACGACCGCGGGGATCAGCCGACCGGAAGATATTTGGTCAGAGTCAACTGAGAGAGCATCGAGGTCGTTTGATAGGACGCCTGCAGGCTGTTCTGTAGCGCCAAAATCTCACTGGCCACCTGAGCCGTAGAAACGGTTTCAGTATTGTTCACCATGGTCTGCAGCATGGTTTGTGACTGTGTTTGCCGGGCCGTGGCGTCCTTGATCGTGGTTTGCGCGGCGGCGAAACTCGATTGAATATCCTGCATGGTCTGCTGGCCTACTTGAGGCGTCAGGTTCGTCGCGGTCCGCTGGCTGAGGGCGGAGATCTGTGCGCCGGAATTGGCGCCCGTCGGCGACGCCGTAAAGGCGGCGAATACCGCGATCGACTGGAGCTGCGAACGAATTGCCGACTCGTTGGCCTGCGCGCCGTATTGAACCGTTATCGACTGATCGATCCGGGCCGTCGACGATGCCCGCGCCGAACCTGGCCCCGAATTGCCGGTGTACCAGGACACAGTATTCGCCGATCCGTTGGCCAGCGACGTCGCAGCGCTCAACGGGGAGCCCGAGACCCGCAGCGGCGGCTGTGGCGCGGTCACGGTGCCGCTGAAGCCGAGCGCCGCGAGCGCGGCCGTGTTCGTGCTTGTAATTTTCAGGCTTGCCGCGTCGTCGGCATTCACCTCGACCACGCCACCGTGCACGGTCGACGGGGTCGAGGTGCCGGTGATCTGGTCGATTTTCGTCAACAGCGTCTGCACGCTGTCGGTGACGTTAAGCTCATTGCCGGTCGCGCCGGAGGCGACAAACTTGATCGGCGTGCCGTTGACAGTGATGGTGTCGCCGGCTGCGAAACTGGCGGACAGCGAGTCCGAGCCTCCGGCAACGGACAGAAGCGTTGCTCCCGTGATCGGCGCCGCGGGCGTCGCCTGGTTGTTGACCACGCTTCCGGTTGCCGTTCCGGCGGTGTTGAAAAAATTATCCCCCGCGGCGATCGCCGACGCCGCCACCAGCGATGAATTGGCAAGCGTGCCGATCGATGTGTTCAGCGCCGCGTTCAAATTGGCCGCGGTCGCCGTCGGAGTCGTGCCGATCGAAAAACTTCCGGTCGGCGCCGGCGTCGTGCTCGTCGCCGTCAACTTAATGGATTCGGTCGTGCCGTCAGGCAGATTGAAGGTGAAGCTCACCTGATCGCCCGGATTGGGGTTGGTGGTGCCGAGGTCGATCGAGACGGCCGCCGGCGAACCGGCAGGACCCGTTACCGTCGCGCCGGTAAGCGACGACGACACCGAATTCAGCTTCAGGCCGAACGGCGAGCCGGCAACGTCCTCACTGACCGATACCGCGGTCGGGGTCGCGGTCGGAGTCGAAATCACCAGACGGCCGGTGCCGGTGGTGCCGTCGGCCTGCGCGCGCTCGGAAATCATCGTCTTCAGCCCGGCCTGGGTCGCGGTGCCATTGAGGATCTGATCGACCGGGGCCGTCGATGGCGTATTGATCGCGGTGCCGGAAAACAAATAGCGATCGCCGGCCGGGGTATTGATGATCCCGATCATCGAAGACAGCTCGGCCGAGGCATTCTCCTGGGCGATGGTTTGTCCGGTACTATCCAGCGTCTGCGGCGTACCGGCCGCGGCGTTCTGTACCTGCCCGCCGAGATCCGACATCGATTGCAGCGCGTTGTTGGCTGCTGAGATGATGGTATTGACGTTGGTCATCGTGTCGGTGAACGCGGAAATATTGGCGAGCTGGGCTCGCGCGGCGATGGCAAAGCCTTCATTGACGCCCATGCCGGAGTATGTGGTCGACTTCTCTCCGGTAGCGAGTTGCGTCGACAGGTTCGTGAGCTGATTGTTGAGGTTCAGCACCGCCTGTCCAAGCGGAGAACTGGTATAACTTACGCTGTTGATTGCCATCTGGATCGCCTTATATCTGAGCCTGCAGCAAGGTGTTCATCATGCTTTGAACGACCGACATCACGTGAGCATTGGCGGCGTAGGAATTTTGCAGCGCGATCAGGTTCGACATTTCGGTATCGATGCTGACGCCGGCCACGGAATTGAACTTCTGTTGCAACGTACTGACCACGACGTCCTGGCCCTGCTGCAATTGCGTCGCCGTGGTGGCCGCATTGCCCTGCAGGCTCAGGAACTGCTGCATGTAGCTGGTGATCGTGCCCGAGAATGGCGACGACGTCGAACCGAGTCCGGTTTGCGACGAGTACGTGAATGTCCCCGACGTCAGTTGCGAATAGAGAAAATCCGAGCGTGTGGTGTCGCCAGGCGCCGTTGCCGGCGACGTGCTGTAAACGCTGAGACTTGATGGATTGTTCAGCAGCGCCGGATTGACCGTGATGCGTCCTGCAAGGCCTGTCATTTGCGAGCCGCCGCCGGTGATCGCGCCGGTGTAGAGCGAATTGCTGTCGGTAAACAACGGCAGCTGCGTGCTTCCGCTCGTAAGCGACTGGGTCGTCGTCGTCACCGAAGCGGCATTGACCGTCGCCGCGGATGTTCCGTTATCAACCACGCTTAATAACGTCGCGGGTGGACCAGGTGGATTCGAGAACGTCAGATTGCTGCCGCCGAGCGCCGCGTTCAATTGGGAAACGACCGACGCCATTCCGCCGGAGAAATTGACGCCGACCAGTGTTGGATTGGCACCGGGCGCATTCTTCAGCGGCAGCGCCGACGAATCCGTCACATTCACGATGGATATCTGATGCTGGGTGTTGGTCGCGCTGTCGGTATAGGTCAGGTTGATCGTGTTGCCCGGCAACATGTTGGCCGTATCGACACTGAAGCCTGCCGGCGGTCCGGTGACCGCGGTGCCGGCCGTGGTTTGATCGGACATCGCGCTCGACATCGACGCCGCCAACTGATCGACCTGCGTCTGCGCCTGCACCAGCGTCTGGTCGCGCAGTTTCAGGTCGGCGGCGATCTGGCCCGAACTGAGCGTCTTGTTCGCGACCATGTCGTAGCTGGCGCCGTTCGGAAGTTTGATCGTGAGGGCGCCGACGCCGGATTTGGTCGGGTCGCTGTTGTACAGCGAGTTGGGGGTCAGCGCTCCCGATGAGGAGAACGACATCTGGGACGCCAGACTGCCGCCCACGAGCTGAACACCGGAATTCGTGAAGACGCTGGTCTGGTTGGAAGCGTCGGTGACGGCCCGAACATCCATCAATTTCGACAGGTCATTGATCGCGTTGTCACGCTGATCCATCAGCGTCGCCGCGGCGGGATCGGTCGGACTCAGTCCCTGCAACTGGGTGTTGATGGTCGCGATCTGGTTCATATCCGTGTTGGCCTGGCCCACGGACGTGCCGATATCCTGTTCGACGTTCGAGCGCAGCGACTGGATGCCCTGCGACGTTGTGTTGAGCTGTTGTGCCAGCGATTGCGCCGCCGCCAGCGCCGAGGTCTGCGCGGACTGGCTGCCCTGACTTGTCGACAGCGCCTGCAACGCCGAGGTGAAATTGCTGAACGCCGTTTCGAGCGTACCGCTGGCCCCGGGCGTGCCGTAGACGCTTTGCAACTGGCCCAGAATATTGGCCATCTGGTCGGCATAGGCGCCGCCGGAGGTTTCCGTGCGCAACTGGCTCTGGACGTACAGATCGAGCTGGCGATTGACGCCGGTGACCTGGACGCCCGTGCCCACGCCACCACTGGCCAGTTCGACCTGGTTCGCAGTTTGGGTGACGTAGCCGGGCGTTTGCGCGTTCGCAACATTCCCCGACACGATCGAAAGCGCGGCCTGGTTGGCGCGCAGACCGGACATCGCAGTGGCTAGGGCTGAACTCAAACCCATCTTTATGGCCCGCCTTGAATCACATCATACTGAATACTGACTTTTACCGACGTCGATCAGCGTATGACCGCCAGCAAACTCTGAACCATGTCGTTGGCTGTGGTGATCACCTTGGTGTTGGCCGAATAGGCCTGCTGGGTCACGATCAGCTTGGTGAATTGGTCGGCGATGTCGGTGTTAGAACCTTCGAGCGACGAACCGCTGATTGAGCCGGACGCGCCGGCGATCGCCGGACCGGACTGATCGGTGACGGCATAGGCGCCGCCATCGAGCGCCTTCAGGTAGTTGGTGCCGTTGAAGTGCGACAGCGTGACGGAAGCAAGATCGATGTTCTGCCCGTTGGAGAAGGTTCCGACCACGAGGCCGTTGTTGTTGATCGCGACCGATTGAAGCTGGCCGGCGGCGTAACCGTTCTGCGAGATGGTGTTGATGGTCGCGGTGCCGCCCGTGCTGGCATACTGCGTCAAACCACCGGAGCCGATGTTGAACGTTACGTTGCCGAGCGATTGGCCGCTGACGGTCAGACCCGGAATGGTGATGCCGGAGCCGGACGGGCTCGACAACGATCCATTGGAGTTGAACGTGAAATTTGTGCCGACGTTGACCCAAGCGGCTTGCGTACCGGTCGCGCTCGGATCGGTTTGATAGAAAAGATTCCAGGTGTCTTGGTGCGGACTGCCCAGCGAGGAGCTGTCGGATTTGACCCATCGCAGTTGTACGTTAACCGGCGTTCCGGCCGAGTTGTACCCCGTGACCGCGCCGCCGCTGATGGATTCGTTGGTAAAGGCCGTGATGTCGTTGCCGATGACGACGCCGGTACCAGTTGAGCCGCCGCCTGAACGCGCCGCCGTCGCTGTGGTTGCGAAACCGAGCGCGCTGAAGGCCGCCGCCGCCGTCGTCGTCGGTCCCGCCGCAACCGAGAGACTCTGCACTGTGCCCGTATGCAGCGTGATCGCGCCGGTGGTCGCGTCGATGGTCGGCATAACTCCGGTGATGGTTTTGATCTGGTTGAGCAGGTCACCGACGGTACCGGTATCAACGCTGATATCGTTAGGACCGGTAGCGGTGCCAGTTACGAAGTTGATCGTCGTGCCGTCGACGATAAGGGAATCACCGGCAGCAAAGCTGGCCGTCAGCGAGTTGGTTCCGGGAGCTCCCGCCAGCAGCGTTGCGGCGGTGATCGGACCCGGCGTGGGCGTCATCTGGTTCTGGGCGCGGCTACCGGTTACCGAATTGTCGGTGAAAGGTGCGGGGGGCGTTCCCAACACCAGGGGATTTTGGCTGAAATCACCGGTGTTCAGGCCTCCCGCGGCGGTGATCGTACCGGCGCCCGCGGTAGTGCTCGCCGCGGTCGAGGGTTGGGTCGGGAGGTTGGCGGCGTACTGAATTGTGCTGGTGGCCTGCGCCGGAATGAAGTTGTTCTGGAATTGCAGCACCCCCGGAACGTTGCCGGTCGGGTTTCCGGTCTTCGGATCAACCGTGACACCCATCAGGTAATATCCGGCGCCGTTGACGAGATTGCCGTTGGCGTTGACCTGAAAGTCACCGCGGCGGGTATAATCCGTGACGCCGCTGAAGACCGGCGAGTTATCTACCGTGCCGCTGGCCGCTTGCACCGAGAAGAAGCCATCGCCGTTGATCGCCATATTGGTCGCAACGGTCGATGCCGAGACGGTACCCTGGGTGGTGATGGTCGACTGCGCGTAGGCGGTGACGCCGCCGGCGACTTGCCGGTTGGGCGTGGTTGCATCCGGAATGAGATCTTCGAAGCTGGTATTGATGCCCTTGTAACCCGTGGTCGATGCATTCGCGATGTTGCCGGAAATGTTCTGCAACGCGAAGGATTGAGCCTGCAAGCCGCCAACCGAGGTATTTAGCGCATCGAAGATACCCATAACATAGTCTCCAAATTCGATCCGGGCGGCCAGCCGGCATTCCCGCCATGGCCGTCATCGAAGGAGACATCGCAAGTGCTATGCCAAAATGAAAAACGCGCTATATCAGATACTTAAATAGAAATGCCCCGGTCCGAAGACCGGGGCACAATTGCCGGGCGGGCAACAATTGCCGGGCTTTAGCCCGATCAGGTCGCCGTCGGGGCGGCTGGATGAAACACCAGCGCAAAGCCGTCCATGCAGTAGCGCAGGCCGGTCGGCTTCGGCCCATCGTCGAAGACGTGACCGAGATGACCGCCGCAACGGCGGCAGTGAATTTCGGTCCGCAGCATCCCAAAGGTCCGGTCCTCGGTTTTGCCGACCGCGTTCTCGAGCGGCTGATAAAAACTCGGCCAGCCGGTGCCGCTCTCGAATTTCGTCTCCGAGGAGAACAGTGGCAGGTCGCAGCCGGCGCAGGCGAAGATGCCCTTGCGATGCTCCTTGAGCAGCGGGCTCGATCCGGGGCGCTCGGTGCCTTCCTTGCGCAGGATTTCATATTGCTGCGGCGTCAGTTGCGCACGCCATTCCGCATCGGTCTTTTCGATCTCGAATTTCTCCGCGGCGTTTGCCGGGGTGGCTCGCAGCCAGCGGAAGGCGGCAAGGCCAAACAGACCGGCAACAGATGCGAGCAGGATACGGCGGTCAATCATGATGGTCTCCGTGCAAAGCGGAACTCGATGTGTTCGCTGTAAGTACGGGGCGCACCGGCATAAGTTACACCGATCCGGACGAAATTTCCTCACTTTCCTGCGAGGGCCCCCCACGTCGCGGCAAGCCTTTCTTCTTCCCCGTCTCCCGTAGGCGGGGAGAGGTTAAGAAAGCTCGCTTTCGCCCTGTTTTGCCGGGACGGGCGGCTGGGGACGCTCGGGACGCGGGCGGCCCGGCGGTGGGCGGCGGCGGGGCGGCATCGTTCCGGCCTGACGATTTGCCTCGGCCAGGCGCGCCTCGCGAATCCGTTCCCGGGCGCGCGCTCCTTCCCGATAGCGGGCCAGGGCGCCGGCAGCGGCAGAACTTCCCCGTCCCCACATCCCCACAATATGTCCGGCGACGCGGCCGGTCGGGCCGCCGGCCCACACGAGTTCGAACGGCGAAAACAGCCGCCAGCGGTCGTCGCCCCAAAGAATGCTGCGCGAAATCAACTGCCCGGCCGTCGCCGAGGTGTTCAAACCCTGCCGGCCGAAGCCGCTGGCAACCCACAACCCGCGGCGCAACTGACCGATCTGCGGCATGCCGTGCACGGTCTGGCCGACCGCGCCACCCCAGGTCTCCGCAATCTCGACCCTTCCGAGCTGGGGAAAAATCGTGCGGATCCTGCGCGCAATGGCGCCGGCGAAACGCTCCGGCCGCGCCGCCCAGGTGGTCTCCGGTGAAGCCCACATCAACCGGTCGCCATCCACGATCCGGAAATGATCGATGCCATCGCTGTCCGTTACCGATCCCTGGAATGTCACGGCCTCGGCAAGGCGCTCGCCGAGCGGCGCGGTCACGGCGGCGTAGCGCCAGATCGGCAGCAGCGTTTCCGACAATCGCCGCAGCGGCGCGCCAAGATGGATGTTGCCAGCGAGCACGATGTGCGATGCACGCAAACGTGCCGATGGCGTCACGATGCGCTTGCGAATACCCGATGAATCGATGCTGACGACCGGCGTGTCGTCGAATATCCGTGCCCCTGCCCGCCGCGCCAGCGTGGCAAGGCCGTGGACATATTTGCGGCCGTCGATCTGAAACGCCTTGGGATAATAGACGCCGTGGAAATAACGCCCGGTTCTGAGCTGATCGCGCACGCGATCGACCTGCCAGCCCTCTACTTCCGTATCGAAATCCTCGCCGAGCATTTGCAGCCGGCTGATCAGCTGATCGCCGACATCGACGTTGGAGACCTCGAGGACGCCCTCGCTCAGCGCAATGCCCGGAATCAATTCTTCGGACGCGGTGGCCCGAACATACTCGGCGCCCTCCTTCGACAGTGACCAGAGTTCGCGGGCGTCTTCGAAGCCGATGCGTGCGATCAAGTCGCCAATCGGAAGGCCGTAGCCTGGCATGACCGTGCCGAGCTGATGGCCGGAGGCGTTCCAGCCGACGTGCCGTCCTTCGAGAACGGCGACGCTGGCGCCGAGCCGCGCGGCCTCCAGCGCCACCGTGAGGCCGGCAAGGCCCGCCCCGACCACGCAGATATCGACATCCAGATCGAACGAAAGCCGCAAGCGCTCTGGTATCGTCCCGGTGTCTTGTCCGGCGGTCGCGCCTGTGGAAGTTTCGCTCATAGCGTTTTCTTACGGACCGATCGGGCGCTTGTCACCTTGTCCTGAACGTCAGTCTGTACATTAATCTGCGGATTGGAAACGAATCGAGTTGCGCCATGCGCCGTTTGATGCTGCTGCGTCACGCCAAGACCGAGACCGATGCGCCCTCAGGCCGCGACAAGGACCGCCGTCTCGACGACCGTGGCCGCAGCGACGCCGCCGAGATCGGCGGCTGGATCGCGCGGCATCCACCATTTCCCGATTCCGTCCTGGTGTCCCCCGCGGTCCGGGCGCTCCAGACCTGGGAAATTGCCTGGGCGGCGATGAAAGGTTTCGTTCCCAAACCGCAAGTGGAACAGCTTCCGGAACTTTATGGCGCCGACCCGTCGCTGCTCCTGCAGACCGTCCGCATGGCATCCGCTACCGACCCGCAGCGGCTGATGGTGGTCGGGCACAATCCCGGAATGCATGAACTGGCGCTCGCCCTTGCCGGCAGCAGCGACTCCGCCGGACGCCGCGCGCTCGCCAACAACCTGCCGACGTCGGGTCTTGCCGTATTCGACTTCGCGGTCGACGATTGGACCGATGTGGCATTCCGACGCGGACGGCTCGTGCTTTTTGTCAGCCCAAAGCTGCTGAAGCAAACCTCGGGCGAATAAGCGGGAGGCCATCCGGCGCGTCGTCAAAAACTTCATTTTATGTTATGCTGGCTTCACACACGGAGGCACAGATGTTCAATTCCATTCTGGTCCCGATTGATCTGGCCGATACCGATCTGGCCAAGCCCGCGATCGCGACGGCGGCGACGCTGTCGAAGACCTGGAGCGGTGCGGTGCGGCTTCTGAACGTGTTGCCGATGACACCGGTGATGCTGGCGGAATATGTGCCCGCGGATTTCGACACCCAGCAGCGCCAAACTTCCGAGGAGGCGCTCGCCATCGTGGCGCGCGAATCCGGCATCGATGCACCGCGCATCTCCAGCTTGGTGCGGCAGTGTGGCATCTATCACGAAATTCTCGAGGAGGCCGCCGCGATCAAGGCCGACCTGATCGTCATGACATCGCACCGCCCGGCGATGCGGACCTATTTTCTCGGCTCCAACGCCGGCCATGTGGTGCGCTACGCCAAATGCTCGGTGCTGGTGGTGCGGCACTA
Source organism: Bradyrhizobium sp. (assembly GCA_028290305.1). The sequence continues at coordinate 42,686 of JAQGKC010000283.1, forward strand.
ACGCGTTACTTGATAACGGTCTCCGGGCGCGCCGTGGAATTGCCGTCACCGTCTATTCATTTGCCATCGCGGCCGGTGCGATCGACAATCGCCTCCCGTCCCTTTGGAGATTTGGCCATGCGTTTGCCCATTATCCCGCCAGCGGAATTGAACGCTGAACAGAAGCCGCTTTTCGAAGACATGAAGCAGGGCATCGCGGCCAATTTCCAGGGCTTCGTCAACATTCGCGACGATGGGGCGCTGCTCGGCCCGTGGAATCCCTGGATACATGAGCCTCAATTCGGCAAGCCGGTCTGGGAATTGACAAAGGCGATGGTTTCGAAGCCGTCGCTGCCCGCCGCGGTCAGGGAAGTCGCCATCCTCGTCACCGGCGCGCATTTCAAGTCGGCCTACGAACTCTATGCGCATGTGATTGTCGCGGAGCATCGCGGCCTGTCGGACGAAAAACTGGCAACGATCGTCGCCGGCCAACGTCCAGCCGACCTCACGCGGCCGGAGGCGGTTGCCTATGATTTTGCATCCGCGCTGGTAAATGGCGGCGTGCTGCCCGAGTTGACGTATCGAGCGGCAGTCGGGGAATTCGGCCAGCACGGCGCGGCGGAGCTTTCTTACCTCGTCGGACTTTATTGTCTGGTATCGGTGACACTGAACACTTTTGACGTTCCCGTTCCCGATTGAGCAGCCTTGATTGCTGTCTGCTTACGGCAGCAGCGCCTCCGGCAAATGATCGAACGTATAGGCCTGCGGCCGGTTACGCCGGATAAAGCCGCCGATCTGCCAGGCAAACAGCGCGGCGAAGCCGACCAGAAACAACACGCCCGGCCATTCGCCGATGGCGACGGCTCGAATGAACAGTCCGGCCATCGCGATTGCGACCAGCGTCAGCAATACGATGGCGGCGGCATAGACGCGCGGCGTGAGACCGCCGGTTAGCGTAGCGTTGCTTCCGGCCTCCGCCATCCGCCGGTGTAATTCCACGATGAAGGCGCGGTAGTCACGGTCTTGCGGCGCCATCAACGCTGCGGTCTGCCAACTGGTCGACAGTAGCACGATGCGTCCACGGCCGGCGCTTTCGATGTCGGCGCGAAACCGGCGCGACTGCATCGACACCGGCCGGTACGACAACCGGATCGCGGAGATCTCGGCGTAAGGCCAGACTCCGGATTTACCGGCAATGCGCCAGGACAGGCCTTCGTCGGTCAGTTCGAACCGATGCGCCGCGCCGATCAGCGACGCGCGATAAGCGTAATGGACGCCGGTGGAAGCCTCGCTGGATAAATCAGGCGCCATGGACAATCTGCTGATCTCACGGAATCGGCGCGGGTGCGCGTGAATTCGGGACCGCGTCTAGCGCGACATACATGCCCATAAAAATGCGACGGTTGCGAGCGCGCCCAGGACGGTGCGCACGCTGTGAAGCGCGCCCCATTTGACGACGAGCGTTCGGACTTGCGGCCCGGCTCTCTCGGGCTCGGTCGCCAGCAGCGCATCGTTGGTGGGCTTGATGCCGATCAGCGTCCATGGCCACGGCGCGATCATCGCAATGGCGCCGATCAAAAAGCCGGGATGTGAGGTCTGCCACCATGCGATCAATCCAAGCAGGCACCCCAGCAGCGCGAGCGGCGCCTGCATCGCGGCCCCGCGCTGGTAGGAAGGCTTCCATTCCGTGAGCAGCGCGCGGTCGTCGAGCAACAGCCGCGCCGGTTGCTCGGCGACATTGACGTAAAACGCTGCGCCCAGGAAGATGGCGGCTGCGATCAGCGCGAGAAGCCCTGATGTCATGGCTTGAGTCCTCTTTGGAAAGATCGACTGAGATCATCGCGTCGGCTTGCGCGGCGGACCGGCTTTATCTTACAACCGCGTCATGGCCGAGACGACCTATTTTCCGCGCCGGCTGATTCTCGCCGGCGCCATGATTTCGGGAGTGCTGCTGGCGCTTGCCGTACACATGCTGGGCGCGCGGTTCGGATTGGATCTCGGCGGCCTGTGGCGATCCGATACGCGTGAATTCATGCCGGCAGGCGCGGCCGTCGCCTGGTGGCTGATCGCGACGGTGGGTTTCTGCGGCGGCTATTTCACCGCAAACCTGATGGACAGCGCCGTATCAGGCCAAATCCCGCAGCGGATGCGGCAGTTCCTGATCGCGATTGGCGTGCTTGTGCTGGCCGGCGCGGGTCAGGCGGCTTCCGCGCCGAGCCCGATCCCGACGATATCAGGCGTGCTCGCGGGTCTGGCGGCGCTGTGTCTCGGCGCGGCGATGGCGTTCTGCGGTGCGCACTTTGCGCTGCGCAGGGCGTAGGGCGAGAAATTCCGCGATCGACCCTCTGGATCACCTCGATGCCTGACGTACGGCGCCGCACCAGATCGCCGCTCCCGCGGCGAACAGAAGGCACGCAGAGATGATCAGCGACTCATGCGCGCCCGACATGAACCCGTTTGACTGACCGGCCAGCGAACCGAACAGCGCGACACCCAGCACGCTGCCGGTTTGCCGGGTCGCGTTAAGGACGCCGGCGGCGATACCCGAGCGCGACTTCTCGACGCTTCCGAGCAGCGTTGACGTGAGTGGAGGCACCAGCAAGCCGAGGCCTGCGCCGATGATCGTTAGCTGCGGCCCGATTTCCCAGTAGCTGGTGCCGGGCTTCAATCCGAGCAACGCAAGGCATCCTGATGCCGCCCGGGTAGCGCCGGCGGCAATCGTCGCCGGCGCGCCAATGCGCTCGGCCACGCGCGGGGCAACGAGGTTGACCGGCAGCACCACGCCCATCATGGGCAGGAACGCCAGCCCGGTCGCAAACGGCGACAAGCCGTTGACGCGCTGGAGATACAGGCTGAAGACAAAGATCAATCCGTAGAAGGCGACGTTGACGAGAAGCCCGACCACCGACGTCACCGTGAACAGCCGATGTCCGAAC
>JAQGKC010000290.1 GCA_028290305.1 Bradyrhizobium sp.
CTCAAGGCGACGCCGCCGTCGGAAGGCTCATCCGGCGTATTCTATCCGGGCGAGGTCGAATATATCCGGGAGCAGCAGCGCAAGCTTTCAGGCATCGAAATCGAGGACGCGACCTGGGATAAATTGCGCGCGCTCGCCGCCGAATACAAATTGGCCACCGAGCTCGATCTCGCATGACGATCGTTTCGGCCCATTCAGGGAGAGCAGCATGACGCGGCAAATGGTGATGGTCGGCTTCCTGCAGGCGCAGAACTGCACCAACCTGCCGAGTTCGTGGCGTCATCCGGAATCGCGCGACGACTCGATGTCGGCAGACTACTATCAGGAGATCGCCCGGATTCTCGAATCCGGAAAATTTCACATGGCTTTCTTCGACGATCGTCTGGCGATGCCGGATCGCTACGGCAACGATCACAGACACACCGTCGAATACGGTATCCGTTGCGTGAAGATGGATCCGATCGTGGTGCTGACCACGATGGGAATGGTCACCAAGAAACTTGGGCTCGCATCGACCTGCTCGACCACTTATTACGAACCGTTCGACGTCGCCCGCCGCTTCGCCACCCTCGATCTGATGACCGGCGGCCGCGCCGCCTGGAACGTGGTCACCTCCGTCAACGACGGTGAGGCCCACAACATGGGGCGCGATCAGCATCTTGAGCATGATCTGCGTTACGACCGTGCCGACGAATTCATGGAAGTGGTGCTTGGCCACTGGGATTCCTGGGAAGACGGTTCGCTGCTGATCGACAAGAAATCGGGCCGGTTCGCCGATCCCGACAAGGTCAAGCGCCTCGATCACCAAGGGCAATTCTTCAAGTCGCGCGGACCATTTACGGTGCCGCGCTCACAGCAGGGCCATCCCGTCATTATTCAGGCCGGCGCCAGCGGTCGCGGCCAGCGTTTTGCGGGCCGATGGGGCGAAGTCATCTTCACGGCGGCGCGCAATCTGGCGAGCGCCAAGCAGGGTTATGACGCCATCAAGAACGAGGCCGACACCGCAGGCCGCGATCCCGACCAGATGTTTCTCTGCAATCTGACGACGCCGGTGTCGGGCGCGACCAAGTCCGAGGCCGAAGACAAGATGGCGTTGATCGAGAAGCTGCCGCTGGAAATCGACGCGCTGTCGCTGCTGGCGGAAGGGCTGAATTTCGATTTTGCCTCCAGGGGCATCGACGAACCGCTGACCACCGAAGAACTAAAAGGCATGCAGGGCATGATCGGCATTCGCGATGGCGTGCTGAGGACCAGCGGCAAGACCAATCCGAGCACGCGCGATTTCATCACCTTCAGCGGCCGCGGCCAGACCCAGGACGCGATCGTCGGCGGGCCTAAGGAAATCGCAGACAGACTGGAAGAAATGTTCGTCGGTCGCGGCTGCGACGGCTTCGTGATCGCGGCAACCTATGTGCCGGGGTCATACGCCGACTTCGTGCGACACATCGTTCCGGAATTGCAGCGGCGCGGCCTGTTTCAGAAGGACTACGCCGGCAACACCTTGCGCGAGAATCTCGGCCTGCCGCGCCCGGCTGCCGGCGCATGGAAAACCCAGCCGCAGATCGCGGCGGAATAAAAAGGATAGCACATGCGTTGGCTAAAATTCACCGCGGCCGGTCAGACCTCGTGGGGAATCGTCGAGAAAGACCGCGTCGTCACGGTCGACGGTGATCCCTTCGGCGAATGGCAGCGCACGCCGCGCTCGCACGCGCTGGCGGACGTGAAGATCGAATTGCCGCTGATGCCGCGCACCTTCTATTGCGTCGGCCTCAATTACCTCAAGCACCTCAAGGAGGCGGCGGACAAGCGCGGCGAGGTGCCCAATGTACCGGATCGGCCCGAGATCGGCTATCGCGCGCAGAACGCGCTGATCGCGCATGACGAAGATGTCGTGATCCCGGCCACTGCCACCGAAAAGATTCACTACGAGGGCGAGTTGGTCGTCGTCATCGGCAAAAAGGCAAAATATCTCTCGGAGGCCGACGCGATGTCCTGCGTGTTCGGTTACACCATCGGCAACGATGTCAGCGAGCGCAGTTGGCAGAAGGCCGATCGCGGGCTGTGGCGGGCCAAGAATGCCGACACCTTCAAACCAATGGGGCCATGGATCGAGACCGACGTCGATCTCGACAAGATGGAAACCATCGTGAAGGTGAACGGCAAGGAGAGCAATCGCTTCCACACCAACGACATGATCTTCGGCATCAGGCCATTCATCGTGGAACTGACGAAGTACTTCACGCTGTGGCCGGGCGACGTGGTCTGGATGGGGACCGACGGTGCCTCCCCTGACCTCAAGGCCGGCGATATCGTCGAGATCGAAATCACCAGCGTCGGCACGCTGCGTAATAAATTTGTCGCGGAGACGGCGCCGGGAAGTCACAAGACATGAGCCGGCACAGTACCGCGCATTATTTCCTCGAAGGTCTGGTCGATCTCGGGGTTGACTATATCTTCGCCAATCTCGGCACCGATCATGTGTCGCTGATCGAGGAAATGGCGCGCTGGGATCAGGAAGGCCGCAAGCATCCCGAGATGGTCCTGTGCCCGCACGAGATCGTCGCCGTGCACATGGCTGGCGGCTATGCCCTGGCGACGGGAAGAGTCCAGGCGGTTTTCGTGCATGTCGATGCCGGCACCGCCAACGCCTGCATGGCGATCCAGAACCTGTTCCGTTACCGACTGCCGGTGATGCTGTTTGCCGGGCGCGCACCCTATACGCTGCACGGCGAACTGCCGGCTTCGCGCGATACCTATGTGCATTTCGTGCAGGACCCGTTCGACATTGCCAGCATCGTGCGTCCGTATGTCAAATGGGAATATTCGCTGCCATCAGGCGTGGTGGTAAGGGAGGCCTTGGCCCGCGCCAGCGCGTTTGCGCAAAGCGATCCGCCCGGCCCGGTCTATATGATGCTGCCGCGCGAAACGCTCGCCGAGCAGTGGGACGACGCTGGCATGCCGGCGTATCCACCGGCGCGATATGGTGCCGTGCAGTCCGGCGGCACCGATCCGGCGCGGGTCAATGCGATCGCGCAAGCATTGATGGCGGCGGAAAACCCGATTGCGCTGACGGCCTATCTCGGCCGCAAACCGCAGGCCGTTGCGGTGCTGGACCGGCTGGCGCAGAGCTGCGGCATCCGTGTCGCGGAATTCAATTCGATCGACCTCAATATCCCGCAGACGTCGCCGTGCTTCGCCGGTTTCGATTCCCTGCCCCTGATCGAGACGGCCGATCTCGGCCTGCTGCTCGATTCCGATGTGCCGTTCATTCCGCAATATGCCAAGCGCGCCGGTGCGATCAAATGGATCCAGATCGACATCGATCCCTTGAAGTCGGATTTTCCGATGTGGGGATTCCCCACCGACATGCGAATCCAGGGCAATTGCGCAACCGTACTGCAACAGGTTCTCGACGCGGTTGAGTCCCGCGCTGACGACGCGTATCGCCGTCGTGTCGCCGAGCGCGTCGCGAGCTGGAGCAGCGCGCGCGAACAAATTGCAAAACGCCGCGCCGCCGCAAGCGCCAACAAGGGCGTCGTAGGCGCGCTCAGCCCGGCCTTCGTGTTCGCGACGCTGAACAGCAAACTGTCGTAGGACGACGTCGTCATCAATGAAGCGATCCGCAACGGGCCGGTGCTGCAGGAGCACATCACGCGGACGAAGCCGCAGAGCTACGTCGGACTGGCGGGCGGCGGACTTGGTTTCAGCGGCGGCATGGCGCTGGGGTTGAAACTGGCGCGGCCGGATCGTCGCATCGTGCAGGTGATCGGTGACGGGGGATTCCATTTCTCGTCGCCCGACAGCGTCTATGCGGTGGCGCAGCAATATCAGGTTCCAATCCTGACGGTGGTATTGGACAATGGCGGCTGGCAGGCGGTGAAATCAGCGGTACAGCGCGTCTATCCCAAAGGCGTCGCCGCCGAAACCGACCAATTCCAGTCGCGGCTGACATCGGGCCGTCAGGGCGAGCAGCGGGATTTCTCCGCGGTAGGACGCGCATTCGGTGCGCATGGCGAATCCGTGACCGAGCCGGACGATCTTGCTGCCGCCATCGATCGCTGTTTGGCTGCGCTCGAAGACGGCAAGGCGGCCGTGCTGCATGTTCACGTCACGCGTCTCTGAGGAACAGGTCTATGAGGGCGCGTCGCAGGTATTTCTCATATCTCGGATTGATCGCCCTTGCCGCGACCGCGATTGACTCCGCCTCTGCTCAGGAAGACCCGTCGAAATATCCGACGCGGCCGATTCACATCATCGTTGGCTTCACGCCCGGCGGCGGCAACGACATCATTGCGCGAATCGTGGGCCAGAAATTGCCGGAAAGCCTCGGCCAACCCGTGATCATCGATAACAAGCCGGGCGGCGGCGCGATGGTCGCGACCGAATATGTCGCCAAATCGGCGCCGGACGGCTACACGCTATTGGTCGGCGCCAGCGGCGCCATGACGATCAGTCCGGCGGTTTATACCAGGCTGCCTTACGATCCGATCCGCGACTTTATTCCGGTGTCCGAGCTCGGATCGTTTCCGCTGATCCTGATCGTCAATGCGTCTTCGCCGATCAAATCGGTCGCCGAGCTTGTCGCCTATGCCAAAGCAAACCCGGACAAGGCGAATTATTCCAGCGCGTCCGCCGCGTTCCAACTGGCGACCGAATTGTTCAAGCAAAAGACCGGCGCGCCGATGCAGGAGATTCCTTACAAGGGCGCCAACGATTCGGTGATGGCGGTGATTTCAGGTCAGGTGACCGCAACCATTGCCGACGCCGGCCCGGTATCGGGCCAGATCAAGGGCGGCCAAGTGCGCGCGCTTGCGGTCGCAGCGCCGAAAAGGATGGAAGACCTTCCGGACGTTCCAACCATGAGAGAGGCCGGCGCCGACGTCGACGCAGTGCTGTGGAACGGCATCTTCGTGCCAAAGAATACGCCGCCTGCGATCGTAAGGAAGCTCGAGGGCGAGCTGATGCGGATTGCCCGGTTGCCGAACGTGATCGCCCGCCTCAAACCGCTCGGTATCGAGTCGGTCGGCAACTCGTCGGAAGAATTTGCGCGGATAGTGGCATCCGATATCGCGCGGTGGACCGAGGTCGCCAAGGCCGGCAATATCAAGATCGAGCAATAGCGCTGCGCTGCCGATCGGGCTGTATCCACGCAAGTATAAGCGTCGCGAGCGCCGCGACAACGACGTTGAGGATCAGCGCGCCGAGCCCGACATAAAACACATAACTGACGCCGCCGAGATCGATGGTCGCGAGCGGCTTCAGCCCGTTGCTCCACGCGGTCCACGATCCCCATCCGATTCCGACGGCCCAGCCGAGCAGCAGGCCTTCGGCGCGGAACCAGCGCGTGAACAGGCCGAACACCAGCGCCGGAAAGGTCTGCAGAATCCACAAGCCGCCGAGCAATTGCAGATCGAGCGCATATTGCGTCGGCAAGAACAGAATGAATGCGAGCGCGCCGACTTTGACGACCAGCGAAGCGATTTTCGCGACGGCTGCTTCGCCGGCATGGCTGATGTCGGGATTGACGTAGGACTTCCAGACATTGCGGGTGAACAGGTTGGCGGCGCCGATGCTCATCACCGCGGCCGGCACCAGCGCGCCGATCGCGATCGCCGAAAATGCAAAACCGGCAAACCAGGACGGGAACAGCACCTTGAACAACGTCGGCACCACATCGTTGGGCGAAGACACCTTGATATTGGCGGCATAGGCCATGTAGCCGAGCAGCGCGATCAGCCCGAGCAGCAGCGTATAGGCCGGCAGCAGGATCGCGTTCTTGCGAATGGTGTCGGCGGATTTGGAGGCAAAAATTCCGGTCAGGGTGTGGGGATACATGAACGCGGCCAGCGCCGACCCCAGCGCCAACGTGGCGTAGGGCAGCATCTGCGCCGGCTTCAACAACAGACCGGTAGCGCCGCCCTTGGCTGTGAAGGCATCGCCGGCTGCAGAGAACACGGCGCCATAGCCGCCGAGCTTCGCGGGCACCACGACAACTGCCACCAGCACCACGATATAGATCATGATGTCCTTGACGAAGGCGATCAGCGCCGGCGCGCGCAAGCCGGAGCTGTAGGTGTACAGTGCAAGAATGATGAAGGCGGCGACGATCGGGAGTTCGCCGGTCAGGCCCATCGCCTTGATCACCACTCCCATGCCGATCAGTTGCAGCGCGATATAGGGCATGGTCGCGACCATGCCAGTGACCGCGACCGCAAATTCAAGGCCGCGTGAATTGTAGGTGCCCTGGACCACATCAGCCGCGGTGACGTGGCCATTGGCATGCGCCACCTTCCACAGCAACGGCATGACGGCGAACACAAAGGGATAGACGATGATCGTGTAAGGCAACGCGAAGAAGCCGTAGGCGCCCACCGCATAGACCAGCGCCGGCACCGCGATCACGGTGTAGGCGGTATAGAAATCGCCGCCGACCAGGAACCACGTGATCCAGGTGCCGAACTGCCGTCCGCCCAGACCCCATTCGTCGAGATGCTCGCTGACCGGGCCGGATTTCCAGCGTGCTGCGAAGAATCCCATCACGGTGACAAGGATAAAGAAAAAGAGAAAGACTGCGAGAGCAATCCAGTCAATCTGATCGACCATGACGATGCCTTGTTAGCAATTTGATTTCAGGATTTACGGAGCTTCGTCTGGTGTGCGCTTGCGGTAGACCAGCCAGATCAGCAGCGAACTGATCGGCACCCATGCCAGCTGGTACCAATAGAAAAACGGAAAGCCGAACAGCGCCGGCTCCTGGAAATTGTAGAACGGCACCCACAGCAGCCCGATGAAGGGCAGCAGCAACAAGACCCACATGGGCGGACTCCAGCTTTGGCCGACGGCCGATGTCCCGGGCCGACGGCTCTTGGCAGGCGATTTAGGATCGAATTGCCGCGTCGTCCAGCGAATTCACCGCTGCTGCATTGCGACAAGCGAACATCCGGCCATGCGAAAACGCGGATGGTACTTTGGGATAACGTCGAGACGCCGCGCTGAGCGGTTCATGGTGAGTCAGAAGCCCAATGATTGCTGGCATACGCAACGGCAACTAAAAGCGCGACACAGCGCTATGCGCGGCGTCGCGCCCAGGGTGCGTCCCGCTCTACTTCACGACCTCTGCACCGACCTTGCAAACGGCGGCGTCCTGATCGCCGGTGCCGCCGCTGCAACCCACCGCGCCGATGAGTTTGCCGCCTTCGACAAGGGGAAAGCCGCCGGGACTCGCGACCAGGGTCGGATCGAGCGTGCCGGTATAGGAATGACCGGTTTCATAGGCATTGTAGAACAGGCGGGATTCGCGGCGAAAGCGCGCCGCGGTCCGGGCCTTGCCGATCGAAATCGGACCAGACGCAATCTGCGCACCTTCCATCCGCGAGAAATGGACGATTTCGCCGTTGGTATCGACCACTGCAATGTTCATTTTCCAGTTGCGCCTTTTGGCTTCGGCTTCGGCCGCAGCCATCACCTGCTTGGCGCGCTCAAGCCCGATCGACATTCCATAGGGAATATCGAATGGCACCACATCGGGCGTGCCGCCCGCGGATGGCGGCGCCGGCGGCGTCGCAGCCGCTGGGGCCGGAGCTGGCGCCGGGGCTGGTGCCGGCGCTTGTGCAAATGCCGGCGAACTCATGACCGCAAGGGCGCAAGCCGCCAATGTCATCGAAACGATGGAACGCATCTTATCCTCCCGGTTGAAGTCTGTTTTGGTTATAGGCGCGACGCTTATATCTCGAAACGCCGGACCCATGCCATTCTGCCTTGGTCCCGGGCAACGTCCTTTCTGCAACCCCCTCGATCCCGTATTATTCCGACAGGGAATTTGCAACGGGCTCCGGGGATCGCACCGCGCTGCAACACGCAGAAGCGGTCATTCGATC
>JAQGKC010000111.1 GCA_028290305.1 Bradyrhizobium sp.
GCTTTCGGCGAAATTGCTGGCGATATTGGTCAACCACAGCGCCAGGATCAAAAGCGCGCCCGCCTTGATCAACAGCAGCGGGGTCAGCCGCAATCCGCCGAGCACGATCGCGACCGAATCCGAATCCAGCAAATCGAGGGCCGGTTCGAGCTGGCCGACCACGCTGAGCGCCGCGACCAGCCATGCCGACACCGAAACGAGCTTGACGATGAACTCGTTGTGGATCACCGACGTCACCATCCGGATCACCAGCCACGCCAGCGCCAGCTTGGCGGAGATCGCCAGCAAATAGCTGCGGCTCGGCCAGGTCGACGCAACCATGACCATGCGCGCCGCCCGCATCAGCACCGCGAACACCGCGGTCGAGGAATAGGCCACCAGCACGCGGGCCATCATCCGCAGCGGTGCGGGCCATTCCTTCGCCAGCGCCGACATGTCGGTGCGGGCGCGAATGGCCGTGCCTGCGGCAAAGGATATTCCGGCGCCGGCCATCACCAGACCAAGCTGCAGATAAAACCATGGCGATGTGACTTCGGCGCCGACCGAACGCGCGGCGGCGTGCAGGAAATCAATGATGTCGCTCATTTCCATCGTCGAAATATCATCTGTCGAAATCTCATCTCGGGGGAAGATTGGCGCACGCGTTTAGGCTTGATTCGAATATCCGGCAGATTCCCATAATCGCGGCGCCGACGCCATCGATACGACAGGCCGGGAGAGTGAGTTAAGGCCAATAAATCGGGCACATTGCCGCTGGTGGCAGAAATGGGTTGGCGTCCAACTGTGGCGACGATAAGGATGCAATTGCAAGTATTTACGATGATTGCGAAGGCTCATGGCGTCTCTCGATTCGGTCAGCATAGCGATACTTCTCGGCGCGGTTCTGGTGATGACCGGTATTCTGTCGAGCCTGCTCGCGCTGCGCTTCGGTGCGCCGTTGCTGCTGGTGTTTCTGTTGATCGGCATGCTGGCCGGCGATTCCGGTCCGGGCCAACTGCGGTTCGACGATGTGCGCACCACCTATCTGGTGGGATCGGTGGCGCTGGCGCTGATCCTGTTCGATGGCGGTTTAAGAACACGGTTTCAAAGCATCCGTGCGGTGCTGGCGCCGTCGATGGTGCTGGCGACGGTCGGCGTATTGCTGACGGCGCTGATCACGGCGCCGGTCGCCAGATATGCGCTCGATCTGAACTGGACTGAGGCACTGCTGGTGGGCGCCGTGGTGGCGTCAACCGATGCGGCGGCGGTGTTTCTGCTTGTGCACGCGCAGGGTTTGCGCCTGCGCCCCCGCGTCGGCGCGACGCTGGAAGTCGAATCCGGCACCAACGATCCGTTCGCGGTGTTTCTGACGCTGATGCTGGTGGAATTGATTTCAAGCGGCGCCGGCTCGTTCTGGCATGTCGCCCTCGAATTTGCTCGCGAGGCCATACTCGGCGCCATCATCGGCGTGATCGGCGGCCGGCTCGTGGTGCTGGCGCTGAACCGTGTCGCGCTGCCGCAGGGCTTGCACGCGCCCTTTGTCGCCACCGCTGCGCTGGTGATTTTCGGCGCGGCGCAGATCGGGCACGCCTCGGGGTTTCTCGCGGTCTATCTGGCCGGCATCATCATCGGCAACCGGCCGACCCGCGCGCACAACTCGGTGGTGACGTTTCTCGACGCCGCGACCTGGCTGGCGCAGATCGTGATGTTCGTGCTGCTCGGTCTTCTGGTCTCGCCGCAGCGGCTGTTGAGCAGCGCCCTTCCGGCCGTGATCGTGGCGCTGGTGCTCATGCTGGTGGCGCGGCCGCTCGCGGTGTTTTTCTGCCTGGCGCCGTTTCGCTTCAACTGGCGGGAGAAGATCTTCATCGCCTGGACCGGCCTGCGCGGCGCGGTCGCGATCTTTCTGGCCTCGATCCCGTTGCTGGTCGGACTGTCGAAGGCCTATCTCTATTTCGACGTCGCCTTTGTCGTCGTCATCATTTCGCTATTGCTGCAGGGCTGGACGTTGGCCGCCGCCGCCCGGCGGCTCCATGTGGCACTGCCGCGCGCGGATCGCGGCCCGCGGCGTGTCGAACTTGATCTGCCGGGCCAGCTCGAACAGCAACTGGTCGGCTATTCCGTCCGCCCGAAAAGCCTGTATTTCCGGCGCGGGCTGATACCATCCTGGTCGAAGCCGACGCTGGTCATTCGCGACCAGCACATTCTCTCGCCCGCCGAGGCCGATCCGATTCTCCCGGGCGATTATATCTATCTGCTGGCGCCCCCGGAAAAGGCCGAGGCGCTGGATCGGTTCTTCGTCGACATGCTGCCGAGCTCGGCGCCCGATCCGCATCTGCTCGGAGATTTTGTCGTCTCCGGCGAGATCACGCTCGGCGATCTTGCCGCGGCTTATGGCGTGACCGTGGATGCAGAACAGTCAAAGCTGACGCTGGCGGATTATTTCGACGTCCATCTCGATCACGCGCCGCAGGAAGGCGCGACGCTGGCGCTCGACTCCATCGTTCTGGTTGCGCGCAGCATCAGCGGCGGCCGGGTCAATGTCGTCGGCCTTCGGCTGCCCGAAGATGAGGAAGAATCGGCGCCATTGACGCGCCTGGGCTCGTTCAAGCGCAGGCTGTTGGAGGTGTGGTCGTCGGTGGCGGGGACTTAGGGCCGCGCCGACATCTAGCCAACACTAGGGCGACCATTTAAGCAAAGGCCGGTCGCGCGCTGGCCTTTCACATTCGTGCAACATTTCAGAGTTACGGCGATTAATCGCTGCGGCGTTTTTGTGATGCGGCAAATGCCAAGAGAACGCCGCCGCAATGGCAAACTTTCGACACACGATAACGGCGAAAAGGGGCGATCGACATGACGCATGCGCGAAGGCAGATACCGATACCGGTTTTGCTGTCGTGCACATATTCAAAGGGGCCTTCGTGTCGCAGAAACTTTTCCCGTCGATCCTGCTCGCCTGCGCGTTGTTTGCCTTCCCTGCTTTTGCTCAGACCGGCGCTGCGCCCAAGGATACCTCCAAGGATACGCCCAAGGCAGCCGCCTCGACCACGAACAACGCCGATGTGCTGACGCCCGATCAGGCGAAGCGGGCGCTCGATACGCTTCAGGACGACAAGAAGCGCGCGCAGATGATCGATACGCTGCGAGCTATCGCCCAGGCCTCGCCGCAGGCGCAAATATCACCGCAGATGCAAGCCGCGCCACCCGCGCCCGAACCGCAACCCGCGGTTCCACTCACGGCGGACAGCCTTGGCGCGCAGCTCTTGCTGACGGTGTCCGAGCAGGTCGGCGAGATCTCGCACGAGATCGCCGATATGGCGCGGACGCTGACGCACTTTCCAGCGTTCTATTACTGGATCGTGCGAACGGCCAACGATCCCGCTGCTTATGATCAGTTGCTCGATATCGCGTGGAAACTGGCGTTGGTGTTCGGTTGCGCCTTCGCTGCCGAATGGTTGATCTTCCGTATCATCAAGCGGCCGGTGGCGCTATTGGAAGCGCGCCTTTCGCAAACGGCGCGTGCTCCGGCGCAGACGCTGGCCATGGCCGATCCGCCATCCTCCGCGGCGGATGTAACCGCGGAGCCCGAACTGCATCAACGGCGTCTCAATCTGGCGCGCGCCTGGCAGTCGCTGATCAGACTGCCGTTCGTGTTGGGGCGTCTCGTGCTCGAGCTGCTCCCGGTGCTCGTCTTCGTCGGTGTCGCCACGATGTTGTTGGGTACCGGGATCGGCGATCTCGCAACGACCCGGCTTGTGATCCTCGCGGTCGTGAATGCCTACGCGCTGTCGCGCGGGCTGATCTGTGTTGCGCGGGCGTCGGCGGGGCCTTTCGGTCTGTTTCGCGTTCGCGCCGAGACCGCGGCCTATATCGAGATCTGGGCGCGGCGCATCGTCACCGTCGGCGTATCAGGCATCGCCTTTGCGAATGTGGCGCTGCTGCTGGGCTTGCATCGCGCCGGCTACGCGGCGTTGCTGCGTCTGGTGCTGCTGATCGTGCATCTCTTTATCGTCGTCATCATCCTGCAGTGCCGCCGGCAGGTCGCCGAGGCCATTCGCGCGCCGGCTGGTCGCGAGGGCGCAGCGGCCAGGGTGCGCAATCGCGTCGCCAGCCTGTGGCACTATCTTGCGATCGCTTTGGATCTCGCGCTGTGGGCCGTGTGGGCGATGAATATCCGCAACGGTTACTCGCTGCTGCTGCAGTATTTTGTCGGCACCATTGCGGTCGCACTGATCACGCGTCTCGCCACCATCGTGGTGCTGAGCCTGATCGATCGTGGTTTCAGGATCAGCCCGGATATCCTGCAGCGCTTCCCCGGCTTAGAGACCCGCGCCAATCGCTATCTGCCGCTACTTCGCAAAATTGTCTCGGCTGTCATCGCCTTCATCGGCTTCGTTGCGCTGCTTGAAGTCTGGGGTGTGGATGCCGTCGTCTGGTTCTACGGCGGCCAGATCGGCAGCCGGTTGTTGTCGGCGGTAGCGACGATCGGCATCGCCGCGCTTGCGGCGGCGGCGATCTGGGAGGCAAGCAACGCGCTGATGGATCGCCAGCTCAATGTGCTGTCGCGCGATGGTCACTTCGCGCGCGCGGCGCGACTGCGCACGTTTCAGCCGATGCTGCGAACGGCGCTGCTGTGCCTGATCGTCACGGTGGTTGGTTTGACGGCGTTGAGCGAAATCGGCGTCAACGTCGCCCCACTGCTGGCCGGCGCCGGGATCGTCGGTATCGCCATCGGCTTCGGCTCGCAGAAACTGGTGCAGGACCTCATTACCGGGCTGTTTCTCCTGCTGGAAAATACCGTCCAGGTCGGTGACAACGTCACGGTGTCCGGCCTGTCGGGGACTGTCGAGAATGTTTCGATCCGCACCATTCGTCTGCGGGCCGCTGACGGCTCGGTGCACATCGTTCCTTTCAGCGCCGTGACGACGCTGACCAATTCGAGCCGTGGCGCCGGTAATGCGGCCGTCAGCGTCAACGTTTCCTACAAGGAAGACACCGACCGCGCCGGCCAATTACTCAAGGATATCGTCGCTGAAATGCGTCGCGAGCCCGAATACCGGCACGCGATCCGCGGCGATCTCGAACTGTGGGGCGTCGACAAGGTGGACGGCTCGATGGCGTCGATCGTCGGCCAGATTCGCTGCACCGACAGCGGTCGCTGGCCGGTGCAGCGCGAATTCAATCGCCGCATGAAGCGACGATTCCAGGAGTGCGGAATCGAAATCGCATCCGCGAGTCAAACCATCCTGATGCAGATTCCCGCGCCGGCCGAAGTAGCCTCGGATTCGATGCCTCGACGGGTGGCTGGCTAGTCGCAAATTGCACCCTCGTGGTGAGAAGGTGCATCGGCAGCAGCTTCTGGCGGCGCAAAACGGACATTGACAAATTACCGATCAGCTAAGGGCTAATTCAGGCCATCCCCGATATCAGACATTCATCGGATCGACGATGAAATGCATCGCCGATTGATAGTGCGCCACAACGCTATGTATTGGGTCTCGGCGTGCAATACAGAAATTCCGGAAGGAATTGCATGGTCCGTAGTATTTGAGGCTGAATGGCGCTAACATTGTCAAACAGGTCCCGGCTTAGACCGGTGGGGTTAGACGATTCACGCCTCGGCGGGAGAATACCCTTTGACCCGCGAACACTTAGTGCGACGGCTTGCAGCCATATTCGCCGCCGATGTCGCCGGCTATAGTCGTTTGACAAGCATAGACGAGGAAGGCACGCACGTCCGGCTGAAGGAACATCTGCGGGTCTTGATTGCTCCAAAGGTTGCGGCCCATCGCGGACACATCGTCAAGAACACCGGCGATGGGCTTCTCGCCGAATTCAATAGCGTTGTAGACGCGTTGCGGTGCGCGGTCGATGTTCAGCGCGGCATGGCCGAGCGCAATTCGGACGTAGCCCTGCATAGTCGAATTGAGTTCCGAATCGGTATCAATGTTGGTGATATTATTGAAGATAACGGCGACATATTCGGCGATGACGTCAACATCGCTGCACGGCTCGAAGCCATTGCGGAGCCGGGCGGCATTTGTGTTTCCGATGATGCCCACCGACAAATCCGCGATAAACTCGACGTTGTGTTTGACGATGCGGGAGAGCAAAAGCTCAAGAACATTGGACGACCGGTTCGTGTTTTCAGAGTGAGGGACGGCACTGGAGCGAGGCAACGACCCGCTTTGGCGCTCCCGGATAGGCCCTCGATTGCCGTACTACCCTTCGAGAACCTGAGTGCCGACCCTGAGCAGGAGTATTTTGCAGACGGTATCGTTGAGGAAATCACGATGGCCCTGTCGCTCTTTCGTTGGCTGTTTGTAATCGCACGTAATTCGAGTTTCACCTACAAGGGTCGGGCCGTGGACGTGAAGCAGATCGGCCGCGAGCTTGGTGTGCGCTACGTACTCGAAGGCAGCGTGCGAAAAGCCGGAAATCGTATTCGTATCGCAGGTCAGCTTATCGACGCGGAAACCGGAGCACATCTGTGGGCGGATCGGTTTGATGGCGCACTCGAAGATATGTTCGATCTGCAGGACGATCTAACTTCCAGCGTCGTGGGTGCAATCGCCCCGAAGCTGCAGATTGAAGAGATCAAGCGCGCTAAACGCAAACCAATTGAAAATTTGAACGCGCACGACTGTTACCTGCGTGGGCTGGCGAGCGCTCGTCTGTGGACCAAGGATGCAAACCGAGAGGCGCTCCATTATTTTTCTAAGGCGATCGCACTCGAACCTGGCCTGGCCCCCGCTTATGGCATGGCAGCGTGGTGCTACGTGCGGCGCAAAGCGCATCGCTGGATGGTCGAACGTGTGAAGGAAAGCGCGGAAGCTATGCGACTGGCCCGGAAGGCAGTGCTTCTCGGTGGGAATGATGCAGTCGCGCTGTGCATGGGTGGATATGCGCTCGCCTTTATAGCCGAAGAGTTCGACGACGCTGCGGCGTACATGGATCGCGGACTGGCGATCAATCGCAACCTGGCGCAAAACTGGATGTACAGTGGCTGGTTGAGAGTTTGGAGAGGCGAACCCGACCTCGCACTTGCTCATGTTGCTCATGCCATTCGGCTGAGTCCGCTCGATCTAAACGCCTTCGGCATGGATGGCGCGAATGCTTATGCTCATTTTCTTGCGAGCCGATTTGAGTTGGCGTCGTCATTCGCCCAACGATCAATCCGCGGAAATCCAAATTTTCGGCTGGCGATATACCTATCCGCAGCGAGCGAGCTGCTCGCCGGGCGGCTCGATTCAGCAAAGCTAACCATGACACGGGCGCTCGAGTTTGATCCCGATTTGCGTGTCTCTAATCTCAGAGACTTAGTACCGTTTCGCCGAGAGAAGGATTTCGCCGCATTTGCCAAAGCCCTCCACGAGGCAGGCCTCCCAAATTGACGATGAGCTCGACTGCGCCGGCCGCAAGTCGAACAAAACTTGTGGTGGCATGAATATCCGGTTTGGTCAAAAAGCTGACTTTGAAGTAGTGGCTCCTATCGGCGCAAAGTGAGCTGTTCCGGTCTGGCGCGAAAACCTCATCGCTTTGTCGCCAAGGTGAGGCCAACAAATCGCCGCAACAGCCGAAGATTTGCGCAGCTTCGCGATACCCGAAATCGGAACGCACAGCGCTCCGAATGGTTTTAGGAACATTGCGCCGGTCCGACGGCGTACCAGGTAGATGACTTCGGCCAGGAGTAGCCCATGCGAAAACACATCATGTCAATCGTTGCAGTCGTAGCGCTCGGGATGGCAACACCCGTTATGGCCTACGATTCGGGCGGCCTCATTTCGATGCAGGCAGCATTGGGTGTTGCAACCGATCTTGGTCTCGTAACCGTATCGCACACTCAATTTGCCGGCGATGAATGGCAAATCGAGGGACGGGATATGTCAGGCCGATACATGGAGGTGGACGTCGACGCCACCACGGGCGAGGTACTTAATGTCGACCGGTAATCACGCCGAATGTTCGCGGACATAGCGCGGCCGTGCCGTCGCTGTGTCTTGCGAGCAAGTCCTCCAAGCGGATTCACTCCGGCGAGTTGGTTGTTTGCAACACCTTCACCCCGCCGAACGCGGTAATGCGCCCATGCCGGAGCATCACGATCTGTGTTGCCAACTGGCGCAATTCCGCCGCGTCGTGGCTGACATAGACCATGGGAATTCCGGCCTCGTCACGTAACCGCACCAGATAGGGCAGGATCTCTACCTTTCGGCCCTCGTCCAGCGACCCCAGCGGTTCGTCCAGCAGCAGCAATCTTGGTTTTGACAACAGCGCGCGTCCAAACGCGACGCGCTGGCGCTCGCCGCCGGAGAGACGCCCGGGTCGGCGGTTCAGCAGGCCGCCGATATCGAGCAGATCGATGACGCGCGCCCGCTGCGCGGGATCGTCGGCAAGGCGGTTCATGCGCCGCCCATAGTCGAGATTCTGGCGCACATCGAGATGCGGGAATAGCCGCGCATCCTGAAACACATAGCCGATGCGGCGGCGATAAGGCGGGACATGCACACGCGCCGCGGTGTCGTCGAGCGTCTCAGTGTCGATGGTGATGGTGCCGCGATCGGGCCGCAGCAATCCCGCGATCATGTTGATCAATGATGTCTTGCCGGCGCCCGAGGCGCCAAACAACCCCGTGACCCGGCCTTCGCTCGTGAACGAGGCTTCGACTGAGAACTCACCAAGCTTTTTAACGACGTCGACGCGCAGCATGGTCAATTCCCATGGACGCGTTGGGTGGCGCGCCGCGCGAACCATTCGGAAGCGACCAGCGCCGCCGTCGCGATGAAAATCGAAACCAGCACCAGCCGGAGTGCCGCGGTATCGCCGTCCGGCGTCTGGATCAGCGAATAGATCGCCGAGGAAATGGTCTGGGTCTCACCGGGAATATTCGACACGAAGGTAATGGTTGCACCGAATTCGCCGATCGCCTTCGCAAAACCGAGCACCATGCCGGCCAGCACACCCGGCAGTGCCAGCGGCAAGGTGATGGTCAAAAATACCTGCCACGGCGCTGCGCCCAACGTGCCCGCCGCCTGTTCCAGTCGCCGATCGACCGCTTCGATCGACAGCCGGATCGGCCGCACCAGCAGCGGAAATGACATCACGCCGCAGGCCAGCGCCGCACCGGTCCAGCGGAACGCGAATACGATTCCCAGATGATCCGCAAGCCAGGCGCCGACCAGGCCGCGGCGCCCGAATGTCAGCAGCAGCAGATAGCCGGTGACGACCGGCGGCAGCACCAGCGGCAAATAGATCAAGGCATCGACAAGCGGCTTGCCCCAGAACTCGCGCCGCGCCAACAGCCACGCTACGCCGATTCCAAGCGGCGTCGCCACCAGCGTCGCAACCGTGGCGACCCGCAGCGAAAGCTGGATCGCCGTCCATTCCGTCGGCGAAATGTCGAACACGCTTCAAGTCGTCGAGCTGACTAGAAACTTGAAGCCGTATTTCTCGAAGATGGTCTTGGCCACTGAAGTTCGCAGGAACGCGAGATAATCGGCCGCTTCCGGCTTCGCGGCCGTCGTCGCCGCTACGGGATAGATGATCGGTGGATGGGAATCGGCCGGGAAGGTGCCGACGATCTTGACGCCGGGCTCGACCTTGGCGTCGGTTGAATAAACGATCCCAAGCACGGCTTCGCCACGCGCCACCAGTGCAAGCGCGGCACGCACGCTCTCGGCCATCGCGAATTTCGGCGCCGCCGCTTGCCACGCCCCGAGCTTTTCCAGTGCCGCCTGCGCGTATTTGCCGACCGGAACCGCTTTCACATCGCCGGTCGCTATCTTGCCGTCGCCGGCAAGCTTGGCGAGATCGAAGCCGGGCCCGATCGCCACATTGTCGATCTTGGAATCCTTCGGAGCGATCAGCACGATGCTGTTGCCAAGCAGATTGACCCGCGTCGGCTCATTGATGTTCTTCTTACCGATCGCATAGTCCATCCAGTCGGTATCGGCGGACACGAAAATATCAGCCGGCGCGCCCTGTTCGATCTGCTTGGCCAGCGCCGAACTCGCGGCATAGCTTGCCGCGACTTTGACGCCGGTCTTCGCGGTATAAGCGGCATCGACGTCATCGAGCGCGTTCTTCATCGAAGCCGCGGCGAATACCGTGAGGCTCTTGTCCTGGGCAAGGGCTGGCGACCAGGTCGAGCCGCACAGAATGGTGAAGGCAACGAAAAATCCGGCAAGGCGATGCATTGGAGCGCTCCGTGCATGTTCGCGACGCACCGCGCGCGCAAATCAGGCGTTGGTTGGATATGGATGCGACAGGCGGAAGCGCCGTTCCGTCGATCCGGCGGACTTACGGTCCAACCGGATTTCGCAATAAAAACAATAGCAGGCTGAGGGTTTGGGTAAAGACTTCCTTCGTCTATTCGGACGGCAGGATCGCGATCGATATCGAATCCTCTCTGGTCCCGCTGATCTGCAGCACGAACGGGCTTGCCGAAATCTCGTACTTCATGGTCTTGCGAATGCCGTCGCAATCGGTGGCGCCGCTGAAGGCTTTCGGCTTCAGGGCATGTCCGTCCTGCACCAGATCGACCCAGCCGCCCGCGGACAGGCTGATGGTATAGATGCCGGCCTTCGGCGCAGTCTTGAAACTTGTGAAGCCTGCAAAAGTGCCTTCCTTCGGGGCGCGTTCGGGCGGCGTGGGAAGCTTGGCCTCGCCAGGTGCGCGCAATCCGAGCGTAATCCCCGTGGATGGAAGAGCGGCGAGTTCGCCGCCCGACGCAAGTTTCACGCGATCCGGCGCGGTCAGCGCGGCACGCTCGTGGTCGATATTCCATTTGAATTTGTCGCAGCCGCCCGGCTCTTCCGCCGCCCATGCGGAGGTCGTTGCAAGTAACGCCAGTGTAATGAGGAACGGCGTGCGCATGATCAATCCACCGCGATCATGACGTCAGAGGCTTTCACCACCACGGTCACATGGCCTTTGGCCTTGATGCCCAGTTCATCGACGGCCTCATTGGTGATCGACGAAGTGACGATCTGGCCGTTGCCGATATCGACGCGGACATGCGAGGTGGTCGCGCCCTTCTTTACTTCGACGACGGTGCCTTTGATCTGGTTGCGTGCACTGATGCGCATGATTGATCCTCACAGGAATGAGCCACGCGCGACAACGCCGCGCATCTGCTGGCAGATGTTAAAAATGTAAAGTCGGGACCGTCGCCCCGTGGCGGGTCGCGCGCTTACGGCGCCACGCAACTCATTCTAGCTCATTTCGGAGCTGCGGCGATAGTCCATTGGCGAATGCTATTGCTTGGCATCCGGAGCCGCCAAAACCTGGCGGCAGTCGGCCGGCAATTGCGCCAGCGTCATCGGCGGTCGCGGCTTCGGCGGGGTTGTCAGCGGCTTCGGATGAAGCACCGAATCCTTGAACCAGTAGGCGAGATCGTCGGCACTGCAACCCTCGCTTTCCGCTGGCGCCGGCTGGGGCTCGCATTGGCCGGCGCCAGCGGGACATGTGATGCGGATATGGAAGTGGTAGTCGTGGCCGTACATCGGCCGCACCTTGGAGAGCCAGCTGCGATCGCCCTTGGCTTCGCGGCACAGCGCTTTCTTGATCGCGGCGTTGACGAAGATGCGTTCGACCTGCGGCTCCTGTGCCGCGGCGCGGATCACCGACAGATGGCTCGGGGTCCAGGCGTTCGGATCGACGTCGAGCCGGTCGGATCGGACCATCATGACCGCAGACATTTCCTCGCGCTCGCTGCGCGACAACTGCCGGTTCGGCATCGGCGTCAGCCAGATATCGGCATCGAGCCCGACCTGATGGCTGGCATGGCCGGTGATCATCGGGCCGCCGCGCGGCTGTGACATGTCGCCGACCAGCAGGCCGGGCCAGCCCGCGGCCTTGTTCGCCTTCGCCGACAGCCGCTCCAGCAACTCGACCATCTGCGGATGCGCCCAGTTGCGATTGCGCGACAGCCGCATCACCTGCCAGGTCGGGCCGTTGATCGGCAGAGCTTCGGCGCCTGCGATGCAGCCCTTGGCATAGAAACCGACCACCTGGGTCGGCGTTCTTGTCGGCAATACCTTGCGGCCGAACAGTTCCTTGGCTGCGACGTGCGGATCGTTGGGATTGGCCAGCGCCGGCAACGGCTTTGGGTCGACGCTGCCCTTGTCCTGCGCCAGCGCGGTGGCGGCTGTGACAATTGCGGCGGGCAACAGCAGCAGGATGAGAATCAGGCGTGGGTTCATGGAGACCAATGATAGTGGAAGTCGCAGCCCATTTCAGCCGCGCGCCGTTAAGGTTTTGATAACCATACCGCTCACTGACGCTTTTTTTTGCGTAGTGGTCCCTGTGCCGTGGATGGCCCCTTGGAATGGACCATTATCTTAGCGTTTTCAGTGTTTTGCATGCCCCAAGTTAGCAAAAGCGTGGTGCATTAGGAATTGCTTAACGTTGTGGGGCCGGATTTGCCTGTTGCGCAGGCAACTATTGTGCACATGCGCTGGCCAACTTGCGGTAGCGGCCGCTAGCCCTTGGGAAGTGATACCTTTTTTTCAGACACTTCTTGCAAAACGATCCACGCGCAGAATGCGAGTGGAAGTATCATGCCGAA
>JAQGKC010000115.1 GCA_028290305.1 Bradyrhizobium sp.
GCTTTCGGCCAATTGCGCGCGCAAACTTTGGTCTAGAACGCGCAACGCTCCAGGCCACAGCGCTAACACATGTGTCGGGACTTCCGAACGATTGTTGCCGTTAGCGTAAATGTCCCAAGGCAGCACGGCTGCGCCACGGCCCGCTGGCATCGCCGGTGCATGTAAAAATGCTACCGCACTATACCGCGGTTAACCTTACTACGGAGTAGCCTACTGAAGCAAGCCTCCGGTTGTTCCGGCCTCGTCTCGCGCGCTGTAGGTGCACTGGAAGTGAGGTTCCGGACTGAGTTTGACCTTTGCCATGAAGCAGGGTTCCACGACGCTGGATTTCCCCGAAACCATCCACGAAACAACCCGCGTGACCTCGCGCCACCGCCGAGAGCTGCGATCTTGCCAGCCGGTCAGATGTCCTAAATATCGCTTATAAATATTGGCTATAGGGCCATCGTAGTCAGCAGCTTACGCCACCGCGCCATCCCGCGCCCGCAGCAATACGCGATTGCTGATTCGGTGACCAATTCGAATGAACGGCCGTTCAAACGTCGCGTAAGAGACTCGCGCCAACGCCACGGTACAACACCACGCCAGACCGAACATCACAATCCTGATGAAAACCGGCTCGTCGCCGACTGGAACCCCGGCGATATATGCGATTGTCATCAAGGCGATGGGATGAAGCAGGTAGCCCCCATAGGAAGCTTGGCCCACGGAAACGAGCACCGGCGCTTCGAGAAATCTGAAAACTTTCCATCCCGCAATTGCGCCGGCAATTATCGCAACCGCACAAAAATCGACCGCGACGTAGACGAAGATTTCTCTCTTTTGACCATATAGGATACCGGAAACGATATTGCGGATGATGTCGATGCCATGCGCGCCGACTGAAATGTTTATGCCGATATATGTCACGATGTAGGCGAGCGAAACGAAGACCGCCAACCACCCTAACCTTCCGGCGATTTGAGGCGCCTTGCGGATGTGCCCTTCAAAATGCGCAAGCAAAGAGCCAAGAGCGAATGCATCGAACTGGCCAAACGAAGAAGCATACACGCCGAACGCGGTGCGTTCGGAATCCCCGGAGAATGTCGCCGATAAATATTGGGCCAACAAAACGCGAAAGACCGGTCCCAAGGCAACGATTGCAGCCATGCCTACTATGGCGCGCTCGCGTCGAAGACCCAGCATAAGAAGCGGAAAGAGGACATAAAACTGCTCTTCGACGCTTATCGTCCAAAGATGGCCGAAAGCCGGCACCAGAGGTACAGTGCTAAAGATCATGCGCCAATTGTAGGTGAAGGTCGCCAAATACGGCAGTTCGGCAACGCGTACCGGGAGCCCCAACGCAAGAGCGGCAACCGAACACAGTGCGATATAGGCCGCATAAGGAGGAGCGATACGAAAAAGTCTTCGAATGAAGAACGAAAGATAATGATTGGCGGGCGCCGGCTTTAATGTCGCTTTTTCCTCGATGAAATTTCTTGAAATAACAAATCCGGAAATAACGTAAAACAGCCAGACTCCGGTCCAGCCAAATGGAAGCAGACCGCTGTGCTGCGCAATGACCATCGTCATCGCAATCGCCCTAAGTGAATCGATCGAATAGATTCTGGTGTTCATGTTCGCAAGGCACCGATAGGATTCATGTGGTCTTCAATCGGAAGAGAAGCCTTCGCGGGCTCTGTTGGAGATCGGCTAGCTGATCTGAAGAACGTTCCATATAACCTGATCGATCCGCCGGTCTTTTCCAAGACAAGATTGACCCGAACAAATGTGCGCTACCACGACGGCAGCCGGCATCAAAACCAGGCTGCCGCCACATCACAACTACACTCGGCGCATCGTCTTTTGCTAGGATCATTGAATACATGGTTTTCGGGATTCGCCGTATTAAGGTGAATCCCGCATTCGTAAGCCGCGCAATCGGATTCTCCATGATAAAGCGCAGCTGCCCTGATACAATACGCGATGCATCGTTTACAGCTGAAATACGGATATTGTCGCGGTCGTATATTTAATTAGATTGTCGACCGGCAAAATGCCTTGAAAACGGGTCTATCTATGACTGCAAGCGTGCGGCTTTCAATTTCTAGCCTATTTAAGGCGGGCGTTCTTGTCATCGCGGCCAATATGATTTTCTTCCTGCTGGTATTTTTCGTCGACGCGTCGCTTGATCATCACGTGATCTTCGACAGGTTGGCGGACGCCGCCACTCACGGCGACATCAATGATCAGGATAACCCTCCGGATTTAGCGACATACTCGGATCGATTTACCGATTGCGTGGCCATGAGCCTGAACATGCACGACGGAGCAGATCGAACGGCGTTGCAGTTGCTGAGAGACAGCGAAGTTACTTTGGTCGACGGCCTCGGCGCATGCGCCGGCCTGATGGCCACGCTCAAGAAGCCGGAGAGCATCGGCGCAATGCATTATGGCAGATATTGGCACGGCTACCAGATCCTTTCGAAGCCGTTCTTACGCTTCGGTGATATCCGGAATCTGCGATATATCCTGGCTTGTCTCGTCATCGGCGCGGTTTTTGTCTACTCGACGACGATCGCCTCGGGATTTACCGGAGCAGCCGACAGCCCGCTCTACGGTCTTTGGTTTGCCTTCGGTTATGTCATGCTTACGGACGCTGCAGATCTGGCGAATGTCTTCACTCATTCGCTGTCTCTGCTGATGATATTCGCGTTGCCGACAGCGGCCTTTTGGGCGATGAAGGGGCGCGTCAAATGGTCCCTGCTGCTGATTGCCGTGGCCGTCGGCTGCGTTAACTCGTTTTTCGATCTTCTGTTTAACCCACCGCTTGGATTGTCTACGCTCGTGGTGGCCGTTGCCGCGGCGTCATCCAGCGAGAGTCCGTCGGTGCCTGACATCATACGGATGATTGCGGTGGCGGCCTTTGGCTGGGCTATCGGCTTTTTCGGCACCTACCTTTGCCGCTTCGCAATAGACGTGCTGCTCTCGGAAGCTCCTGTTGCGACCTTACGGCAAATCATCTCCTCCGGTTTATTTCGAATTTCGGGAATGGAAGATAAGGTCAAACCGGTTGTCTTCTGGGCGACAATCAAGAACTTCGGCTTTCCTATGCTGAAGCCTTCATTTGCCGTTTTTGCAATCATCACTGGCGCCTTCGCGATCGTTCTGCGAACGAAGGGGTATCGGTTCACACCGCGGCCTATCTTTTCAGCATTGCTGGTGCCGCCCTTAATCTCGGTTTTATGGTTCGAGATTTTCAGAAATCACAGCCAGCACCACCACTGGTTTACCTATCGATCGGCCTCCTTCTCCCTTGTCTGCATGGCAGCCGCAATCATATTCTGCCTTTCGAAAGGAAATCCGCGAGCTGAGGATTCCGACCAGGGAAGAGCTTTGCTCGCGCAACGGGGAACCTGAATGACTGATTTGGCCTTTTCTGTCGGAAACCCCACCACCAGGACCGCGCAAGGTGCTATACCGACTGTCGCGGTTTTGGTTCCTTGCCATAACGAGGAGATCACGATCGGAAA
Source organism: Bradyrhizobium sp. (assembly GCA_028290305.1). The sequence goes on from JAQGKC010000115.1 coordinate 3,513, forward strand.
AGTGGTGGCGGATTTCCGGGCAGCCCTGCCGTCTGCGACTGTATACGTCTATGACAACAATTCTGTCGACGACACGATCGGCGTGGCTCAGACGGCCGGCGCGGTCGTCCGCAAGGAAACGCGACAAGGCAAGGGCAACGTGGTCCGGCGCATGTTTGCCGATATCGAAGCCGACGTTTATGTCCTCGTCGATGGAGACGACACCTACGACGCAGCCGCCTCCGCTGCGCTGGTGAATCGGCTTGTCGAGGAGCGACTCGACTTTATCAATGCCATGCGGATATCGACCGCCAAGGATGCCTACCGTGCCGGTCACCGCTTCGGCAACTGGTTGTTGACGGGGCTGGTACGGCAAATCTTTGGTCGACAGTTCGACGACATGTTGTCGGGTTACAAGTTTCTGTCGCGGCGCTTCGTCAAATCCTTTCCGGCCATGTCCAGCGGATTTGAGATAGAAACCGAACTCGCTGTTCACGCACTCGAACTGCGGATGCCGAGTACCGAGGTCGCCACCGTCTACAAGGAACGGCCGCCGGGCTCGGTCAGCAAATTACGGACATACAGCGACGGCGCGCGAATCATGACGTTGATCGCGCGGCTTGTCAAAGACGAACGGCCGCTACATTTCTTTGGTTTTTCAGGTCTCCTGCTGATCGTCGCCGCGCTCTTGCTAAGCATACCGTTGCTGATCACGTATCTCGAAACCGGCCTCGTGCCGCGTGTTCCAACGGCCATCCTGAGCGTCGCGCTGGTCATCGTCGGTGTGCTCTGCATTTCCATAGGCCTCATTCTCGACATGACGACCAAGACGAGGCGGGAAATGAAGCGGTTAATCTATCTTTCTCTTCCGATCTTCCAGTGACGAAGCCACCCACAAATCAACTGTTACAAGAGTCGATCCACGTCTTGCGTTTCGGAGTGACCGGCCTTGCCGGCTTTCTCGTCGACGCAGGAGTCCTCGCATTGATGGTCCACTGGATTGGTGCCGACCCCTTCACTGGACGGACAGTCTCGGCTCCCATTGCTATCCTGTTTACATTTGTGTGCAATCGGTATTGGTCTTTTGCGACCCTCAACAAGCCATCGATCGGCAGCTCCTTTGCGTCCTATGTCTCGACGCAGGGCGCAGGCTTTCTCTGTAACTTCGCAGTCTACTCGCTTGTCCTGTTGTCGGTGTCGAGTCCGATCGTCGCCCTGGCCATTGCCTCGGCGGCGGCGATGTTTGTCAATTATCTGGGTGCTAGGTTCCTGGCCTTCAGAGGCGCAGATTGAGCGGCTTGGCCCTCACGGGCATAGCCTCGCGCTCCTTTTCCTTTCGACAGTTTGATCGTGTTCATTTACCGCGAGGCCGATAACCGATGTTGCGTCATCGATCGTCGTCTTTCGGTCGGCGTATAGAGGTGCATATGTCCATCGGACTGCAGCCAAAAAGCATTAATATTGCGGACGGAAGGGGAAGCCAGTATCCTTCCCGCGCAACACGCTGCGACATGACGTTCACGCCTGGGAACCGCTTTTCCGCGGCCCTCCGGCCGGAGTTGACGAGAACCATTGGACCGCAGGCGTAACCGGAACTGATCCCAACCAATGACCTATCCCGCCGTCATCTTCTGGATCCTTTTCCCGCTTGGCGCAGTGGCAAGTCAACGAACCTTGCTCATTCTGCTATTCGCCTCATTTACGTTCGGATCGTTTGCGGTTCTCCCGCCTGAACTTACAGGGGACCGGTCGTTTACTCCGAAAACGATGTTCGCCATGCTGCTCGTCGTGAGGTTTATCGTCCCTACGCTTTTGGTCGCTCCCCAGAGACTAGTTGAACTCGCGCGCTTGAAGAACTTGGGTTTCCTGCTGGCTTTCCTCGCGATCGGTGTTGTCACCACGATCTTTATGCCCAGCCTTTTCGACGGAGCAATCGATGTCATTCCGCTGCGGGGGGTTCTTCGATTTGCATCTGCTGAACCGCTGACGCCGACCGGAACAAATATTACGCAGTGCATCTATTTGAGCATTTCCGTGATGGTTGTTTTTGCCGCAGCACTCATGGCGAGAACGCCGCAATTCGCCAGCCAGCTTTTGTCCGCGGTGCTGGTCGGCGGCGTAGTCCTGTTCGGGTCCGGAATTGCCGACATGGCTGCGACGGCGCTAGGGCAATCCGCAGTGTTGGAGCCCTTCAGAAATGCCAGCTACGCAATCGGAGTAAACGTCGAAATCGCAGGGGTGAGACGCGTGATAGGGCTAATGAACGAGCCCTCGACCTTTGGATCAACTTGTGTCGCTCTTTGCGCCGCGCTCGTGTTTCTCAGACCGTTATATCCAGCAGGCTTACCTCGGACGGCGGCAACCGCAACCGCCGTATCATTGGTTATCATGGCCTTGCTGTCGACATCGTCGTCGGCTTACGTAGGCCTTGCGATCTTTGGCGCGGTGAACGTTCTAAATGTCGCTCGTCGGATGACCATCGCATCGCCTATCGCCCGCTCAGGTCTTGTTCCGGAATTGGTTGCGGTGTTCATTTCGGTCATCGTCATTCTGGCTGCATTGATCGTTCAACCCGAATTATTCGATCCTTTTTTCAGGATGGTCGACGAGATTATTTTCAACAAGGCGAACTCCGATTCGTACTTGGAGCGAACATTCTGGAATCAGGTCGGCTGGAACGCCTTCTGGTCGACTTACGGATTAGGTGTCGGGGTAGGCAGCACCCGCGCGTCGAATTACTTCGTCGCTGTCCTCAGCAACACCGGGTTCCTGGCCTCCAGTTGCTTCTTCATTTTCCTGATCCAAACTTTTTTGAGGCGATCATTCGTGTCCGTACAATCAAGCGAGTTTGTTACGGCGTTAAAGTTCGCGATTGTCCCGTCTCTTGGATTGGCGGCTCTTGGTTCGGCAACGCCTGATTTCGATGCGTGGCTGGGATTGGTTTTTGGCGCAATCGCCGGGCTATCGCTACAGAGTAGGAACGCTGCCCAGGCAGCTCATTTTTCCAGCGTTGAACCGTATTCACCTGAAATAGATCTACGCGGCGTTCACTGAAGATGCAGCGGCGACGGACCAGCCTTATCGTGGGCTTCGCTTAACGACGACCTCTTTGATCAGAAACTCATTCGGAGAAGAAACCGCGTTCAGCGCAAAATTGAAGCCCCATTGCCCTGCGAAGTCGGCGTCATCAATTTTCCAGGTCAGTTCATGCCAGGCATCGCTCTCCGGAATGTTGGCATAGCCGGTGCCGACGTAACCTGATTTCGATTCATAGGTGATCGCGAAGCCGGCAACTTTGCTCGGAGCAAGACGACGAGCAAGAACTGTGATCTCTAGCGCGCTCGCTCCAGCTCTTGCAAAGCCTGGGTCGACAGAGAAATAGGCGTAGTGTCCGTCATTGTCGGTATGAGAAAAATTCAAGCGCAGTGCCGTTTCGTTTCCGACATCGGCAGCTAAAGTCGAATCCGTACGAACTTGCTTGATGCCGTCCTCGACGTTGGTCGCCCCCAGTTTCACCTTCAAGACTTGGGCCTGCGCGTAGTTGCCTCCCCATGGATAGGGCCGATCCCTGTTCTGTTCGGCATCCCGAACCGTCTGCTGCGGAAGGTCCAGGAGCAGTATCGGCGCCCTCGGCAGGGTCAGTTCCTCGCCGGACTTCAGTGTCGTTTGGTTGCCAGCCAGATCCACGACCCTAACATCGGCGGGAAATGTGATCTTCAGATCGCCCTTTGACGGTGCCCACGCGGCGAGTACCGATCGACCGCCGGCCGCAAAAAGAAAACCGAAACCGCCCTTCCCAAGCTCAAGCCAGCCCCTGCTGATCGGCGCCGGACCGAGCGTAGCGCTGAGCGTCCTCAATGCATCGTACGACGGCCGAGGCGTAAGATTGGAACGGATGATCCCGAAATCCACCTTGTTGTCATGAGAAGGTCCCCGCGCTTCAAACCAAAAAATCTTCTGAAACCCGGAGGCTATCGACAAGAGGTAGGATTTTGCCAAGGCGATAGCCTGCCTGCGGTCGGCTTGCGGGTCTGGTGCAACAGACGAAGTTTCGCCTATTTCGGTAATCCATAGTGGCAGATCAGACGGCTGATGATTGGCAGCGAGCATTTGTCGAAGACTTGCCGCCATCGCAAGAAAATCCGGCTCACCATCGTTCTCAAGTTGGGCCATTTTTTCGTAAGGATGGACGCAAACATAGTCGAAGAAACCGGCCGCACCGGCCTTGATCGCTGCATCCAAAAAGTGAAGGTCGAAATTGGCCACGCTCAGGCCTATTTTCGCGGCGGGATCGATCGCCTTGGCAGCGATCGACGCTTCGCGCACCAGTTCTGCATAGCGCTCAGGAGATCCGTTCTCAGCGAACCCGCCGTTGAATTCGTTCCAGACCTCCCAATACTGGATGTCGCCATGATACCGGTCGACCAAATGACCCACGTAGTCGCGCCAATACCCTATATCTTTAATCGGGAATTTCCCTGTCCCACCATCTGCGGACGCCCACGGCGCAAGATATCCCAGCACCCAGGTTAGACGCAGATTATTGGTTCTGGCGTTCTCAACCAGGTGATCCGCAGCCGCCCAGTTCCAGTAGCCGTGTTTCGGCTCGAGGGTGTGCCACTCTTTGAAAGCCCGTAGCCATTTGACCCCTGCTTGGTCGAGCAACGGATCGAATTGCGGATAGGCAGAGAGCCATTCCGCTCCTGTCGCCACACCCCAGGGATTGTGATCGTTCTGTGCTACCGTCTCACGCGATGCCGGGATGGTGATTGGCTTCCGCTCGGCGTCCCCCGCAAGGGCCGAAAATCCCAGCAACACCGCCGGTAATGCAAACACCAGGCGGGGACACCAACGCCGATTCAAAGCTGTCAAGCTGCGCATCTAGATTCGCCCTTCGCAACACAAGCGACTGCACGATCTGCGGCTGCACGCCGACGCACATGTCGAGTCGCTCCTCTTGACGACCTATAATGTCAGAATTCGTCGCGGATCATCGCGCCTGCGAACAAAGTCAAGGATGGCGATCCAGTTTCCCTTGCACCGGCCGGGCCGGTCGATCCACGGCTCGGGAGCCAAGAGCTTCGAATGATTTGCGAGAAGATTTCTGGAGATCATCTTCGCAGCGTAGCCCTTCGAAACGCTTCCTTTTCGAGCCAGATAGGTAAGATTTGCGACCTGCGAATAGCCAAGACGGACTCCGGACGTCCGCCCTCCCTTGGTTCCCAAATGAACGCCGAGCAGACGTGCCGATCTTGCGATAATCCCGTACCGGGCCAGACGGCGAGAAAAGTCCGTGTCCTCCTGCCAACCATACAGGGGCAGGTTCTCGTCGAATTGAATGGCATTGGAAGTTATCGGGTTCAAGAGGAACGCCATGTTGCAACCATACGCTCCGTCGACCGGCACGATCTCGGCGCCGGCACTGGTTCCATCAACTGTGCGCAGGATTTCGAGACCCTCCTGTGTGCTGATGCCTGGTCCTTTTATACCGTCGGCAATCACAGCGCCCGTGAGGGCGATCGTTCCAGGATTCGTCAGGAAGGTTTTCTCAACTTCAGCAAGATAGTTGGCTTCGGCGAAGAAATCGTCGTCAAAGAACACGACCACATCGGCAGCCGAACAAGCTGCCAAGATATGATTGCGTTGCGCGGGTAGCCCGGCCGGACCAAACAACACCTCGACGGGCGCGGGAAAGGATTTGATACACTCCAAATCAATATCATCCCGATTTACCGGGCAGATGATGAGCTGATCTGGAAGACGATTTTGGGAGGCGAGTAACTTCACTGTCTCAGACAGGACCTCGCGCCGTCCTACAGTCGCAATCCCCACAGCCAGCCTGAGACGGCCGCTCTGCTTATTAAAATTAACTGTTTGGAGCATGATACGAACACGCGCAAGAGAGGCGGCGCGCTACAATAAGAAATGGAGCCGCGGATGCTATGATTAACCGTCTTTCGTTTCGACTTGCAGGCCTTCGCGACGTACCAACGAGCCTCGCACCTGTCGGACGTGCCGAGAGACCGTACCCATATTTCGGAAGACCACAAGGGGAAATTGATCCCGCGTTATTAACGAAGGTAAAGCCATTTCGCCGCCGATCGACGTATTCTCCAACGGGTAATATCCGCGCCCTTTCAAGGCGTGGAGGATGGATAGTACCTCACCTCTCCGAACTTTTGCGGCATACCCTCACATGCACCAATTCGAGCTAGGCTCCCTGCCCATGTCCCAAGTCGGTTCACCATGATGAGCCGCGACGTCTTGGACCAGGGTGATTTCGTTCCTGCGAACGGATACATAGGATTGCATGGACCCGCTCATACTTGTCGGGGCCTGATATGGTTGACAGCTGGCAACTGTCTTCTCCATTTCCGGCGAGCTTTAGCCGCTCGACCACGTCAGTTGAGAGAGCATCATGCTGGGTGATTTGCGAGAACAAGAGACGGGCGGTACCCTCTCTGTTGACGTCTGTGTGGTTGGCGGGGGGCCCGCGGGGATAACCATCGCCCATGAGTTGATCGGCAGTGGTCTCAAAGTTTGTCTGGTGGAGTCAGGAGGCGAGGCCGACGAGCCGGATACGCAAGCCCTTTATAAGGGCGAGAGCGTCGGGCACCTGGTGACGATGGATGAAGGTCGTTATCGATTATTTGGTGGCTCGGCCACCCGGTGGAGCGGACGATGTGCGGTTCTCGACCCGATTGACTTTGAGGAGCGGAATTGGATACGCAACTCCGGCTGGCCGATCGGCTTGTCCACATTGGTCCCCTATTACGAGCGCGCGAAGGCGGCCGCTGAATTTCGGAAACCCTGGATACCAGACGACAAAGTGCCATCCGTCCTGGGGGTCGAACTTCCAAGATTCAGCACACCCTGCCTCAAGCCATACGTGTGGCGCTATGCCCCACAAGGCTTCCGGCGCTTTCCCGATTGGGCCAAGATCTATGGGCAGCGGCTTAAGGCCGATCCTGATACGCACGTTTTGCTTCATGCCAATCTGACGGCGATTGCCGGAACCGATAACGGATCGACTGTTGATTCGATCAATGTGACTTCTTCGAACAACATTTCGATGAAGATCAAAGCCAAGGCTTTCGTGCTTTGCTGTGGTGGCATCGAAAACGTGCGCCTGCTGCTCAACGCGCCCAGCGACATTCTCCGAAAGGTCGACGATTCCTCAAAGCTCGGTAGATATTTTGCGCAGCACCCGCGGGGCGTCACGGCAACTTTGCGAACGACACCTGAGGCAGCCAAGCGCCTCCAAAGCCTGTTCAGGGTGTTCACAAGGCGAAGCGGCGTGCAATATGAGATTGGTTTTGCCCTCTCGGAAGAAGCCCAACGCAAGCATCGACTACTGAATGCGAGCGCCGCAATGTATTATGAGGCGTCTTCGGACTCGTCATGGAAGGCGGCAGCGAATTTGGCGGCCGCGGTGCGTGAAAGGAAGCTGTATAGCGGAATCCATCGCGACCTGATCCCCGCGATGGGAGCGGCGGCAAATCTGGCCCGCCGTTTACTCCAGGGCAGCCCGCCTCTTCTCAAGGAGCCGCTTATCACCATCATTGTCGATGTCGAGCAGGAGCCAAACGCGGAAAGCAGGGTAACGCTGTCTGATCAGAAGGACGCATTTGGCATGCGACGGGCCAAAGTCGACTGGCGCATTTCCGAGATCGAGCGCACCACCGCGCGACACTTAAACGGCCTCGTCGGTGAGGAGTTGCAGAAGCTCGGATTTGGACGAACCGAGACCGCCGCTTGGCTCAGTCGAGATACCCCCGTTGGCGATGGCGAACTTTACGGCACATATCATCATATTGGTACGACAAGGATGTCGAGGGATCCGGCCGACGGCGTGGTAGATGAAAATTGCAAGACACATGGCATCACCAATTTGTATCTAGGGGGATGCTCGGTGTTTCCGACCGGCGGTCACGCGAATCCGACCCTCACCATTGTCGCCCTTTCAATTCGGCTGGCGGACCATCTTCGTAGCAACCTGCGGCATTGACCTTGCGCCCCGCAGCACGTCTGACGTATTGCTCAGCAGTGGTTTGGGGGTTGACAGGACGTGCGCGAATTGAGGGATCCTAAATGTCTTGGTAAATCGAACGGCTCCGAACTTGACCGCAAACTGGTGGGGAAGTCTGAAAGTGTTGACGCGGATCGAACGGCTGAACGCAGTATGTTACATCCGTGCGTAAATCTGACAACTTGAAGAGCGTTGCGATTCACCGAGCCTGCTCCACTCCCTTGCCGGAACGTACGCAAGAGCATCCCAAAAGAACGAACAAGGTTATCTCGTCAATCGGATTTTCCAACTAGCAGAGGCGTCGCGTGTCCATTCAAAGAGCAACGGAGGTTTTCTATATCACGGACGCGGGATTTGCCGTTCCGACGCTTGTGTCGATCGAATCGCTACGTCGCTGGAGACCACCCCCCAGTTTGCGGATAAATGTCGTTTTGCTGGATATGAGTCAGGAGCGGGTCGATGCTTTCGCCGGCATTGCTCAGGATTTGTCTATACAGATACACTCCCTGCGCACGGATGCTCTTGCTTCATTAAACGATGAGAGATTTAACCCAACCCACGTTCCGCTTGCGACAGTCGCACGATTTCTGATTCCTGAGTTTTTTCGCAATGAGGATTACGACATTCTCTATGTGGACGGCGACACGCTGTTCGTTCAGGATCCGGGAGAGCTGTTGGACTTGCCGGCACCGGAGATTGGACTGCTCGCGGCGGAGGATCAGTCCTATTTTTACGCGAACGACTATGGCAAGACAGGTAAAAACATAAGATCCTATTTTGCCAACATCGGGGTGAAGGCAAAGCAAGGATATTTCAACGCGGGCGTCCTGAAGTTTCGAACTCGCCAATGGATCAAGATCAGCAAAGACTGCCTGACGTTTCTCGAAGACAATCTCTCCATCTGCCAATATCACGACCAAAGTTCACTTAATGCGATCGTTGGGAATAAGAGAGTTCGCCTTTCCCCGATCTGGAACTTTAAGCCGTCTTATTGGAACTGGGGTGTTTCCGAAATAGCCGAGCCAAAGCTCTTGCATTTCGTCGGAGGCGACAAGCCGTGGATGGGCAATTTGAGGGTTTGGACAGAGCTATATCCTGAATATATCGCGGCCGTGGAACGCAGAAGGCACAAGTCCTTTTTGCTGAGAGCATGGAGCGAAGAGCAATCGGCTGCCCGTCGCAGAGCTGAAACGTTCCAACAAATCAAGGACAAAACGATTTTCCTGGGTCGCAAGACGCGTCGGCGCGCAATGTTCCGCGATCTTGTTGAGACGTCGGTTCTTTAGGGCACGGGGCACAAGTCGATCAAACGAACCAGGCTGATCCATGTCCGAGAAGGGCCGTACAGCGCGCGCAGCCGGAATCTTCGCTCTGGCCGGGAGTGTGCCCTCTTCGGCCTCATCAAGTGCGGGCGGAGCTGCAATTGGCAGGCAGTCGGGATGTTCACATGATGCATAGCCGGGGGTTGGCGCTCGGTTCGCTGTTGATGGCTTGCACGAACATCGTGAGAACCGGCCTGAATTTTCTCATGCTGCCATTGCTGGCGCGTCTGATCGGACCGCAAGAATATGGACTGTTCGGTCTTGCGTTGCCGGTCGTGATGCTGGTCATGAGCCTTGCCGATGGCGGCCTTGGCGCATCGCTTGCCCGGGAACGGGCAGAAAACAAGATCGTGTGGTCGTCCGCATGGTGGATTTTATTGTCAATTGCGATCGTTCTAATCCCAGGGGTTATCGGAATATCGTACGTTCAGAGTTCGATCGTTCACGAACCCCGCCTGCCCCACGTGATAATCGTGCTTTCCATCTGTCTTTTATTTTTCATTCTTTCGGTTCCCTCTGGCGCGTTGCTTTTCCGACGCGGAAATATTGCGGTTGGCGCCGCCGGAGAAATGGCGGCGGCGATTATCGGCGCAGTGATCGCATACATATTGGCTTTGAATGGCGCCGGCGTTTGGAGCCTTGTCGCGCAAAGTGTCGCCACCTTCGGTATAAGGTTTCTGTTTCAGTTTGTAGCTGCACCATATCTTCCGGAATTTCTTTTTTCCTGGCATGCCGTTCGCCCCCATCTCTTGGTGGGAGGATCAATCGTTGGTCTGAAGCTCGGCGACTTAGTCGAACGAAATATTGAAAATATACTCATTGGAAGAGCCTTCGGCACCGGCGGGCTGGGCCTTTACTCGCTCGCGACCCAAATTCCTTCATCGATCGCCTCTGCGGTCGGAAATATCGTCTGGACGAATATCTACGCGCGCTCGCTACACACCACCGACACCCGGAGGCAGGCGGAAATCTTCGAAAAATTCCTGCGTTTGCTTGCTATCGTCCTTTTTCCAATTACCACTATCGGGATAGTCGAAGCGCAAGACGTTGTCGCGACTTTCATGGGACCACAATGGCAGGGCCTTGGTCCGCTGCTGAAGGTCCTTCTGATCAGCGATGCCGTGACAGCGCTGGCCGGCATTATGGGCGCAATCTTTCTAGCCCACGGCAAAGCAAGCCTCCAACTGCGCATAAACACCGAAACGAATATCTTGCGAGCGACGATCGTGTTCTTCGCACCTCAGCTCGGGCTGTTGGGATGCGTCATCGGCATTTCACTTACTTCATTATACTGCCTTGCTCGGACCATGGCTGCGCTCGTCAAGACGATCGATATTACGGTTGCTCGAATACTCATAGCCATCCGCGGAATTTTTGTGAGCAGCCTCGTGGCCGCGTTAATAGCTTTTGTTCTATCCCAACAACTCTCGTTGCCCGCAGTCTGGACAATCGTCGCAACCGGAATGGGCGGCCTTGTTGCCTATTGCTGTTCACTGATGCTAACTGACCGAGAGCATTTGCTGCTTGGAATACAGGATATTTGGCGCATGCTGAAAAAACCGCCATCCGCCGCCTGAGGTATCAGATAATGGCAAACTTGTATGTTGACCTGACCGATGCGGTGGTGAATTCGATCTATCACGGGGCCAGTACTGGCATGCAGCGTGTTCAGATCAATGTGGCGTTCTGTTTAAGAAAGTCGCTGTCGTCACAGGCATTCAGCATTTTTGAAGGAAGGTTCGAAAGTTTAGACCAGATGGTTGCCGAAAGTCAGGGCGACGCCGACGCGTTTGTTCGACTGGCAAGAGAGAAATACAAGGCGGCGGTCGAACGCTACGCTCGTCAGCAACGGTCGCCGCTAATTTCACTCCCGGCCCGTTGTTTTCACAGAGCCGCGAGACTTTATCGAGACCTCAGAGTCAAATCGACCCTAAAATTTGGCCGCGGCGACGCGCTGTTTACCATGGGAGCTTTTTGGCAATATCCACCGCTGGTGGATTTCTACAGGCAAAAAACCAAGGAAGGCGTAGAACTAATCGGCATACTTCACGATTTGACGTGGATCAGCTATCCCGAATATATCGATCGAAAGCTTTTTCAAAAATTTCTGGCGCTTCCAATTCATTTGATCACGATATCGAACTTTACGAGATCAGAGCTCGAAAGAGCGGTTCGTGAAAATATCCTCACATGCAACTACAAAACCCTGGCGAGCATCGCACTTGCCCACGAATTTGTTGGAGCCCGCCGAAATGATGTCAGCACCTATTCGGTAACCGAAGCTAATAAGCGATATGCTCTATACGTATCGTCGCTGGATCACCACAAGAACCATTCCGCAATAATATCCGCTTGGAAACAATTGCACGAGGAATTTGGCGATAAGCTTCCGCACCTCATTCTAGTGGGAAAGAAGGCCAGCGCAGCTAGTGAGATACTCCGGCCAGGTAATCTCGGCGATGCCATCTCGTTTTGTGAAAGGCCCAGCGATGAAAAGCTGAAGATGCTATATACCAACTGCGTCTTTACCGTTTTTCCAAGCTATCGGGAAGGATGGGGCTTGCCGGTCGGAGAGAGCTTATGGTTTGGCAAGGCATGTGCGGCCTCAAACCGCACTTCAATTCCGGAAGCGGGTGGCGATCTTTGCGTGTACTTTGACCCGAGCGATATGGAGGACATCAAGACGGCTATCTTGTCTCTCCTCGATCAAAACGTAAGACTCGATTACGAGAAGAAGATCCGCTCGGCGGCACTGCGCTCATGGAACCAGGTTAGCGAGGATATCGAAATGATCGTCACATCCATTATCAACGAAAGCCCGCGCTCGGCTCAAAAGACTGGTTGACCGGCCGTCGGTGCCATTTGGAAGCATGGAAAACACAACTTCACATTCGGGTCGTGCCGGCCGGCAGCAAAAGAAGCCAACACTAGGCTGAATGGTGTCGACCCGCCCGGATATCTGACAGACGTCCCGCTCCGGATCGTCAAAAAGGTCATCCCAACGGCAACATTGTTCGGCGGCTCCACCTGCCAAAAGCAAGACCTGAAAGCCGTGGCCTCGGGGAGGACGTGATCACATCGAACGCTTCTATATCCGAAACGCCGCCACACGAGGATCGGTCAAGCTATGAAGTTCGAGAGGCAGGCGGGACTTGCTTAACTGCTGTCGACCAAAAACCGGAAACAGGCCGTTCCGTTGACTGATCCGAGAAAACCGGGCTGAGGCTGCACGCAAGTCCCGGCTTCTCTTATTGCCCATACCGCCGGCTGCATCACAGCAGCATCCTGCCGTTCATGTTAACGTAAAGATGTCAGACGCGCATCGCGCGTCCGTAGCTCTTCCCTTTTCCCACCACGCCAATTCGGCTACAGTCGACCAAAGTTATACAGATGTTTAGGGATCTCAAAAATGTGGTGGAGGCTCGAGCTCTTCTTGAAAGGATTGGCCAAAAGGCTAGTCCGCGGCGGCCAAGGTGGAGTCGCAGCACCTGAGATCGTGCTACTGCATCAGGCGTTCCTTCGCCTCGAACGTCGAATCGAAATCCTAGAAGCAAACAAGAGCGCCATCTGCATTGATGAAAAGCAGAAAACGAGCGATATGAAATAATGAAGGGAACCGTAAATTTTTTTTCGCCGTTTCCTCCGACCCGATCGGGTGTATCCGACTACTCGTTCACGATGGCAAAAAGTCTTTCGCGTGACAATGACATTCTGGCCATGGTGAAGACTCCGCAAGAAAAGGACTTTCTCAGCAAAAAAGGAATTGCAGCCAGCATTTACGAAAATTCTGCCGCGCCGGCAGGCCTGAACATTTTTCAGGTCGGAAATTCGGAGGCGCATGATTACCTGTTCAAGGCCGCCCTGCATCTACCGGGCATCGTCGTTATTCATGATCTGCTTTTGCACGGCTTGGTGAAAAGCGCACTCTTGGGGCACAATGACAGGGTTGGATACAAATCCCTCATGGAGTTCGAAGGTCCCTCGGGACTGCTGATTGCAGAGAGAACATTGGTTGGCGATTTCAAGCCGTTCTATTCGGCTTTTGCGGGTGGGCATAAGAGGCTCGTAGAAGGGTCGCTTTGCGTCATCGTACATAGCGATTGGGCCGCTCAATTCGTCAGGAGAGAAAATCAGACAGTGCCAATCCACGTAATTCCGCATTTCTGCGACGATTGTGTTGATGCTGCCGAGCGCGAGAGTCGTATTCTGGCCACGAGAGAAGAGCTTGGAATTTCCAAAGAATCTTTCGTTTTCTCTCATTTTGGATTTGTGACCGAATCCAAGCAGCTCAATCTATTGATCAAGGTTTCCTTGCTGTTGCAAGAAAAGCTCGACCTGCATTTGTTGATTGCGGGCGCCGGAAGTCGGGATCTGTTGTCGACTGAGAAATCCAACTTGTCGCTTGTAAGGAAGAAGACCATCGTCAATCATCTTCCCGAGCGGGCGCTAAACGATTCAATATTGGCGAGCAACCTCGTATCACTGCTGCGCTATCCATCAAATGGCGAGACGTCCGGGATAGGTGCGAGGTGTTTGGCCATGGGCCGGCCAGTGATCTGCTTTGACTACTACGCTTATTCCGATTTTCCGCGGGACGTTGCCATACACATCCCTGTCGATACTTTCGATGCAGAAGCGGCAGCCAAGGCGATACTTGCGGCTGTCACAGCGCCGGACTTCATGCGCAAGCGAGAAGCCGCAGCATTGCGCTGGGCGGGAAACGAAATGCATCTTTCTCGAGTGACGGAATCTTACAATGCGGTTATCGAGTCTTGTCGATAGACACCTTGCCCCTTAGCGGCAAACACGTCGAGACGTTCACCAGACGCAGCTTCCGTCAGGCGCAGCGAAGGTCACTGCGACGATGGAACATCCGCAACCAGTCTGCTGCAGGGTCCGAACCGGAATCTTCTTCCACGGGCGTCGACACATTCTCACCAGTGGAACAGAAGACCAGCCATCAGGGGCGGCTGAGCGCGGCCTCCGCCTTGAGAGCGGTGACCCGGGCCGTTGGCTGGTAGTCGAAGCCACCTTGGCGCCCGATCGATTCGACTCCCAGCGCACGTAACGCGGCAATAACCTTAGCGGCCCGCTCGTCCGCCTTGTCGGTATAAACAGGGTAAGCATTCGAAACGATGTGGCTTCCCTCCAGCCGCAAGTCTCCAACAAACAATCCGTTCTCCGCGACATGCCGTCTGAAATCCTGCTCGGCCGTTTCAACAGAGCCAGAGACATGATCGGCATTGACCTCGGCCGTAAAGTACTCCCGTCCACCGGATTTCCCGTATAGATCAGAATAGACCGTTAGACGCTTCCACGCCCCAGTGTGGGAAAAATTGTAGAGTATCGACTGCTCGAAACCTCGGTCGCCTGAGAAACTGAAGAACAGACTGATCAGGGTTACCGTCATGAGCCCGGCATCGGAGCTCATGCCGCACAGTTTCTGGATCCGATCGAGCGGTATGGTCGACACCACACGGCGTGCGGCAACGCGCCGGCTTGCCGTCTGCAAGAAGAATATGTCGCCGTCCCTCTGCAACCGGTGCAACTGCTCTCCAAGCCGAAACGTGACGCCGGACTTCTCGAATCGCTCCACGGACACCTGGTAAAGACGGGCGAAGCCTTCCCTTGGACGCGCGAGCTGGCAGTTGCCGCCGCCGGACTTTGCGGTCGACTCCAGCAAGCGACCGAGCACTCTGCGGACAGTCGCGTGCTCCTTGATCCAGTACATTCGGCTTTCTGCAAACCTAATGTCGATTTTCTCCGCCGGAACGCCGTAGAAACGTCTCATGTAATTTCCGAGCCCGGAGCGGTGCATGAGCCGGGCGCCAATCCAGTACTGTGCGTAATCCCTCGCGTTCCGCAACCGGCGGCGAAAGAGGCGTGCGAACAAGATGGAGAATCCGATGCGCAGCCACTCGACGGGGCCGCCTTTGATGACGTCATCCTTGATCGACACCGGATATTGCGTAACGATGCCTTGTGGATTCAGTCGGCCCCAGCTCGGATTGATCGGAACGTATAGCGGCAGGATTTCCGGCAGGTGCGCCAGCAGCGGCGAATCATTTTGAAATATGAAACTTCCGATATCGAATGTGTATTCGCCGATCGTGCGGTCGATATGATTTCCCCCGACGTGGGCATACTCGTCAACAACGAGCACCTTTTTGCAACCCTGCTTCAGCACGACAGACGCGGACACCAACCCACTGATCCCCGCGCCCAGGATAATGACGTCAAAAATCTCTGCGGCGTTACCGTCTTCTGCTGGGGCGCCTTCAGCCATGTGTTTCCTTTACAAAACGAGCGTCTTATGGGGTGGATTTGTCATTCGCCATCCCTGGCTTGGCCCCGACTCATAGATGTAAATGCCAAATCCACTTGAGCAAAATCCATATTTGCCAACAGCCCCTTTCACTTCTAACATTCACAAGAATACGTGCAAAATGCGGAGCCCGGTATCGGACCACCAGGAGAAGTCCGCCAAAGTATCGTGGCTCGTTTCGGGTCTCGGCGACAAATCAATCCGACAATCAATCTAACGTCATCTCAGCCATCAAGCCGCCTGACCTGTTGCGATACGGCGGAGGCAAACGATTGTGCATAAGTCAGCAGTTGTGCAGCACTTTGCCGACCGACGCGAGGTTTTGACTGCGGCACGACTCCATTGCATAAGTGGGTATCTTTCGTTGCCCACTTTGCCGGCGCGAAAGCGATCGTGGACGTTTCGAAAAAGCAGATCAAACGGCTTTTCTTGTTATCGATGTCTACTATTCAGTCGTCACCAAGCGAAATAAATGCCCGCCCTTCGGCCTCAAAATATCATCACCGCCGCTCCGCAGTGTTTAGCTCGGCGGTTATCACGACATTTCGGTTTGGCGTCAACATGCCCGGCATTGCACACCGGTGGGACGCCGAGAGATCTTGAATGGACGATTGATCAGCGGCACAGCAGACGTTTCAACCCGCACTGCGAGGGCCCCAGCAATGCGTCGGCCCGAATCCGGGCGAGGCTTGCGCCTGCCCTATCTGCTTCGACCAGCGCATCGAGAGGATGTTGATGAAAGTCGCAATCATTCACTACTGGCTGGTCGGAATGAGAGGCGGCGAGAAGGTAATCGAGGCCTTGTGCGAGATGTATCCGCAGGCCGATATCTTCACCCACGTCTACGTTCCGGAGATGGTTTCAGACAGAATTCGCCAGCACCGCGTTATCCCGACCTTCATCAACTCGCTGCCGCGCGCGGCCAGGATGTACAAGACCTATCTTCCGTTGATGCCGCTGGCGCTCGAGCAGCTCGATCTTCGCGGTTATGATCTCGTCATAAGCAGTGAGTCCGGCCCTTCCAAGGGCGTCATACCGCCCTCCGACGCACTCCACGTCTGCTATTGCCATACGCCGATGCGTTATATCTGGAACATGTATCACGACTACCGGAGCGGCGCAGGTAGGGTGACGCGACTAATGATGCCGCCGCTTTCCCATTACCTACGGATGTGGGATGTGACGTCCGCGGCACGGGTAGACAGCTTCGTTGCAAACTCCGCAACGGTAGCAAACCGAATCCGTCGATATTATGGAGCGGCTTCGGTCATCATTCATCCGCCTGTCGATACCAACGCGTTTTCAATTGCGGCTCCTTCCGAGCTTGGTGACTATTACCTGATGGCCGGCGAACTCGTATCCTACAAGCGGCCGGATCTAGCGGTCCGCGCCTTCAACGAAATGAAGTTGAAGCTCGTTGTAATCGGCGGCGGCGAAATGCTCGACGAAGTGCGTCGCCTTGCGGGCCCCACAGTGACGGTGATGGGCTCGCAGCCCTTCGATGTCCTCAAGCAACATTACGCGCGATGCAAGGCACTGATCTTTCCGGGCGAGGAAGATTTCGGAATGGTGCCGGTTGAGGCAATGGCGAGCGGACGCCCTGTCGTCGCCTTCGGCCGAGGCGGCGCGATGGAGACCGTCAAAAATGGCGTATCGGGTATTTTCTTCGCCGACCAGTCGGTCGAGGCGATCTCGGCGTCGGTCAAGAGCTTGGCGGATATTGAAATCGTCCCTGAAAAGATCGCCGTACACGCAAGCCAATTTAGCCGCGACCAATTTTTTCGAAAGATGCGCGCCCACATTGATGGTCTGCTCGCTGAAAGATCTGCTCGCTGAAAGATCTGCTCGCTGAAAGAGCAGGCGCAAAATGACCGGCGCGAGCGGCAGGAGGGGCCTTAGCACCTCTTTTCGAGAATTCAGAAGGTATCGATCACCGATAGCGATTCACCTTCGATTACGAGACACGTCAAACGGCCGGTCGCAAAGGCCCCCGTATCGATGTTGACTCGGTTAGGACCCACCTCCACTTCGAGGGTTGGCGTATGTCCGTGCACGATAATCTTGCCGAAATCGTCATTCGACGTCAGGAACTCCTCCCTTATCCAAAGCAGGTCGCTCTCCTTCTGGTGCGATAGCTCGACGTTGGGCCGCACGCCAGCATGCGCGAAGAAAAAATCCCCGCAAGCGAACCAACCTTGCAAGTCTCGGAAGAAGCGAAGATGACCTTGTGGCAATGCGTTGTGGAAAGCAGCCTGCAGTTCGGCGATTTGCTTTCCACTTGCCAAGCCACTTGCCAAGGCCTCAGGCGGGACGCCATAGGATATGAGGGTTTCCATGCCGCCCAGGCGCATCCATTGATCGAAGAGAGCGCGATCGCTCAAACATTTGAGCGCGATCAGTTCATGGTTTCCTTTTAGGAAAACGCATTCCTTCGCCTTGCGCAGTTCGATCAACCGATCGATCGTCTCGCGCGAGGAAGAGCCGCGATCGACATAGTCGCCCAGAAAAACATAAACCGGACTGCACGCCGGGCGAGACGCAATATCGAGGGCGATTCGAGATAGCAGATCGTCGAGCAGATCGAGGCGCCCGTGAATGTCGCCGACCGCATATATCCTCAGCCCCGCAGGTAGCGAAGGTTGACGACCGGAGACCTTAAGTCGCTCAGCTCCAGGAAGCGAAAGAGACACTTATCAGCTCACTACTGCCGGAGGGGGGTCCCGAGAAACCGGATAGATTGGTTAGCACGCCAAGGCCTGCCGTCGATCTCGTCTGCGAAGCCCGTCGTCCCGGTGCGGCGGAGCTGACTTCGCTTGCATATATCTTGCTTGCATAACCTTGCTGGAGTAGGGAAGGAGGGCAGATCATGAACGCCGATCCCCTGTTCAAGGTCCTCTGCAAAAGCCGAGTTCTTTCAACCCATTACAACCAATAATCGCAAGCGGATTAACAAAAAGCATGCCGATCAACCATGATGACGAACTATAGTTGATAGATCGCGTAGCCTGTTGTAGGTTTTCGGCAGAATTTTTCAATGTGAACAAGTAGTTGGAGGGTGCCATGGGTTTTGAACTTATCGTACGGGTGCTGGGCGCGACGGTGCTGGCGATGGGCTTAAGCCAGGCAAGCGCCGCCCCCTGTATTGTCCCGCCCCTCGCCCCCGAGGCGATCGTTCAATTCAAAGCAAACCCGAACGCCCTGATCGCACCGAATTCTGATACGCGCACGATCGAAGCGACGGTTAGAGATCTCGCCGGAACCGACGCCTCGCTCGCCGCCGATCTGGTTCATTTGGCGGAAGGCGCGATCCCGCGGTTTCAAACGGCGATCGCTGCCGGCCTTGCCCAGGCGGCTATCGCCTGCACGAATGTCGACCAACAGGCGGGCTTGCTGATCCAGCAGGCGGTAGCAGCTTTCCAGGACGGACAATTCCAGGCTTCGTTTGCAGCGGTTGCCGGAGATCTTTCGACCGCCGCGACGGAAGCCGCGACAAGTTCGGCGGTCGCTTCCGCCGGTAGCGTGATCATCGTCAATCCGAGTACCGGCGCAAATGCCGCCACGACCCCCGGCGGCGGCGGCGGCAACCTGGCGATTCTGCAGATCGCCTCGAATCCTGCGGCAGCCAACACGGCAGGACAGGCCACGAGCCCCTCGACCGGCGCCGCAACTCCGGTCAGTCCGACGCGATGAAATGCGCTCAAAGCCTTCTACTCGCTCACAGTGTTCTTCTCACTCAAGGAGACACAGCTAGCATGACGGTTGGTCCGAGGTATTGCGTATGAACGTGGCTGGGCAATTTGCGCGATATACCGGGGGGATGGATCAGGATTCCGGTTCGGAAAGCCTGTCGCTCCTGCAAGTTCGGAATTTCCTGACCCGGCAATGGCGTCTCATTGCAATGGTCACCGCCCTCGCGATGGCCGCCGGCGTCGCCTACGTTGCCGTTAGCCCCAAGCGATATACCGCTCAAGCGGACATGATCATCGACACGAAGCGGGTGACGTGGACGCAGTCCGAGATGGCATCGGAAAACCGCACGATCGAGGATGCGTCCGTCGAGAGCGAGATCGAGACCACCAAATCCGAACAGGTCGCGACCACCGTCGTCCGGCAGTTGAAATTGACCGAAGACCCGGAATTTATCGGCTCCGGAGCCGACCTCAAATCCCACCTTCTCTCGCTGATCAAGCTGGGTGGACTGCCTCAGACCGAGCCCACCAGCACCGACTTGACGCGCCGCGTCCTCTCCAGGCTAAAGGAGAATTTGCGCGTCACCCGATTGGGGCGCAGCTATATCGAACAGATCTTTTATACATCGCTCGACCGGGACAAGGCTGCCAGAATCGCCAATGCCTTCGCAGACGCTTACATCGAGGACCAGATTCAGGCCAAGTTCGAGGCGACGCATCGCGCAAGCGTCTGGCTCGAACAACGGATAGGAGAGCTGCGCAAGCAGGCCAGCGACGCATATAAGGAAGTGCAGGACTTCAAATCCAAAAACAGCATCATTATCGGCGTCGACGGCAAGCTGGCGAGCGAAGTCGAGCTTGATCAGCTCGGGGTCGCGCTGGCGAAAGCGCGCGCCGATACCAGCCAGGCCAAGGCGAAGCTTGACCGCATCGAGCGCGTCCTGGAGCAGCGGTCCGACAAGGAAACGTTCAACATCCCTGATCCCATCGTGACGGACGCGCTCAGCAACCCCGTGATCACCAAGCTGCGTCAGCAATTCCTCGACGACCAGAACAAGGAATCGGAGTGGAGCGCCCGCTACGGATCCGATCACCAGGCCGCGAGAAATCTGCGCGCGGAAATGGCGGCCCTGCAACGCGCGATCTGGGACGAAATTTCACGGATCGCAGAAAGCTACAAGAGCGAGCTTCAGATCGCCAAGAGCCAGGAAGAATCCATCGACAAGCGCATGATGGAGGTCTTCCAGCAGTCCGGGTCCATGCGACAAAATCAGGTGCGATTGCGCGAACTGGAGACGGCGGCCAATAGTTATCGCGGCATCTACGAGACGTTCCTGTCCCGATTCACGCAGTCCGTGCAGCAACAGTCTTTCCCGTCGACGGAGGCACGCGTTGTTACGGTCGCCTCCCCTCCCTCCGGGCCGAGTTCGCCGAAAGTCGGCTTGACGCTCGCGCTGGCCGCGATCTGCGGGTTGGGACTAGGCATCATGTCGGCCTTTGCTCGGGAGCAGATGAATCGGCAGATCCACACTCGCGCGGAGCTTGAGAGCCTGCTCGGAACCGGCTGCCTTGCGGTGCTCCCCGCTTTTGCCCAGAAGAACTCTGTGGTACGCGGCAAAGGCGCGATCCGGAAGTCCGGCGGAGTTTTCCGGCAGATCAGCGAGGCCGCGCCATTCTCGGCGACCGCCGAAGCCTTACGATATATCAAGGTGGCAATCGACCTACACCCAGCGGGGGCCAAGGTCATCGGAATTGTGTCTGCACTTCCCGGTGAAGGCAAAACGACCGTCGCGGCTGGTTTCGGCGCCTTTATCGCCAAGAACGGCGGCCGTATCCTGCTGATCGACGCCGACTTGCGAAACCCCTCCCTGACCCGCACACTCGGCTACACCGAAGCGCCCGGTTTGCTCGATATCGTCGCGGACAAATCCTCGTTTGAGGACATGGTTATTAACGACTCCAAGCACAAGTTCGACTTTTTGCCGTCGTCGGCGCGAATCAAACCGACCAACAGCTCGGACGTGCTGAATTCGCCATCCATGAAACAGATGCTGAAGGCCGTCAGGAACGACTATGACTATGTTCTCGTCGACTTGCCTCCGATCCTTCCAGTGGTTGATGTGAAGGCTGTTGCGCATCTGTTCGATGCCTTCGTGCTGGTGGTCGAGTGGGGCAGCACATCGACCGACGAGCTCCTCAAGGCCGCCGCGGCGTCGCCGACCTTGTCCGAGCGGCTGCTCGGGGCCGTTCTCAACAAGGCCGACGAAGACGTCATGCGGCGCTTTGAGGGCTACTCGGACCGGCGCTACGACTA
Source organism: Bradyrhizobium sp. (assembly GCA_028290305.1). Next base: position 25,171 of record JAQGKC010000115.1, read on the forward strand.
TTACACCAACGAAAAGAGTCCTGCGGACGTCGCCTAGACTTTGCCCGTCGCCCCAAAGCCAACAATTTCATTCCGGCTGTTCGTGCTACGCGGCTTCATGCTCGTCGTTGGCTGCGTCGGTATGTTCTGGGGCATAGCCAATATCGCGCGCGGCCAGGTCAGTGATGATTTTTGGGATGCCGAAGGCCGCCTGCTGCGGTTCGAAACCTTCAGCCGGGCCGCTTCGATCGCGATGCTCGATAGCACAGCCGCGCAGGACATCAGCCCGTGCGATAATCACGCCCAGCACGCCCTTATGCTCCTGGAAATTCCGCTTGCCGACGCCGCGCTGCGATCGGGGGCGGTGCAGGAATTCGATCAGCGCATCCGCTCTCTCGAAGATCGCGCCAGACGAACCCTGAGCTGCACGCCGCGTGATTCGTTCGTTTGGCTTCTGATGTTCGGCCTGGAGAACGAGCATGGGAATTTAAACGAACATTCGTTCGATCTGCTTGCGATGTCCTACGAGACTTCGCCGAACGAGGCCTGGATCGGGATCCGCCGGATGGGCATTGCGATACCTGTCGCTCGCGTCGCACCCGAGCCGGTTCAGCAGAAAATTCTGGACGAATTTCAGAACTTGATCAGCCACGGTTTCATTGAAGCACCCGCCCGCTCCTATTTGAACGCGTCCGCAGCGACACGCTCACTGCTTCAATCGCGCGTCGACCAGCTCGACCCGCGCAGCCAGAGGAACTTCTCCGAAACTTTGCAGAAACTGCGCTCCTGAGCCCTCTTGCCAACCCCCGGCGGACTGCTACCCATTTCGGAAGCGCAATCCCGGCAACGAGCCCCTCCGTTTAGGTCCTTGCCATTTTTGGTCCTTGCCATGGCAGTTCGGATCATTGCCCTGCTCGCCCTCTGTCTCCTAACAGCGCCGTCGCGCTGTTTCGCGCAGGAAGCCGAAGAGTTCTCTGACTCATCCCTGACCCGCGAACAGTGGCAGCAACGGGTTCAAGACGCCCGCCGTCGCTCGGAGGAATTTGTCGCAACCGCGCGCGAGCGGCCGCCAGAGACCCCGGCGCCCCCGGTCCAAGAGGAGGCGGAGAACGCGAACCGCGCCTTGAACGATCCGACCCTTCAACAAGGCGACGTGATTTCCACCGGCAAGGGCTTTGTCGTCTTTGTCGGTCGCGATGAACAGCATCAGCCCGACGATTTCGTGTCGGCGCCGGGTCAGCAACATCCGCGCTAACATTGATCCGGAAAAGCAAGCCCTCAGGCTGCGCCTGACGTTAAAGCCATGTCTTTCTGCGGGCCGACCGGTACGAGGGTCCGCAGCACGGTGACCGAGTTGCCGTTCATGGTGTATGCAGAATTGACGCGCCTCAGCCAGAAACAGGCCGCAAAGGAGCCTCAGTTCCTTGAA
>JAQGKC010000386.1 GCA_028290305.1 Bradyrhizobium sp.
CCCAATGAGCATGGCATCTCGCATCTGCTTGAACACATGGCATTCAAGGGCACCGCGCGGCGCTCGTCGCGTGAAATCGTCGAGGAAATCGAGGCGGTCGGCGGCGATCTCAATGCCGGCACCTCGACCGAGACCACGGCCTATTACGCGCGGGTCATGAAGGCCGACGTGCCGCTGGCGCTCGATGTGCTCTCCGACATCCTTGCCAATCCATCCTTCGTGCCGGACGAACTGGAGCGCGAAAAGAGCGTCATCGTGCAGGAGATCGGCGCCGCGCAGGATACGCCCGATGACGTGGTATTCGAACATCTCAATGAGCTGTGTTACCCGGATCAGCCGATGGGGCGCTCGTTGCTAGGGACGGCAAAGACCCTGAAGGGCTTTAACCGCGATACGCTGCGCGGCTATCTTTCGACGCATTATCGCGGCCCGGACATGGTGGTGGCGGCCGCGGGCGCGGTCGATCACAAGCGGGTCGTCGAGGAAGTGACGCAGCGGTTTGCCAGCTTCGAGGGCGTCCCCGCGCCGAAACCGCAACCGGCGATGTTCGGCAAGGGCGGCTCCCGCGTAGTGCATCGCGAGCTCGAACAGGCGCATCTGACGCTGGCGCTCGAGGGCGTGCCGCAAACCGATCTATCGCTGTTCAGTCTGCAGGTCTTTACCAACACCCTCGGCGGCGGAATGTCGTCACGCCTGTTCCAGGAGGTGCGCGAAAAGCGCGGGCTGTGCTACTCGATCTACACCTTCCACGCGCCGTACTCCGACACCGGCTTTTTCGGGCTCTATACCGGCACCGACCCCGGCGATGCGCCGGAAATGATGGAGGTGATCGTCGATGTCATCAATGATGCCGTCGAGACATTGACCGAAGCCGAGGTCGCGCGCGCCAAGGCGCAGATGAAGGCGGGGCTGCTGATGGCGCTGGAAAGCTGCAGCTCCCGTGCCGAACAGCTGGCGCGCCACGTTCTGGCCTATGGGCGGCCTCTGACGGTCGAAGAGCTGGTGACCCGGATCGACGCCGTGAGCGTGGAATCGACGCGGAACGCCGCGCGCGGCCTGTTGTCGCGCAGCCGGCCGGCGGTCGTCGCACTTGGCAGCGGCAGGGGTCTGGACACGGCGGTAGCTTTTGCGGAAGGATTGACCAAGTCGAAGGCCAAGGCACGCCTTCATTAAAAGGCACGCCTGCATTAAAGGGGGCGCGCCTTCATTGAAGGCCGGTGCACTGACATCGGGTTCGGACACGGGGGTTATCACCCATGGCGCTGTTTCGTTTGCCCTCCAGCGGATCGGCTGCGCTCGCTCCGCGCGGCCACGGCCTGCTGCTGCGCGCGCCGCAGATGTCCGATTTTCTGCAATGGGCGCATTTGCGCGAATACAGCCGGAACTACCTGACACCGTGGGAGCCGATCTGGCCGTCCGACGATCTGACCCGCTCCGGCTTTCGGCGGCGGTTGCGCCGCTATGGCGAAGACATCGCCGCCGACAGATCCTATCCGTTTCTCGTGTTCCGGGAATCCGACGGGGCGATGATCGGCGGCGTCACGCTGGCGAACGTCCGGCGCGGCATCGTGCAGGCCGGCACCATCGGGTACTGGGTCGGGCAACCCCATGCGCATCGCGGCTACATGACCGCGGCGCTGCGCGTGCTGCTGCCGTCGCTGTTCGGCGAGCTCAACCTTCACCGCATCGAGGCCGCCTGCATTCCCTCCAATGCGCCGTCGATCCGGGTGCTGGAGAAATGCGGCTTTACCCGCGAGGGCCTGGCGCGGCGCTATCTCTGTATCAACGGCGTCTGGCAGGACCATCTGCTGTTCGGCCTGCTGCATGAGGATTTTCGCGGCTGACCTTGGTTCGGGCTCATTGCACGCGCCTTGGGATCGCCGCCATTGCTTTGCTATAAGGCGGCGTAATGCGGATAACGATGGCATGACGAGCCGGGGATTTGGATGATTAATAAGGATATGATCATGACGACAGCCCGGCGCGGCCGGCTGCGCGGCATTGCGATGCTCTCCGTGATCATGGTCGGACTAGGCTGCAGCATGCTCGCTTCGCCAGCGTCGGCACAGTCGCTCACCGACCGTTTCAAGAGCCTTTTCGGCGGCAAGACGGAGGAGCCCGCCGCGGGGACTCCGCCGCCCGTTCCCGACGGCGAAGCCGACCAGAGCTGCCCCCCCGTTAGCATTCGCGCCGGCGCGTCCACCTTCGCCGTGGCAGTGCCCGGCAAGGAGGCTGTCGGCAATGATCTGCGTTATCAGGCGACGATTACCCGCACAGCGCGGGATTGTACGCGAACCGGCGGCGACATTACCGCGCGAATCGGCATTCAGGGCCGGGTCATTGCTGGCCCGGCCGGAGCTCCGGGGACGGTCGAGATTCCGCTGCGCGTCGCGGTGGTGCAAGGCGGCGTGCAGGAAAAGACCATCGCGACCAAGGTCTATCGGACGACGGTGCCGATGTCGGAGGACGGCAGCGTGCCGTTCACCCTGGTTGCGGAAGACATGGTGTACCCGGCACCACCCGGCGCGACCGGCGATTCCTACATCTTCTATATCGGCTTCGATCCGCAGGCGCTGACGCCGGAGCCAAAAGCGGCGGTCAAGCGCAAGAAGAAGTAGAAGCTTAGATAACGCCGTCATCGCCCGGCTTGACCGGACGATCCAGTATTCCAGAGCCCGATATTTTATAACGCGAACGCTCTGGAATACTGGATGCCCCGTTTTCGCGGGGCATGACCTTCAACAAAAAGCCGGCGCGAAATGATCGCGCCGGCTTTTTATTTTTTGCGAATTTAAAAGCTCAGTTCAGCTTTTCGCGAACTTCCGCGATGCCCTTGGCCAGCAAGTCATCCGCAACCGATCCTTTCACCGATTGCGACAGGATGCTGGAAGCCGCGGTAACCGCGGCATTGGCTGCTGCCGAACGGACGTCGGCAATCGCCTGCGCTTCGGCCAGCGCGATCTTGCCTTCGGCGGTCTTGGTACGCCGCGCGACAAAATCTTCCATCTTGGTCTTGGCTTCGGAGGCGATGCGTTCGGCTTCGGCTTTCGCGCTTTCGATAATGTCCTGGGCCTCGCGTTCCGCACTGGCGTGACGGGCCTTGTATTCCGCGAGCAATTTGGCGGCCTCGTCCTTGAGGCGGCGGGCGTCGTCGAGCTCGGCCTTGATGCGGTCGCTGCGATGATCCAGCGTCGTCAGCACCGTGCGGTGGATGCCGAAATAGGCGAATACGCCCATCAGGATGACGAAGGCGACGGCGACCCAGAATTCCGGTTCGGCGAACATCGAGATTATCCCTTCAAGGACGCGTCAACGGCGCTGTCGACGGATTTGCTGTCGGGCAGCACGCCGGTGAGCCGTTGCACGATCGAGGCAGCCGCATCCGCGGCAATGCCGCGGACGTTGCCCATCGCCGACTCGCGCGTCGAGGCGATGGTTTTTTCAGCCTCGGCGAGCTTGTGCGACAGCCGCTCTTCCAGGGTCTTGCGCTCGGCCTCGGATGCCGCGTTCAGCTTTTCGCGGGTTTCCGCGCCGATCGCCTGCGCACGGGAACGCGCCGCGGCCAGTTCGCTTTCATAGGCCTTCAGCGCGCTGTCGGACTCGTCCTTCAGCTTTTGCGCGTCGGCGAGATCGCCCTCGATCACGTTCTGACGTTCGTCAAGCAGGCTGCCGACGCGCGGCAGCGCTATTCGCGAGACGATCAGATAAAGCGCGACGAATGCGACCAGCAGCGACACCAGTTGCGAAGCAAAGGTGTCCTTCTGGAACGGCGGAAACTCGCGTCCATGGGCATCGGCTTCAGTGTGGGCGGTCGTGCCCTTGGCGTCGCCATGACTTTCAGCCACCGGCTTCTCCTGTTCGGCTTAGCGCGTATTCCGTCAATGAATGCGCGCAGGCAAATATCAGAGCGCGAACAAGAGCAGCAGCGCGATCAGCAGCGAGAAGATGCCGAGCGCTTCGGTCACGGCGAAGCCGAAGATCAGGTTGCCGAACTGGCCCTGGGCTGCCGAAGGATTGCGCACCGCGGCGGCGAGATAGTTGCCGAAGATGATGCCCACGCCGGCGCCGGCGCCACCCATGCCAATGCAGGCAATACCAGCGCCAATGTACTTCGCGGCAATCGGATCCATGAAACGAACTCCTTGTTGAGGTTTGGTGAGAGAGACCGAGCTTAGTGGCCCGGATGAATCGCATCGTTGATGTAGATGCAGGTGAGGATCGTGAAGACGTAAGCCTGGAGGAACGCGACCAGCAGTTCGAGCGCGGTCAGCGCGATCACCATGCCGAGCGGCAACACAGCGCCGAAGTAACCGGCAATGCCAAGGCCCGCCAGCAGCGGAATGAAGCTTGCGAACACCGCCAATGCGATATGGCCCGCGAGCATGTTCGCGAACAGACGCACGGAGTGCGAAATCGGCCGCAGGAAGAACGAGAACACCTCGATGAACACGACCAGCGGCAAGATGAAGATCGGAATGCCCGACGGAACGAACAATTTGAAGAACTTCAGGCCATTCTTGTAGAAACCGTAGATCAGCACCGTCAGAAACACGATCATCGCAAGCACTACCGTGACGATGAGGTGGCTGGCGATCGTGAAGTTGTACGGAATGACCCCGATGATGTTCGATACGGCAATGAACATGAACAACGAGAACACCAGCGGAAAGAACTTCATTCCGTCCTTGCCGGCCGTCGAGCGGATGGTATTGGCGACGAATTCGTAGCAGATTTCAGCGACCGATTGGATGCGCCCGGGGACCAGTTGCCGTCCGGCGACGCCGCCGATCATCAGCAGCGAGATCAGCGCCACCGAGCCGAACATGTAGGCCGACGAATTGGTGAAGGCGATCTCCTGATGGCCGATGTGGCCGATCGTGAAGAGCTTTTCGATGTTGAACTGTTCGATCGGATCGATCATCCGCGCGGCATCTCATGTTCCGCCGGCCACGCCGACGCTCTGCAACAATTCTTCAGGCTTCGCTTCTTAGCGGCCGGTTCTGTCCGGAGCAACGCCTGCCGATCTCACCACGTTGACCACGCCGGCGGTAAAGCCGAGCAGAACAAACACAATGAGCCCCCAAGGCGAGGTCGACAGCAAATGGTCGAAACCCCAGCCAAGCAACGCTCCGACAATGACGCCGGCAATCAACTCCGACGAAAGCCGGAAACCGAGCGCCATCGCCGAGGCTCTGGCAGCTCCGTCTCCGCTTCCAGAACCGGGTTGGTCAGTCCTGATTTTGCGGCTGTCCCGCATTTCGGACAACCGGTGATCCAGACTTCCGAGCCTTGCGGAAAGCGCAGCCTCGTCGGATGGCGATTTGTCGCGACTTCCACTTTCGCCGTCGTCCGTGCCTTCAGCCATGCTGTGGAGACCCGAAACGCTGCTGCGTTGATGGAAATGACGCCCCGTCACCCTCAAAAGCCGCGCGGACCATACTGACCGCGTCTAATCAAGTCAAGATTGCGTCGTAACCAGTTAGTACGTTGATTTGGTTCGCTTTCTTGCGATCGTCGCGAGCTGCTATTGCGCGGCCGCCGCAGTGCAATAGCATCGCACGTGGTTGTCAGCGCCAGGTGCTCGACTTCGCAATCGTCTTGACAAATCCATAACTCGTTAATTATGGGATTATATCCACAGCGTACCGGATACCATTTTCAAGACCCTCGCCAATCCAATCAACCGGGCGATTTTTTGAACGGCTGGCCCGTGAGGGCGAGCGGACTGTGTGGATGCTGACCGGCCACGTCGCAGCTCTGGAGCGTGTGGCGGCAGGACTGCGGTGAAAAAGGCTTCCATGAAAACGCTTTTGGTGTCCCGCTATCATCCGCTGCTGGTGGCGCTGCACTGGCTGCTTGCTATCCTGATCGTCGCCATGCTGGGCATCGGGTTTTTTGTGCTTGCGGCGATGCACAACACCGATCCGCAGAAGATCGGCATTCTCCTCATCCACATGTCCGTCGGAATGGTGATCCTCGCCTTGATGGTCGTCCGCTTTATCGTCCGGGTGCGGACATCGAGACCGGCGGAAGCGACGACAGGCAACCGCGTGCTGGACCGGATCGCGCCATTCGTCCATTACGGCTTCTATGTTCTGGTGTTCCTGATGGTAGCGACCGGCTATGCCACCGCGATTTTGGCCGGGCTCAACAGGATCGTGTTTCAGGGGACGGGCGACCCGCTGCCGCCGAGCTTTGGAATTTATCCGAGCTTCGTGGCGCACGGCTATCTTGCGCTGCTTCTGGCCGGATTCATCGTGCTGCACGTGGCTGCCGCGCTCTATCACCAGTGCGTCAGAAAGGACCGGCTGTTGCGGCTAATGTGGTTCGGGCGACGTGTTTCAGATCCATCGGCGCCGGCGAAATAATTCCGCCGATTCGGCCCAAGGATTTTCGTCACGGGCTCTCAATGATCGATCTTGCATAGCGTTGTCGGGTCTGTTGGGATGACCGCGAGTATCATCCCAATCCCCTCGGAGTCCGCATGCCGCGTCAGGTCGATTATTATTTTTCGCTTCAATCCCCCTGGGCCTATATCGGGCATAAATTGTTCCGGGAGGTCGTCAGTACCTACGATCTCAAAGTGAATCACAAGCCGGTGGTGCTGGTCGACCTGTTCTCCGAAACCGGCGGCCTGCCGTTGATCAAGCGGCACCCAGTGCGGCAGCGCTATCGGATGGTCGAACTGCAGCGCTGGCGCGACAAGCGCGGCCTGAAATTTCATCTTCAGCCAGCCAATTGGCCGTTCAACGCGCGTCTGGCCGACGGCGTTGTGATCGCCGCGATCGAGGCCGGCCACGATCCCGATCCATTTCTGCGGCGGGCTTTTGCGGCGGTGTGGGAAGGCCAGCTCAATCTGGCCGATCCCGCGACATTGGTTAAATTGGCCGATGATACCGGGCTTCCCGGCAAGCAGTTGGTCGAGCGTTCGCCATCCGACGAGATCAGTGCCACCTACGAGCAAAACCGCCAGGATGCGCTGGCGGCCGACGTGTTCGGTTCGCCGGTCTATGTGCTCGACGGCGAGGTATTCTGGGGACAGGACAGGATCGAATTGCTCGCGGACGCGTTGAAGTTGGGCCGTGCGCCCTATCGTTCGCAAGGTTAGGATAAGGAAGTCTTTTTCGCACAGGAAAGCCTTGTTAGCACAAGGAAGCTTTGGCGGTTTTGAGGCGGAGCAATCCCATGATGACAGTGACATCGCCCTCGAAATTCTCCAGTTCTGTCGCAGTCACCGCAGCGTTCTTTTGCCTTGGTTCTTTCCTTGGCGAAATGAACTCCGCCGTGGCGCAGTCGATGCCGGACGCCGAGAACGGCCGCTATGCGCTGTCGCCGGTCGCCGATGGCGTGATCAGGCTCGATACCCGCACCGGCGCCGTGTCGAACTGCACCAACACCGGCACGGGCTGGGCTTGCTATGCGGTGCCCGACGAACGTGCGGCACTCGACGCAGAAATTGGCCGGCTGCAGGCCGACAATGAAAAGCTCAAGACGCAATTGGCGGCGCGCGAACCGACCGTTCCCGGCAAGATCGACGAACCGCTGCCGAAAGCGGACTCGCTGAAGAAGCCCGAACCGAAGGTGACCGAGGGCGAGCGCAAGATCGAGATCCCGTTGCCGAGCGACCGCGACATGGATCGCGTGATGTCGTTTCTGGAGCAGGCCTGGCGGCGGCTGGTCGAGATGGCCAACCGGATGCAGAAGGACGTCGCCGGCAAGATTTAGAGCGAAGTCTGTTGCCGCTTCATCGAGTCGTCCTGGCGAACGCCGGGACGACGGGTCTCGGTAAAACGCGACGCTGTTCACATCGAGAGACATCTGATGACTTCACCCAAATCTGCGTCCCGCACCGCGCTATCGGCCGTCAGCGCGGACACCATCGTCTCGTCAGTGCTGACGGTTCAAACGTCCGGATCCGGCTTCGTCGATCTCACCGCCGAGGTCGCGAAATTTGTCAGGGACGCTCGCGCGCGAGAGGGCGCGGTGACGCTGTTCATCCGCCACACCTCGGCGTCGCTGACGATACAGGAAAATGCCGATCCATCGGTGCTCGCCGATCTGATGACGGCGCTCGACCGGCTCGCGCCCGAGGACGCCGGATGGACCCACGATACCGAAGGCCCCGACGACATGCCGGCGCACGTCAAGACCATGCTGACGGCGACTTCGCTGCACATCCCGGTCTTCAAGAGCGAACTCGCGCTGGGAACATGGCAGGCGATCTACCTGATCGAGCATCGCCGTCGTCCGCATCGGCGTGAGATCGTGCTGCAATTTACCGGCGCCACCGGCTGAAAGAAAACCGGCCGCGGAGCGATCCGCGGCCGGCTTGTTGCGTGTGTCCTGTCCTGCGACTGTCGCCGCCGGCAGAATTGTTAGTTCGTCTTGATATCGACGTCCTTGGTTTCCGGCAGGAAGAAGAAGCCAACGACCGCGGTGATCGACGCGAAGATGATCGGATACCACAGGCCCGCGTAGATATCGCCGGTCGAGGCCACGATCGCGAACGCGGTCGCGGGCAACAGTCCGCCGAACCAGCCGTTGCCGATGTGATAGGGCAACGACATCGAGGTGTAGCGGATCTTGGTCGGGAACAGTTCGACCAGCATCGCCGCGATCGGCCCGTAGACCATGGTGACGAAAATCACCAGGATGAACAGCAGTCCGATAATCGCCGCAACCTGCGGACGGAAGATATCGAACGGATTTGACATCTTCACGATGGCTGGGTCGCCCGCCTTCGGATAACCCGCCGCGGCAACGGCTGCGGCGACGGCCGGGTTGCCAGCTTTCGCGTCGGTGTACGGCACTTCTTTGCCATTCACTGTCACCTTCACGCCCGAGCCGGGGGGGCCGTACACGGTCGAGTATTTGACCGACGACGACGCCAGGAAGGCGCGTGCCGTGTCGCACGGCGAGGTGAACACGCGGGTGCCGACCGGGTTGAACAGATCGCCGCAGCCTGCGGGATCTGTCACCACTTCGACCTTGGTCGCCTCGATCGCTTTTTCCAGCGCCGGGTTGGCATTGGACGAGATCATCCGGAAGATCGGGAAGAAAGTCAGCGCCGCGATCAGGCAGCCGGCGAGGATGATCGGCTTGCGGCCGATCTTGTCCGACAACGCGCCGAACACGATGAAGAAGCCGGTACCGAACAATAGCGACCACGCGATCAGCAGGTTGGCAGTGTAGCCATCGACCTTCAGGATCGATTGCAGGAAGAACAGCGCGTAGAACTGGCCGGTATACCAGACCACGCCCTGACCCATGGTGCCGCCGATCAACGCGAGTATAACGATCTTGGCATTGCTCCAGTTAGCGAAGGCTTCGGTCAGCGGAGCCTTTGAGCTTTTGCCTTCGTCCTTCATCTTCTGGAACACTGGCGATTCGTTGAGGCGCAGCCGGATCCAGACCGAAATCGCCAGCAGGACAACCGACACCAGGAACGGAATACGCCAGCCCCAGGCGGCGAATTCGGCTTCGCCGATGGCCGTTCGAGTAAACAGGATCACCAGCAGCGACAGGAACAGGCCCAGCGTGGCGGTGGTCTGAATGAACGAGGTGTAGTAGCCACGTTTGCCCTGCGGCGAATGCTCGGCCACATAGGTGGCTGCTCCGCCATACTCGCCGCCGAGCGCAAGGCCCTGCGCCAGACGCAACGCGATCAGGATAACCGGGGCCGCAAAGCCGATGGTTGCCGCGTTGGGTAGCAGGCCGACGATGAAGGTCGATAGACCCATAATGAGGATGGTGACGAGGAAGGTATATTTGCGTCCGACGATGTCGCCGATGCGCCCGAAAACGATGGCGCCGAAGGGACGCACCAGAAAGCCGGCGGCGAAAGCGAGCAGCGCGAAAATATCGCGCGTTCCCGGTGGATAGGCGCTGAAGAATTGCGCGCCGATAATGCTGGCGAGCGATCCGTAAAGATAGAAATCATACCATTCGAAAACGGTACCGAGCGATGAAGCGAGAATGACGAAACGTTCGTCCTTCGTCATGCCTCCGGTTCTAGCTTGCGTCACAGCCATTGTGGACATTTTGGTTCGCTCCCCGAATTCGTTGATTCTATGCTCGCCCCCATGCGCCGAACTGGGCCGGATTGAATCATGGGCTTCTCTTCAGGGTAACATCGCCGTGAAACCTCTCCCAATAAGACTTTTGGCCCTCTGCGCAGCTATGTCGGGGAAGTCACCAAACATTTAGACCACCGTCCGCCGCTCCGCGTTCTCGAGTGTTGCGGCGCACAAATCGGGGCGGGTTAACCGCTTTGCCGCAAGGCAATATTGCGCGCTTGCATGCGGCCGCTCGTCAGGGGACAATTGTGGGAAGAAAAACTCGCTTGGCAGGCCCACAAAGCGGCCACGGGTTTGCCGCAACCCTCTTGCAAGAAATAGATGACTGCCACTACCAGCAACCACCTCGTTATTGCCGATGACCATCCGCTGTTTCGCGATGCGTTGCGACAGGCGGTTGCAAGCGTTGTCACCTCGGCGAAGATCGACGAGGCCGGCTCATTCGATGAGTTGACCGCATTGCTTGAGCAGGATTCCGATGTCGACCTGATCATGCTCGATCTGACGATGCCGGGAATCAGCGGCTTTTCAGGCCTGATTTACCTGCGCGCCCAATATCCGGCGATTCCCGTGGTGATCGTATCCGCTAGCGACGATGGTGGCACGATCCGCAGGTCGCTGGATTTCGGCGCTTCAGGGTTCATACCCAAGCGGTTCGGCGTCGAGACGTTGCGCGATGCGATCGTGAAGGTGATGGACGGCGACGTCTGGATACCGCCGGATACCGATCTGTCAGCCGCCACTGATCCGGACATGACTCGCCTGCGCGACCGGCTGGTGACGCTGACCCCGCAGCAGGTGAGGGTGCTCATGATGCTGTCGGAGGGTTTGCTCAACAAGCAGATCGCCTATGAGCTTGGCGTGTCGGAAGCGACGATCAAGGCGCATGTATCGGCGATTCTGCAAAAGCTGGGCGTCGAGAGCCGCACCCAGGCCGTGATCGCGGCAGCGAAAATTGCCGGTGGCCAATGGCGGCAAGGCTCGCCGTCCCCGCAATAGGATTATTCCGCCGCCACCATCTGCTGGGTGCGCCATTGACCGATCAAAGCCCGCAGCGATGCCGGTTTGACCGGCTTGTTGAGCACCGCAATGTTCTCTTCCCGCGCCGCGGCCCGTACATGTGGGCTGCGATCCGCGGTGATCAGGATGGCCGGAATGCTGTCGCCGAACCGGCGGCGAATGTCCCGGATCGCGGCAAGGCCGTTACCGCGGTCGAGATGATAGTCGACCAGCAATCCCGTGACCCGTCCGCCCGCGGCCGCGATCGCCTCGATGGCGGCATCGGGATCGGCCACCGCGATGACCGCGGCGTCCCAGGCTTTCAATAGCGTCTTCATGCCGTCCAGAATCGCCGCATCGTTCTCGATGCAAACGATGAGGGCGCCGCTCATCGGCGTCTTGGAAAGCGGCGTCGCGCTGGTGACTGCGGCGGTGTGATTGATGGCTTTCGCGGTCGGCACCGTCACGGAAAAAAACGAACCGCCGCTGACATTGGAGTCGAGCGCAATGCCGTGGTTGAGGACGCGGGCGAGGCGCTCGACGATCGACAGCCCCAGCCCAAGGCCACGCGCAATCCGCGCGCCCTGTTCCAGCCGGTGAAATTCCTTGAAGATCTCGCCGCGCTTGAGAATGGGGATGCCGACGCCGGTGTCATAAATGCCGATCCGCAGCGATTGGCCGTGACGCCGGCACCCGACCAGCACGCGCCCGCGCGGCGTATATTTGATGGCGTTGGAGATCAGGTTCTGCAGCAGCCGCCGCAGCAACAGGCGATCGGATTCCACCGGCAGCGAACAGGGCACGAATGTCAGCTTCAACCCCTTGGCCCGCGCCAGCGGTGCAAACTCGATTTCAAGCGACCGCATCAGGTCGCCGATCTTGAAGCTTGTGACCGACGTCGTCATGGCGCCGGCGTCGAGCCGTGAAATATCCAGCAGCGCACCGAGGATCTCTTCGATCGCCTCGAGGGAATCGTCGATGTTTTCGACCAGCCGTGAATCCTCGCCGCCGTTTTGGCGCTCGACGAGGCTCGTCACATAGAGCCGCGCCGCATTCAGCGGCTGCAGGATGTCGTGGCTCGCTGCCGCCAGAAAGCGCGTCTTCGAAATGTTGGCGTCCTCGGCGGTGCTCTTGGCCAGCGCCAGTTCCGAATTCAGACGGGTCAGCTCCTCGGTGCGATCCCGCACGCGCTTTTCCAGGGTTGCGTTGGAGCGTTCCAGCGCTTCGGCGGCCTCGAAGCTCGGCGTGACATCGGAGAAGGTGATGACCAGCCCGCCGCCGGGCATCCGGTTGGAACGCACCTCGATCACCATGTGGCGATCCGGCAGCCGTTCCAGATACGGTTCGCCTTCGGTGGTATAGGCAGTCAGGCGCATTTCGATCAAGGCGTCGCTGTCACCGAAGCCCGGTGGGCTGATCGCGCCCATGAATTCGAGGATTTCCCGGAGCGGAATCCCGATCTGCACGAGGTGCAGCGGTAACCCAAGAATTTCAGCGAACTGCCGGTTTGAACAGATCAGTTGCAAATCCGCATCGAACACGGCGATGCCCTGCCGCACATGGTTCAGCGCGGTCTGCAATATCTCACGATTGAAATGAAGCGCGGCGTGGGAGTCGTCGAGCAGTTTAAGCGCTGCCTTGGCGGATACGGTGCGCTTGCGCAGCAACAGCGACATCACCAGGCGCGAGGACGCAGCGCCGATCGAGGAAGCGATCAGATGCTCCGCATGCTGCAGCAACTCAAAGTCGGCCGGCGCTGCCGGTTCGAGGAGGGCGTGGTGGGTGGCGGCGAAGGCTTCGAACGAATGCCGGGCCCGATCGGGGCCGAGATACTGCGCCACCGTGCTCTGAATATCGTGCACTGTCACTGTGGTGCGCCAGCGCCGGAATGTCGGTGCAATCGGCGCGAGCGCGTGCGGCACAAACAGGTCCGCTTGCAATCGTTCGATCGAGGACGGCTGGCGCGCGAGCGACAGCACGACATAGGTCAGGAGGTTGAGCGAGAGTGACCAGAGGGCGCCGTGCAGAAGCGGCGGCAAATCGGCGCCGAACAGCGCTTGCGGACGCAGCGCCTCGATGCCGAAAGGGCCGTGCTGCAGCAGCATGAGGCCGGCGGTATTGCCGTCCAGGAAGCTCGGAAGAAACAGCGTATAGATCCATACGGCAATGCCGACCAGCATGCCTCCCATCGCGCCTCGCGCGGTCGCACGCCGCCAAAAAAGACCGCCGAAAAACGCCGGCGCGAGCTGCGCGATGGCTGCGAAGGACAACAGGCCGATCGCCGCCAATTGCGTGTTGCCAAGCATGCGGTAGTAAAAATAGGCCATCACCATGATGGCGAAAATCGCAAAGCGGCGAACCCTGAGCAGGAAGTCGCCAAAATCCTTCTGGCCTGCACGTGATTCCACGCTGCGCTGCAGCACCAGCGGCACGACGATATCATTCGAGACCATGATCGAAAGGGCGACGCATTCCACGATCACCATGGCGGTTGCCGCCGACAGGCCTCCGACAAAAACGCCGACGCTGAGCAAGGGAGCATTTCCCTCCATCGGCAACGCCAGCACATACATGTCGCTGTCGACCGCGCCGAACGGAAAGATCACCAGACCTGCGATGGCGATCGGAATCACGAACAGGTTGATGGCGACCAGATACAGCGGAAACAGCCAGCGCGCCCGGCCTACCTCGGCGTCGCTGGAATTCTCGACCACGCTGACGTGAAACTGGCGTGGCAGCAGCACGATCGCGCAAAACGACAACAGCACCATGGTGATGAAATTGCCGATCGAGGGCACGTAGTCGATGGCCCGCACGGCTTCCGGCGTTTTCATCGCGCGTTCGATCAGCTCGACCGGGCTGAACATCCAGAACGTGACGAATGCGCCGGCCGCGATAAAGGCCACCAGCTTCACGATGGATTCGGTGGCCACCGCCAGCATCAGGCCGTGCTGATGTTCCGTCGCGTCGGTCTGGCGGGTGCCGAACAGCACCGCGAATGTCGCCATCGCCAGCGTGACGGTCAGCGCGATGTCGCCGATGATCGGAATGCGGGAGAAGGCCTCGTCTTCGCTGAGGATCGTTTCAAGCGACGACGCCACGGCCTTGAGCTGGAGCGCGATGTAGGGAACCGACCCGATAATCGCGATCAGCGCCACGGTTGCGGCGACGGCCTGGCTCTTGCCGTAGCGCGCGGCGATGAAATCGGCGATCGAGGTGATGTTCTGCGATTTCGCTAGCTGGATCACCCGGCGGAGCAGCGGCGTGCAGAACCCGATCATCAGGATCGGGCCGATATAGATCGCGAGGAAATCCACGCTGGTGCGGGAGGCGAATCCGACCGAGCCGAAAAACGTCCAGGACGTGCAATAGATCGCCAGCGACAGCGGATAGATCAGCGCGCTGGCGCGACCGCGCTGCGTCGGCGAAAGGCGGTCGCCATAGCTCGCGACGAAAAACAGGAACCCGATGTAGCCGAATGCGGCTGCGATCACGCCCCAGTCGTGCAGCATCGCTGCTTACTCCCTGTGGAGGCTCGAGCCCCGATCCATTGGCAATCTAACGCTTTGCGCCACCGCAAGCGACAGCGATTTCCCCGGGAAATTGAGGAATTAAGATCGTCGTTAAGTCCAGCGGGGCGCGAGGAAAATACCCAGCGCGACGATAGCCCAGGCGGCAAGCCCGCCCAGCAGGGCGATGCGGTAGTCGACGCGATCGACTGCGAAATAGCAGACGCCCAAAAAAGCAAGATAGGCCGGGATCGTCTTGGCGCCGGCGGTACAGGCTTCCCGGAACCCGGCATTGTCGTTTTTCGCGCCCACGATCAGCAGTGCAATCAGGGCAAAGGTCGGAAACAACGGCAGGATGCCGGGCAAGGTATTGCCCCGTCTGGACAACCAGACAATTGCCGCCGTCACCAGGCCGCCGGCAATGCCTTTCCAGACCATTTCCATTAGCGCGGTTATTCAGCCGCCAGGGATTTCTCGCGAAGCGGCAGTCCAAGGCGATCCCAGACCTGCACCAGGGCTTCGGCGAGCTGATCGATCAATCCGTCGTCGTGATAGGGCGACGGCGTGATCCGCAGCCGCTCGGTGCCTTTGGCAACGGTCGGATAATTGATCGGCTGGATGTAGATGCTGTGCTCCTCCAGCAAAATGTCGCAGGCCCGCTTGCAGCGTTCGGGATCGCCGACGAACAGCGGCACGATATGGGTCTCGCTCGACATGACCGGCAGTCCTGCCGCGGAAAGGATCGCCTTGACGCGAGCGGCGCGGTCCTGATGGCGTTCGCGTTCCCAGCTCGAGGTTTTGAGGTGCCGGATCGCGGCGGTCGCGGCCGAGCAGATCGCCGGTGGCAGCGCGGTGGTGAAGATAAAGCCGGGGGCGTAGGAGCGGACCGCGTCGATGACGTCGGAAGTTCCGGCAATGTAGCCGCCGAGACAGCCGAATGCCTTGGCGAGCGTGCCTTCGAGAATATCGATGCGGTGCATGACGCCATCGCGCTCGGCGATGCCGCCACCGCGCGGACCATACATGCCGACGGCATGAACTTCGTCGACATAGGTCATCGCGCCGTAGCGCTCGGCGAGGTCGCATATCTTCGCAAGCGGCGCGATATCGCCGTCCATCGAATACAGGCTCTCGCAGGCAATCAGTTTCGGCCGGTCGGACCCCGCCGCGCGCAGCAGTTCTTCCAGATGCGCCATGTCGCTATGGCGGAACACCTGGCGTTCGCTGCCGGACTGGCGGATGCCTTCGATCATCGAATTGTGGTTGAGCGCGTCGGACAGGATCAGGCAGTTCGGAATCAGCTTGGCGATGGTCGCAATGCCGGTCTGGTTCGAGACATAGCCCGAGGTGAACAGCAGCGCCGCGTCCTTGCCATGCAGATCGGCCAATTCCTGCTCGAGCTGCACCAGGGGGTGATGAGTGCCCGCGATGTTACGGGTGCCGCCGGCACCGGTGCCCACCCTGGTGGCGGTCTCGACCATGGCGCCGACCACCTTGGGATGCTGACCCATTCCGAGATAATCGTTGGAACACCAGATCACGACATTGCGCGGCCCTTTCGGGCAATGCCAGACCGCGTGGGGAAATCGGCCTGCGATACGTTCGAGATCGGCGAAAACCCGGTAGCGCCGCTCCTCGTGCAGGCGGTCGAGAGCGGAACTGAAGAACTTGGCATAATCCATCGCAAAACCTGAAACGGGAGCTTAAGGCCGGGGCGGCGCGGTCTTTTTAGAGCTTTTCCAGCTTTAATGTCGAGCCGAAATCGGCCTTCAGAAGCCCCAGGGGTGCGGGACCGGATTGCTCCAAACGCGGATCAAAACTTGATCCTGATCAACACGCTAAATACGTTTTGCTGCCTCAGTATTTTTCTTCTGAACCAAATGCAGCATTCAAGAGCTGAACCGGGCGCGGTAGTCTTGCGGTGTGGCCGCCAGCAGGCGCAGGAAGCTGCGGCGCATCGTCTCCTCCGAACCGAAGCCGCAACGATTTGCAATCCGCTTGATTGGAAGGCGTGACTCCGACAATAGCCGCCGCGCCGCTTCCACTCTCAACCGCTCCACGGCGCGGCCCGGCGTCAGCCCGGTTGCCTCCGCATAGTGCCGGCTGAAGCTGCGCTCGCTCATCCCGGCCCGACTGGCGAGGACCGGAAGCGAAATGTCGCTGGCCAGATGCCCGTTGATCCAATCGTGAAGCGCTGCAAATTCATCCTCTGCCGCTTGTAGCGACAGCGTAGCGCTGAATTGCGCCTGCCCGCCGGGGCGCTTGAGGAAGACAACAAGGTAGCGAGCCACGGCCAGCGCCAGCGTGCGGCCCAAATCCTCCTCCACGAGCGCCAGCGCCAGATCGATGCCGGCCGTCACTCCCGCGGAGGTCCAGACCGGGCCGTCACGCACGAAGATCGGGTCAGACTCGACCCGCACGGCGGGGAAGCGCCGTGCAAGGTCAGCGCAGACCGACCAATGCGTCACGGCCCGCCGCCCGTCCAGCAATCCTGTCGTGGCCAACAGAAAGGCGCCCGTGCAAACCGAGGCAACTCGACGTGCGTGCCTCGCCCGCTTCCGTACCCAATCGACCAGCGCCGGGTCGGCGGCGGCCGCTTCGACGCCTTGGCCACCGGCCACCAGCAGCGTATCCAGCGCCGCGCCGACGGGTGGAAGCGGAACCGCTGTCAGCCCCAAGCCAGCCGAGGCGGTAACGCCCTGGCCGCCTTGCGCCACGACACGAAGCACATAGGGCGGTATTCCCCCGGTTTCGGCGACGAGGTCGTTGGCGGAGGCGAACACCTGAAGTGGTCCGGTAACATCGAGTAGCTGCACCGACGGGTAGGCCAGCACTTCGATGACGCGGACCGTATTTGGCGGAGAACGAGGGTTCTTTGGCATTTCCGCCAGAGCGTGCCCGGTTAGATTGGTCTTGTCTATCCCTGACCTCTGACCCCAGAGATGCTCATGATCCTGCACGATACCCACCTGCAAATCGGCTCGCTGCTGTTCGAAGGATTGGACCAGATCGATCTCACGGGACCCTTCGAGGTGCTGTCGCGCATCCCGAACTCGACCTATCGCATCTACGGCAAGACGGCCGGACCGGTTCGCGACTTGAAGGGCTTGCGGCTGACGCCGGATGCAGCTCTGGCGCGACGCGCCGCAACTCGATGTCCTGCATGTGCCGGGCGGCTTCGGCCAGGAAGCCTTAATGGAGGACGAGGAGGTGCTCGGCTGGATACGGCAGCAGGCGGCCGGTGCGCGCAACGTGTTCTCCGTGTGCACGGGCGCCTTGCTCTGCGGCGCGGCCGGCCTGCTCAGGGGACGTCGGGCGACGACGCACTGGGCATCGTTTCACCTGCTGCCGTTCTTCGGCGCGATCCCTGCGAATGAGCGGGTGGTCGTGGACGGAAACTTCGTGTTCGCCGCCGGTGTCACGGCCGGAATCGATGGCGCCCTCCGTCTCGCGGCCGAGTTACGCGGTGACGCCGCGGCGCAGGCGATCCAGCTCTACATGGTGTATGCGCCCGAGCCGCCCTTCGACAGCGGCACGCCCGAGACCGCGCCGGCCGCGATACTGGAGCAGGCGCGGCAATCCGTGCGGGGCATCACGGTGCAACGGGAGGAAACGGCGCGGCGCGTGGCGAGCCGTCTTGGCATTGCGGTTCCCTTGGCTGCTGCGGAATGAACGCGCAGCGCCATTCCGACATTCACAAGTCAGTACATCATCGAACAGGAGCGACTTCATGGATCTGAGCCATATCGACGCCTTTACCGCTGCCATGCAGCGCAAAGACCTGGAGGCCATGCTGACTCACATGGCCGACGACATCATCCTCAAGACTCCACTCGCCGCCGAGCCTTTCAAAGGCAAGGCAGCCATAAGACCGGTTGTCGAAGTCCTCCTGGGCGTGGTCGACAAATTCGACTTCCGCGAAATCATGCAGGGTCCTCAGCACGTGTCCGCATTCTTCGGGATTACGGTCGGGTCGAACGAACTGGACGGTGTGGACTATTGGCGCATCAACGAGGCAGGCTTGATACAGGAGATGACGGTCCTGTGGCGTCCCCTTCCGGCAGTGATAGCGGTGCACAACGAGTTAGCATTTGCCGGCGGCGAGCCGACCTAGAATCCGAGTCGACTTGGGATCCTGTGCCGTTAGCGGCAATCGATGGTCTCACACCCGGTGAACTTAGGTGGTCCGGAAGCGGAGCACGCCATCGGTTTCCTTGGCTGTCAGACGCCCTTCGACCAGCATGTAATTGACATGGGCGATCAATTCGCCGGCGGCGAAACCCATCTGATGCACGTCCAGCACGTGCTTGTGGAACACCACCGGCACTAGTTCCTTGGACGTTTTCGGGGTTTCCCGGCAGGCGTCGGCGATCAGTCCGCAACGCTCTTCGTGATGGTCGGCCAATTGCTTGATGCGCGTTTTCAATCCGTAAAACGGCACGCCGTGGCCGGGCAGTACGATGACGTCATAGGGCAGGGTGGTGGTGAGGCTCGCCAATGAGGCCAGATATTCCCCGAGCGAATTCTGATCGGGTTCGACCGCCCATACGCTGACATTGGGCGAGATCTTGCTCAGCACCTGATCAGCTGACAGGAACAATTTGTCGGCGGCGCAATACAGCATCACCTGATCGAGCGCGTGACCGCCTCCGGTAATGACCTTGAAGCGCCGTGTGCCGATGGAGATTTCGTCACCGTGCGAGATGCGGCGATAGGACGGCGGCAGGATCGAAACCCGCTTGAGATAATCCTGGCCGCGGCCGAGCAATTTGTCGGTCAGGTTCTCGTCCATGCCATGACGCCGGAAGAACAAACGCTGCGCGTTCCTGCGCTCTTCGGTGCCACGGTTCTGATGATAGACTGACTGCAGATATTCCACCTGCGACATATAGAGCGGGCAGTCGAAGCGCTCGACGACCCATCCCGCCAGGCCGACGTGATCGGGATGCGAATGGGTTACGATCAGCCGCGTGACCTTCACGTGGGCCAGCGGGCCTTCGAACAGCGCGGTCCAGGCCGCAATCGACTCCTCGTTGCCGAATCCGGAATCCACCATCGTCCAGCCGTCGCCATCGGCGAGCAGATAGATGTTCACGTGATTGAGCCGGAACGGCAGCTTCAGACGAACCCACAGCACGCCCGGCATCACCTCGACGACCTCGTCAGGGCCGGGAGGATTTTCCCAGGGGTAGCGCAACGCCTCGACTGAGGACGGAACCGGGTCTGTTTTTGAATGCATCGTTGGGGTGCCGCAATATTTCGTCTACCGGCTTAGCTGCACAATCGATGCCGCGCCAGCCGAAAAACAATTGCGGTTTCGCGGAAAACGCCGGAAGGCGGGGCTTTACCGCCCGCGAAGGTGAAGCAAACCATGCGCTGTGAGCGCAGGCCATACGCAGCAGCGCATGGCGAAAGCTCAGGCGGCCCGGATGTTGGAGAGGAATGCGTCGATTTCCGAACGCAGGACGTCGGCTTCGCGGCGGAGCGCGCCGGATGCGCTCAGCACTTCGCCGGCGGCCGATCCGGCCTCAGTCGAGGCGGTGCTGACGCCGACGATGTTGCTGGAAACCTCGCTGGTGCCGCCGGCGGCGTGTTGAATGTTGCGGGCGATCTCGCGCGTCGCCGCGCCCTGCTCTTCAACCGCGGTGGCGATCGCGGTGGTCACCTCGTTGATCTCGCTGATGGTAAGGCCGATGTTTCGGATAGCGCCGACCGCCGATGTCGTCACCTGCTGCATGTTGGCGATCTGCATGCGAATCTCGTCGGTGGCATTCGCGGTCTGGTTGGCCAGACTCTTCACCTCGGAGGCGACCACCGCAAAACCCCTGCCGGCTTCACCGGCGCGCGCGGCTTCGATGGTGGCATTGAGCGCAAGTAGATTGGTCTGCGAAGCGATAACCTGGATGAGGTCGACCACGACGCTGATGCGGCTGGCGTTTTCGGCAAGCCCCTGCATTGTGGCGTCGGTTGCGCCGGCTTCATCGACGGCCTTGCGGGCGATTTGCGCCGAGGTGACCACCTGGCGGCCGATTTCGGAGATCGACGACGACAATTGCTCGGTGCCCGCGGACACGGTCTGCACATTGACCGAAGTTTCCTCGGCGGCCGATGCCACCGCGCTTACCAGTGCGCTGGATTGATCGGCGGTCGCGGCCATGCTTTGCGCCGTGGTTTGCATGGAACTGGCTGACTGCTGCAGGCTATCCAGGGCGGCGCGGACGGTTGCTTCGAATTCGACAATCCGGGCCTCCATGCGGGAGGCGCGTTCGGCCTTGGCGATGCGATCCTTGTCCTGATCGGCATTTAGCGATCGGGCCTCGATCATGCTTTCGCGAAAGATCTGCAGCGTACTTGCCATCGCCGCGATCTCGTCGTGCTGGCTCGATCGATAAATTTCCGATTGGAGATCGCCGTCGGACAGAAGCTGCATCGAGCGTTGCAGATTGCCGATCCGGCGCAGGATGTTGCGACCGACATAGAGCCAGACGAACAGCACCGATCCGATCAGGGTGAGGCCGCCAAGCGCCAGCATGACCGTGGTCGCAAGCGATATCTCCTGGCGCGTCTGCCAGGTCGAGGCGTTGGTTTCCTTCTGCACGCCATCCACGAGTTGCTGCACGCTGATTCCGAGGCCGACATTGAGCTTGCCGGTTTCTTCGAGAATGGTCTCGCCGTAATCGTTCGCGTCCAGTTCCTTCTGGCGAATTTTGAAGACGCTGGTTTTACCCTCGCCCAGCGCCAGCAATTTCAGCGCGGTGTTTCCGACCGCTTTGTTTCCCGGGTTTGCGGGCAGCAGATCGAGGGTCGATTTGACGCGCTGTTGGGTATCCTTGAATTCCTTCTCGATCGCTTCCAGCGTGTCGCTGCTCTTTGCCGACAGCGCGGCGATCATTTCGGATGCCGCCAGGTTACCGCTGGCGACGACATTGCCGAGCTGGTCGACGGTCCGCGCGGCCTGCGCTGCGTCATCGGGCGAAAGATTGGCGGAGCCGAGGATGGCATTGATCTGGCTTTGAGCGTCCATCATCGCAGGGCTGGCAGTGGCAATGAAGCTCGCCTGCGTGCTGCGCAGGGCCTCGTATTGCTTGTCATGCTGGGCAGCGATCTCCAACCGTTCGCGGGCTGCGGCGCCCAGGCTTTTGATGGTGTCGTCGATGTTCTTGACGGTTTCGCTAAGCGTAGCGACGACCGTCTTGTCGGCGCCGAGTTCGGTGATCTCGCCGAGCTTTTCGAGCGCGATCTGCTCACTGTCCTTCATTTTCCTGGAGCGTTCGTTCAGCGCCTCTTCGCTCCGCGACGCCAGCAGTGCCGGTCCTTGACTGGCAAGGCTGGCGCTCTGCGCCGCGAGCTGCAGGCTGGCCGCGAGGCGCGGGATATCCCGTCCGCTCAGATCGACCATGGCTCCGCCGAGATGCCCCAGCACCATGCCGGCGCCGGCGCTGATGACGAGAGCCATCGCTGCGATGACGGCGAAGGCGGCAAACAGGCTGCCTTTGACGCCCCATTTCGGGCGCAACAAGCCAAGGGCCCGAGACCCGAAAGCGCGCCAAAATCCGCCGAGGATAGATCGTAACGCCATGCTTCCCGCCCCCGCCTGCCTTCACCTCTAGGGATGAACGTCGGATGGCAGTATCGTGGTACCGGGTTAATAAAATCGGGATATTTGAGCTGTTTTGCGCAATTTTCGCGCAACGAAAGCAAAAAGGCCGGCGCGAGGCCGGCCTTTCCGTTGGTTCAGATCAGATGGGATCAGTACCGCGCGACGACCGGGCCACCCCAGTTGAAGCGATAGTTCAGGCCGGCCTTCACAGTATGCTCATCGTCGTGGAACCGGGTTCCGATGACGTCGAGCGGGCCGGTCGTGAAGGTGGTGCTGCCGAAATTGTAATACTGGTATTCGATCTTGGCGGACCAGTTCGGTGCGAACATGTATTCGACGCCAGCGCCGACGGTGTAGCCATCGCGATGGTTGCCGTCGGTGGTGAAGGCCACCGGCACGCCGCCGACGGTTGCGTTGAGATGGTCGCCATCCTTCCAGGCATAACCGCCCTTGGCGTACAGCAGCGCCGGACCCCAGGCGTAGCCGAGCCGGCCAGTGACCGAACCGAGTTGATCGCTGTTGGAAGTCACGAGGGTACCGCCGGGAAACAGCACGCCGTTGTTGCTGTTGTTCATCCAGCTGTACTGTGCCTCGACGCCGAGCACCCAGTTCGTCGCGAACTGATAGTCCGCACCGCCCTGAACGCCGCCGAGGAAACGGCCGTCGCTGCCGCTCAGGCTGCTATTGCCGGCGAACGCGCCGCCGATGTGACCGCCGATGTAGAAGCCGGTCCAGTTGTAGATCGGCGTCGGCGCGTAGGCCGGAGCCTTGGTATAGGGGCGCGCGGCAAGGTCGGCGGCAAGTGCTGGCGCCGTCGCGCCGAGGGCGACGAGGGCCACAGTAGCGAGTAGAAACTTTTTCATTGGTTTTATTTCTCCAGAGATCATTTTCGAGATTGGCCGTGTGCCGGCTCCATCCATGGCGCGGAGATAGACAGCTTTTGCATAAAATGCTGTCACCGATAGGTCACACCAAGTGAGAACCCAACCGAATGGGCGAACAACAAATTTCCGTGCTTAATGACGCCTTAATGAAATCTAAATGATGCCTTAATTTTTGTTGGCTGCGCTACACAGTCGGAACAAGGGGTTGGGGCATGGCAACGTTTAAAATGCCGCTTTCCGGAGACGTTGTTCAGTCAATCAGTCCGTGGACAGCCTTCTTCAGTCCGATCGGTAGTCAACTAGGTGTGATCAATATCAATTTTGCCAATCGAGCGATCACGGCGTCGAGCGGGAGGTGCTTTCGGATGTCAGCACCTACGGCAAGCAAATCGGACGCATGGTGATGCGCTGATCATGCTGCTCGCGCATTTCCATCCCGAGAGGCCGCTGACATCACGAGAAAGTGCTGCGATCGATGCACTCAAGGAAATGTTGAACAAGGTCGCCGACGTGAAACAGAAGCACGCGCGGCCCGCGCTACGCCCGGATGCCGTCAAGATATAGCAGCGTCGGACGTTTCGCCGAGCCGCGCGTCTGTCTGGTGCTTAAAGGATGGGCTTTACCCGGCTCCAGAGTTCATTGAAGGCCATGCTGTCAAAGAAAGCCGTTGCGTCAACCACCAGTCCGTCTTTCAGCCTGAGAAACCAGGCATAGGTATTGGCATATGGCTTGCCGTCGTTGGCTGTACCCTTGCCATCAAAAAAGGCGACTACAATGTCGCCGTCGCCATAGATGCCTTTTATGGCGATCGGGCGAAATTTGTCGGCGGACGCAGAGAACCGTGCACCGAACGGCTTGAGCACCTTCTCCAGCAAGTCAGTCTTGCCGACGAAGGTGCCGGAAGCCGGCGTATTTCCGACGATCGTCCAGCGGATATCGTCGGACAACAGATCGGCGATGTTGCCGGTGCCGTTCTTCCACGCCGTGAGTGCTGCCTCCACCTTTCGCTTGTTTGCAGCGGTGACGCCTGCATCGTTCGCGGCGAAGGCCGGCTGTGAATCGGCGACGGCATGCAGCGCTGCAACGGTTGCGAACGTCAGCAGGCGTCGTCGGCCGATACGATCAAACCAGTTCAAAGATGGCTCTTTGCTGCCGGTGGAAGAGAACGTATTGCGGGTCACTCGGGACTCCCGTGATTGGATCGGGGTGGTGCTTCGCCAGTTCACTCCCGTCATCGACGCGACGGGACAAGCGGCGCTACGCTTCCGCGTCGGTCGAAAACGCGAGCTGCTTCTGTGCCTCGAGCCTGGCGAGGCGGTCTGAAAGCGCGGCATGCATGAGGCGGTAGGCGTCACTGCCCAGCGTCAGGCGCAACGGCGCCGGCGAGACGTCCACGCTGGCGATCATCGCGCGCACCATCTTGTCGGGATCGCCGATCGGATTGTGCGCGCCTTCAGCGAGAACCTTGCGACGCTGGCTGAATGGGGCGGTTCGGTAGGCGTCGAGCGCGGGACCGACCACCATGCTGCCCAGACCGAACTCGGTCCTCGCACCGCCGGGTTCGACCAGCGTCGCCTCGATTCCAAAGGGCGCAATCTCCTGCACCAGCGTTTCGAAGAAGCCTTCAATGGCCCATTTGCTGGCGTGGTAGAGGCTCAAGCCCGGCAGCGCGATCTGGCCGCCCATGGAGGAGAGCTGCAGGATGCGGCCGCTCCCTTGCGCCCGCAGAAAGGGAAGTGCGGCGCGCACGACCTGCATGGATCCGATGACGTTGGTGTCGAGCTGATGTCGGATTTGCGCATCGGTCACCTCCTCCGCCGCACCGAACAGGCCGTAGCCGGCGTTGCTGACGACGACGTCGATACGCCCGAATGTGGAAAATGCCCGGTCGACGATCGCGCGCACCGCCTCGGAATCGGTGACGTCGAGCGCGGCCACCGCCAGGGCATCACCATACCTGGCCTTCAATTCGTTGAGCTGCTCCGGCTGGCGGAGCGTCGCAAACACACGGTCTCCCCTCGCAAGAAGACGCTCGGTCATGATCCGGCCAAAGCCGGAAGACGTGCCGGTGATGAACCAATTTCTCGACATGGATGAGGTCCTTTCGCTCCGAGCGGCACTCGCCGTCTCGCGGGGCGGCACTCGCCATCTCCCGTCCCCCATGTGTCATCACCGGATTAGTAGGACTATCGCCCAGAATCGGCATGGATTACTGTGTTTTTCCCATGAGTGACCGTCCAAGCCTCGCCGAACTGGTCGCCTTCACCGCCGTCGCGCGGCACCGAAGCTTTCGTGCTGCCGCCGACGAGGTGGGACTCTCTGCCTCCACCCTGAGCCACATGATGCGGGCCTTCGAAGAGCGGCTGGGGCTGCGCCTCTTCAACCGAACAACCCGCAGCGTTGCACCGACCGAAGCCGGCGCACGGCTGTATCAGAGCCTGACGCCAATTCTGGGCGATCTCGATCACGCGTTGGCCGAGGTCGGCATGCTGCGTGAACGGCCGTCCGGCACGCTGCGCATCAACGCATCGGAAAGCGCGACGCGATTGCTGTTGCGACGCATCGTGCCGGCATT
Source organism: Bradyrhizobium sp. (assembly GCA_028290305.1). Next base: position 25,644 of record JAQGKC010000386.1, read on the forward strand.
CGTTGAGCGCTATCCCGAGGTGCAGCTGGATCTGGTCACGGATGGGCGTTTCGTCGACATTGTTGCCGAAGGTTTTGACGCCGGGGTGCGTTTGCGGGAGGCGGTGCCGCAAGACATGATTGTGGTGCGGTTCGGCGGCGAGAGTCGATTTGTTCCCATCGCTTCTCCCGCGTATCTGGCGGCGCGGGGGATCCCTCGGACACCCGACGACCTGGCTCAGCATGATTGCATCCGCTTCCGTATGCCCAGCGGGAAAATTCACCGCTGGGAGTTCGAGCGCCGCGGCCAGGAGCGCGTGCTCGATGTTACCGGCACGATCACGCTCGATCATATGGGGCTGATGGTCGAGGCGGCGGTCGACGGGCTCGGCATCGCGTTCGTGAGCATGGATGTCGCCAGCGATGCGCTTTTGCGCGGAGACGTCGCCGTCCTGCTGAAGGATTGGACGCCGGATTTTCCGGGTTATTGCCTCTATTATCCAGGCCATCGCCTGCTGCCGGCCGGCCTGAGGGCATTCATTGACGTCCTGAAAGAGATGACCTGACGCCGTTCACAAATCGGTTACGGGAAAGCTCACCCCGTTGTAGGCATATGCCTATAATACCACATCGACGTCACCAGCGGGTCGTGACGCAGGTCGATAGCTGCATATGTCGCCGAAGATGTTTCGCGAGCAGCCCGGGAAGTAGAACGGAGAGATATATGGCAGTAGCGGCATTTAGATGGTCGGTGCTTGTGGGCGCATTGTTGAGCGTCGGCGGTTCTCTGGCGCCTGCGATCGCAGAGGACGCAGCGCAAGCCTTGCAGCCGGTCCGGACAAAAGTGCTTCCGCCTTGGGACGTCACCATAAATCCCGCCGCGCAACAGCAGGAGGCGTGGTTCGAGAACTACCAGTTCCGCGATGGCGAAACGCTCGCGCGGCTTCGCATCCACTATGCGACGCTCGGCAAGCCGCACCGCGACACGCACGGCGAAATCGACAACGCGATTCTGGTTCTGCACTGGACCGGCGCAGACAGCCGCGCCGTTCTAAGCCCTGAATATACCAAAGCGCTGTTCGATCCCGGACGGCCGCTCGATGCGAACAGGTACTATCTGATATTTGCCGACAGCATCGGTCACGGCCAGTCCAGCCGGCCGAGCGACGGGCTGAAGGCGAAATTCCCCAATTACGGCTACAACGACATGGTCGACCTGCAACACAAGCTCGTCACCGAAACGTTAGGCATCAAGCGGCTGCACGCCATCGTCGGGATGTCGATGGGTGGCATGAATGCCTGGCAATATGCGGAAGCCTATCCGGACGCCGTCGCCGGCGTGATGCCGGTCGTTTCGTTCCCGATCAAGGTGTCCGGCCGCAATCTGTTGTGGCGCAGGATGGTCATCGACGACATCCGTTCTGATCCCGAGTGGAACGACGGAAACTACACCAAAGCCCCGAACGGCTGGCTGCATGGCTACGAGGTGCTCCGTCTCATGATCGACGGCGTGCCGCATTTGCAATCGATCATTCCCGACAGTGCTGCGGCTGACCGGTTCATCGCGGACACTCTCGGTCAGGCCGAGCTGATCGACGCCAACAACGTTCTCTACTCGATCAAGTCCTCGGGCGATTACGATCCGGAGCCGAAATTATCCTCAATCAAGGCGAAGGTGTTTGCGCTGAATTTCGACGACGACGAGTTCAACCCCGAGCAGCTTCATGTTCTCGAGCACCAAATACCGAGAGTGCCGCACGGCCGCTATGTCGTGCAGAAGGGAAGCGAGAATTCCTATGGTCACCTGACGATGGCTCACCCCGCGCTGTGGGCCGACCACGTCGGAGAGTTCATGCGCTGGCTGGACGCCGAGCCCCAGTACGCCCGGTAACAAAAGCAGAGGGTCCCGTGAAAGCCATTCAATTCGACAGCTTCGGAGGGCCCGAAGTGCTTCGCCATGTCGACCTTCCAAAACCGTTGCCGGCGCAAGGTGAAGTCCTGATCGAGACGACAGCCATCGGGGTGAATTTTCCCGACATCCGCGAGCGCACGGGCGTCTATAACCAGAAAGAAACACGCGTCGGAGGCGTTCACCTTCCGCACGTCACCGGCCTGCAGGTCGTCGGCCATGTCGTGGCGGTCGGTGACGGCGTCGACACAGCGCTCGTCGGTCGCAAGGTGATGGCCCTGATGAAGAAGGGCGCCTACGCCCAGTTCGCGCTGGCGGCCGTCGCGACGACGGTAACGCTGGAACCGGATGACGACGATGTCGCGATGGCGAGCCTGCCTTGCCAGGGCGCGACGGCTTTTCTGACGCTGCAGGCTTCGACACAACTTCGAGCCGGGGAAAGCGTGCTGGTTCATGGAGCCGCCGGCGGCGTCGGCAGTCTCGCCGTTCAAATCGCGGCGCTCGGCGCCGGTACGGTCATCGGAACCGCCAGCTCGGAAGAGCGCCGCGCTTTCGTGCGGAGCATCGGCGCTGACCTCGCCATCGGCTATGATGATCCAGGCTGGCCCCAAACCGTTCTCGACCACACGCAGGGACGCGGCGTGGACATCGTTCTGGAGTCGATCGGTGGCGATGTCTTCGAACAGAATTTTGAATGCCTCGCCACCTTCGGCCGTCACATCGTATTCGGCTCGACGCGAGGCCCCGGCCATCCGATCGCGCCCCGGCGGCTGATGACGAAAGCGCAGTCCTTGGCGGGATTTTATCTGCCGGTGTTCTTCGAAAGACCCGAGCTGATCTCAGGCGCGCTCCAGTTCCTGGCGGACGGCGTCCGGAATGGAACAATCAAGACCAATGTTGCGGCCGTGCTTCCTCTGACACGCGCCGCCGATGCGCATCGCATGCTCGAGTCGAGACAGGTTCAAGGCATCATTGTTCTGGACCCGGCAAAATGATGGATACCGCGGCCGTCAGGATTTCGAGACGGCCTTGCGGAAAGTTTGAGGTCTCGCCGGACGTCGCGGCGAATCACTCGGGCGCGTCAGACGCTCGTCATGGGCGACGGCGAGCAATTTCGCCTGCAGGCTTGTCCTCTCGTCTCGACCGACAACCTCGGCGAAGCGTTGCTGCGCCCTTTCCCAAAGCGCCATCGCCTTCTTGTGCAACCGCTTCCCCAGCGCCGTCAGGATCACGCTGCGCTGCCGGCCATCCTCCTTGTTCTGAACCAGGACGATATAGCCATCGCGTTCCAGCGGACGCAGCGTATGGCCGAGCCCCGAACGGTCCATCACCATGGCGTCGGCGAGCTCTGTTACCGTTGGAGAATTCGATCCGCGCCGGAGGATTTCGGTGATGAGGCCGTATTGCGTCACGGTCAATCCTGTGGGCTCCAGCATGTCGTCATATAGCTGGGTGACGCGACGTGTCGCCTTGCGAAGCGCGGTCGCGCTGCACCGGGTCAGGTCTCCATGCTCCGCCTTCATCCGATCTCTCCTTGGAAAAGATATAGTCATACGCGGATTGGCCCTCAACCGGCGGCATGGTTTTCCGGTCGCGGAGCTGAATGATACGTCATCGCACGCAAAAGCAGGGAACCGCGCCGCTCGCGGGCGCTTGTGTGCATATGCCTCCTTGCCGGTGAACCGCGACCGCCGCGCGCAAGACGATCCTTTCAAGACCGAACAGGAACAGGCTCATGCCGAACGACGCCCGCATGGCAGACGTAAAACACGGTACCGCGGAAATCGAACCGGGTACGCGCATTCACTACGTGACGGCGGGCGAAGGCAAATGCACCGCGGTTCTGTTTCACGGATTTCCTCAGACCTGGTGGGCATGGCGGCATGTCATTCCGAAATTGGCCGATGCCGGCTTTCGGGTACCGCGGTGTTCGAGCGCATGCGGATCGATCCCCGGGTGTGGCAGTTTGCGTTTCACAACGTTCGGGATATTCCGGAGATGCTGATCGCGGGGCGCGAGCGGCTTTATCTGCAGGCCATGATCAGTGCGCGCATCTTCGATCCTTCCGCGATCGGCGACAGCGATCTGGATATTTATGCCTCGGCCTACGCCATGCCGGGCGCGATGCGCGCCGGGCTCGAGGTCTACCGGGCGTTCGACCGCGATGTCGACGACAACAGGACGGCCCTCAAACAATCCGGCAAGCTAAAGGTGCCTGTGCTCGCGCTCGGCGGCGAGATCAGCACGCTCGGACCTGTCATGGGGGAGATGATGATGGAAGTTGCCGAAAATGTCAGGGCGGTGCGCGTGCCGGGCACGGCGCATTTCATTGCCGAGGAAAATCCTTCCGCGATGGTATCGGAATTGCTCAGCTTTCTTTCCGCGAATGCGCAGACCAGCCAGATCTGACTTGCGCCGACTCGGTGACCGCCTGTCGAGCAATGGCAAAATGCGACAGGAACATTTCAACCGCGGCCTGGACATGTTTACGCATCTCGGCGGAACCCACCGGCGTCGGCGGCTGGCCTATCAGACAATGCAAATGATGGTGTGAGACGACGGCACCAAGGAACAGCTTGGCGGCCCGGCGAGGGTTTGGGCACTGGAGCTGTCCGCGGAGCGTGGCAGACCGCAGATATCCTGTCAGCCGTTTTAGCGTCGCTCCCGGTCCCCGGTCGTAGAAGATGCCGGCCAAATCCGGAGCCCGATGAGCCTCGGTGACGACGATCTTGAACAGCGACGGCGCATCGCCTTTCGCCATCAGGTACATCAGGCTCATTCCAAGTTCGACCAGCGCCGTCTCTGGAGGTTCATCGCGTGCGAGCGCACTTTGGGGACCGGCGATGGCAGCCGCTTTTGCGCTGATCAGTTCGGCGAACAACGCCTCCTTGTTTGAAAAGTGGCGGTAGAGCGTTTCCTTCGAAGCTTCCGCTTCGGAGGCGATCATCTGCATGGTCGTGTCGGCAAAACCATGCTTCAGGAACATGCGTTCGGCCACCCTGGCGAGTTCCATTCGCCGCTTTTCTCCTCGTGGAACTCTACGAACGATTTTAGCTTTCGGTCTTGCCATTTGATTTCTTGAATTAATCCGCCCCGGTTGACTCGAATGAACCCCATTTTATAATACGAACCCGTGAGTTCGGTTAAGCTTCCGGCGCTTCGCCGGCTCCGGCGCATGCACCCACGGAGCGGGATGCCGATGACCGACATTGATACCGATACCGACCACGACTTTGCAAGTCATGACGATGTGCAGTCCGTGGAGAGCAATCGGCAATCAACCCCGGAGCGCAGCGAGAAGAATGCTGAGCAGGGCGACAAGGCAAAAGGTCCGGACGCCTCAGGCGGAGAGGATGGGGCCAACGAAAAAGCCGACGAAGAGACGCGCGAAAAGCGTCGACCTCTGATCGTCGTGATGGGTGTCGTCGTCGTTGCCCTGTTGGCCGCCGGCGGCATCTTCTACTGGATTACAACCCGCAATCTGGAAAGCACGGATGATGCCTACACGGATGGCCGTGCCGTGAACATCGCGTCCCAGGTCTCGGGAACAGTGCTTTCCCTCGATGTGACCGACAATCAGTTCGTCAAGAAGGACCAGTTGCTGGTCCATATCGATCCGCGGCAATACATCAATGACCGCGATCAGGCGGAGGGTGCGCTGGCGACGGCGAAGGCCCAATATGCGGGACAGCAACTCGGCGCCGAGATAGCGCGCAAGAATTTTCCGGCCCAGCTCGAGCAGGCGCAGGCGCAGCTTGCGACCGCCAAGGCTAATCTTGCCAAGGCGCAGGCCGACTACGACCGTCAGCAAAGCCTGCCGAAGCTGGCGACGTCCCAGCAGGACGTCGATGCCGCTACCGCGGCGCTCAAACAGGCGCAGGCGCAAGTCGCACTCGCCAATGCACAGGTTACCCAGAATTCGCCGGTGCCACAGCGGATTGGCGAAACCGATGCACAGGTCGGGCAATTGAAGGGGCAGGTCGAGCAGGCTCAGGCAAGGCTCGATCAAGCCAACCTCAATCTGTCGTGGACGCTGGTCAAAGCCCCGCAGGATGGCTGGATCACCAAGCGGAACGTAGAGGCCGGCAATTACATTACCGCCGGGCAGCAGATCTTCTCGATCGTTACGCCTGAAGTCTGGATTACCGCGAATTTCAAGGAGAGCCAGCTCGCCGACACGCGGAAGGGCCAGCCGGTCAGGATCAAGATCGATGCTTATCCGTCACTGGATCTTCGCGGTCATGTCGACAGCATCCAACTGGGCTCGGGCTCCAAGTTCACCGCCTTTCCGCCCGAGAATGCGACCGGAAACTTCGTCAAGGTCGTGCAGCGCGTGCCGGTCAAGATCGTGATCGACAGCGGCCTCAATCCCGATATTCCGCTGCCGCTCGGTATCTCGGCCGTGCCGACGGTGACGGTCAGATGAGTGAGGCCGAAACCTCAGCGCTGCAGTCGGCCGCTGCCTGGAAGCCTGCATATAACCCCTGGCTGATCGCGGTGTCGGTCACACTCGCGGCATTCATGGAAATTCTCGACACCACGATCGTCAACGTGGCGCTGCCGCACATCGCCGGCAGCCTCTCCGCAAGCAGCGATGAGGCGACTTGGGCGCTGACGTCCTATCTGGTCGCCAACGGCATCGTGCTGACGATTTCGGGTTGGCTTGGTGATCTGCTCGGTCGCAAACGTTATTTCATCATCTGCATCGCGATGTTCACGGTGTGCTCGTTCCTTTGCGGCATCGCGAGCAGCCTCGGGCAGCTCATTATCTTCAGACTGGCGCAGGGTTTTTTCGGCGGCGGCCTGCAGCCCAACCAGCAATCCATCATCCTCGATACATTTCCGCCCGCCAAACGCGGCGCGGCTTTCGGTGTCACCGCGATCGCAACCGTGGTCGCGCCAGTGCTGGGGCCGACGCTCGGCGGCTACATTACCGACCAGACAAGCTGGCGCTGGATTTTCTTTCTCAACATCCCGGTGGGAATGCTGGCGGTATTTCTGGTCTCGGTTCTGGTCGAGGATCCGCCGTGGGAGAAAAACAAAAGGAGCCGTGGCATCGACTATATCGGCCTCTCGCTGATCACGCTCGGGCTCGGTGCGCTGCAGATCATGATGGACCGCGGCGAGGATGACGGCTGGTTTGAATCCAGCTTCATCTGGGTGATGGCGCTGATCGCCTTTTTGGGCATCCTTGGCGCGATCGGATGGCTGTTGGTCGCCAGGAAACCGATCGTCGATCTTGCCGTGTTTAGAGATCGCAACTTTGCCGCGGGATGCATGTTTATCGGCGCGATGGGTGCGATCCTTTATGCAAGCGCCGTGATCATTCCGCAATTTGCCCAGCAGACGCTGCAGTACACCGCGACGTGGGCCGGACTTGTGCTTTCGCCCGGGGGAATAGCAGTCATTGTGCTCATACCGCTCGTCGGCAAGTTGATGACGGTGGTGCAAACCCGCTATGTCATCGGCATGGGCTTCATGATCATGGGCGGGGCGCTGTTGTTTTCCAGCACGATTACGCCGAACGTCGATTTTCGGACGCTGGTGATGATGCGTACGGCGCAGACCGCCGGTCTCGCCTTCCTCTTTGTTCCCATCAGCACCGTGGCCTACATGACGCTGCCGCGCCGTCTCAATGGCGACGGCGCCGCATTGTTCTCGATGTTCCGCAACGTGTTTGGGTCGATCGGTATCTCATTGTCGACCGCGCAGATCACGCAACGCTCGCAGGTTCACCAGACCTATCTGTCGCAATGGGCAAGTCCGTTCCATCAGCCGTACGAGGCGCTGATTGCGACCTATGAGCGCGCCTTGCATACGATGGGACGCGTCGGGGTCGCAGCGCATGACGTCGCCATCGGACGCGTCTACCAGGCATTCCGGACCCAGGTGACGGTGCTGGCCTATTCCGACGTGTTCTATTATTGCGCCATCATTGCGTTTATCGTGGCTCCGTTCTGCTTGTTGCTGTCGCCCAAGACCGGTGGCGGCGCTCCCGGCGGAGCTCATTGATGAACTTCCGAATGCTCAGGAACATGCTGGCCGCCATGGGCTCGTCGGCCCTGATCGCGGGCTGCACGGTGGGCCCCGATTTCGTCCAGCCCGATTCGAACCTTCCGGAGGTATCGTTCTCGGGCGACAAGGCGCAATCTGTGTCGACTGCGCGGTTGCCGGCGCCGACCGATCCGACCTGGTGGAACGTGTTTCGCGATCCTGTCCTGACAAATCTCGAACAGCGCGTCGCCGCTGCCAATCTCGATGTCCAGACCGCGACGCTGCGTCTTGCCGAGAGCCGCTTCCAGCGCGGCGTCGCTGCCGCCGCCCAATTCCCGTCCCTCAACGGCGACGCCAAGTACACGCGCGAGCTATATAGCCAAAACGGAATCCTCAGCCTGCTCGGCGGTTTGCTCGGCCCGTCGGCGGGCGCCGGCTTCAACCCAGGCGCGATCAACGACTACAACACCGGCTTCGATGCTTCATGGGAACTCGATCTCTGGGGCAGGGTTCGCAGGCAGGTCGAGGCCGCCGACGCACAGGTCGACCAGGCCGCCGATCAGCGCCGCGATGCGCTGGTATCGAGTCTCGCGGAGCTTGCCAGGGATTATATGCAGCTTCGCGGCGTGCAGACCCAGATCAAGATTGCCAACGACAATCTGAAGGTTGATCGCGATATTCTCCAGGTCGTGCAGGAGCGGCAGCAGCGCGGGGTGCAGAACGGTCTCGATGTCGAGAACGCCGCAGCCCAGGTCGAATCCATCCGCGCGCAGATTCCGCAACTGCAACAGGAAGAATCGCAATATATTAATGCGCTCAGCCTGCTGCTGGATCAGCCGCCCGGCGCGCTGCGGACCACGCTGGGGGCGGCCTCCGTCCGAACGGGGCCGCCACGCATCCCGCTCGGCATTCCTTCCGAACTTGCGCGGCGGCGCCCCGATATCCGCGCGGCAGAGGACCAGCTACATGCCGCGACCGCGACGATCGGCGTCGCCGTCGGTGACTTCTATCCGAGCGTACAATTGAACGGCACTGTCGGGTTCGACGCGCTCGACATCAGGAACCTCTACAAGTCAAGTTCGCTGCAATACAATTTCGGCCCGAGCGTATCATTGCCGATCTTCGCCAGCGGACGCCTGCGCAGTACGCTTGAACTGCGCGAAGCGCAGCAGCAGGAAGCGGCGATCGCCTATCGAAAGACCGTGCTGCAGGCCTGGCACGACGTCGTCAACGCGCTGGTGGCGCACCGCCTCGAACAGAACCGCCGCATAAGGTTGCGGTCGCAGGCCGAGCATTCCCGCGCGGCGCTCGGGCTTGCCCGCGCCCGCTACAGCGACGGCGTGGCAGATTTTCTAACCGTGCTCGATGCGGAACGGTCTTTGCTTCAGGCGGAGCAACAATACGCGACAAGCACCACGAACGTCTCGCTCGACCTGGTGCAACTGTTCAAGGCGCTTGGCGGCGGCTGGGAAACGGAATTCCCGGATGTGCCGTCCGAGACCGCGGCCGTTCCCGTGCCGGGCGTAGCTGTCGATGCCGCGCTGATCGATGTGCATTAATTGCGAGGCGTTGCAGTCGCGAAACGAGAGTCGAGCCGCGATCGATAGCAGTCAAGATCACGGCTACCGCTGCATCTGCATGATTTGATCCATCGGCATCATGTTTTGGTTGAGGTTCGTCATGATCCAGAGCGACCCTCCCATGACAAGCATGACGATCAGGACACCGAAGGCCAGGGCCAGCACGTTATTGGTGTTGTCGGGCCCCGTGGTGATGTGCAGGAAGAACACCAGATGCACGCCCATCTGCGCGATCGCCAAAACGACAAGGGCGACCGGAATGCTCGGCTCCCAGACGAGATCGGTGCCTGCGACAAAGAACGAGGTTGCCGTCAGCAGAATGGCCAGTCCCAGTCCGGTCAGATAACCGACCACCCGCTGGGCGATGCTGCCGCCCTCTACGTGCTCGTCGCCCGGTGCGACGTCGGCGTTGTTGACGAACTCATCGACTCCGTTGGTCATTTTGCGCTTCCCAGCAAGTAGACGATGGTGAACACGGCGATCCAGATGATGTCGAGCGCGTGCCAGAACAGCGCGAAGCACAGGATGCGGCGCTGGATATCCGGCCTGAACCCCTTGGCGAACACCTGCGCCATCATCGTCAACAGCCACAGGATGCCGGCCGAGACGTGCAGCCCGTGGCAGCCCACCAGCGTGAAGAATGCCGACAGGAACGCACTGCGCGTCGGCCCGGCGCCGCGTGCCACGAGGCTGGCAAATTCTTTGCCTTCGAGCGCGAGGAAGGCGAGGCCGAAGACGCAGGTGACGGCCATGGCAATCTGGAACCAGGTCGTGTTGCGGGTGTCGGCTGCGATAATGGCAAGACCGCAGGTAAAACTCGACGCGAGAAGGAATCCGGTTTCCATCGCAACACTGCGCAGGTCGAACAGCTCGCGCCCGCTCGGCCCGCCCGCGGTCTGCCCGAGTAGAACGGCGTAGCTCGCAAAGAACGCCGAGAACATGATGATGTCGCTGAGGATGAAGATCCAGAAACCGTAGCCGGTGACGATGCGTTTGGACGCGGGGCCGCTGTGCACGGCTGTTCCTGCCATCTCCCCGAGACGGTGCGGGTCGCTGCCTGGATACGCCAACGTCGCGTCGGTCATCACGCACTCCCGAGGTTGGCGAGGGCGCGCCGTTCAGCCAGATTGACGCGGTCGATGCGTGCGACTTCCGCGGCGGGGATGACGTATTCGTCGTGGTCGCGCCATGCGAACACCACGAAGGTCGCGACCGCGCCGACGAAGCCGGCAAACACCATCCACCAGATGTGCCAGATCAGGGCAAATCCCATCACGGTGGCGAAGAACGCGCAGACGAATCCGGTCGGCGAATTGCGCGGCATTTCGATGTCCTGGTAGTGCGGCTCGCTGGTTTCGGGACCCTGTTGCTGCGCGTGCGATTTCATTTCCCAATAAGCGTCCGCGCCCTGCACTTCGGGCGTAATGGCGAAATTGAAAACCGGCGGCGGAGACGAAGTCGCCCATTCCAGCGATCGTCCGTGCCAGGGATCGCCGGTGCGGTCGCGCAATTCCTCACGGTGCCGGATGCTGACGACGAGCTGGACGATCTGAAACACGATGCCGATCAGGATCAGGACGGCTCCAAAGGCAGCCACCATCAGCCACGGACGCCAGGCCGCGACGTCGTAGTGCTGCATGCGTCGCGTCATGCCGAGAAAGCCGAGCCAATAAAGCGGCATGAAGGCGACATAGAAGCCGACCAGCCAGAACCAGAACGCCGCCTTGCCGAGGCCATCATGCAGCCGGAAGCCGAACGCCTTCGGAAACCAGTAGGTGTAGCCGGCAAACGCGCCGAACAGCACCCCGCCGATGATCACATTGTGAAAGTGAGCGATCAGGAACAGGCTGTTGTGCAGCAGGAAGTCGGCGGGCGGCACCGCGAGCAGAACGCCCGTCAAGCCGCCGATGATGAACGTCACCATGAACCCGATCGACCACAACATCGGCGTCTCGAAGCGAACCCGCCCGCCATACATCGTGAACAGCCAATTGTAGATCTTCACGCCGGTCGGCACCGCGATGATCATGCTGGCGATGCCGAAGATCGCGTTGACGT
>JAQGKC010000400.1 GCA_028290305.1 Bradyrhizobium sp.
GGGGCACGCGATGCCGATGAACGGCGCGAGCTTGAACCCCTCCTCTCCCGCCTTCGCGATCAGGTTCTTGAGCATCTTGACGAGACGCTTCACGGCGTTCTCACGGGTCGACTCGTCGTCGGCGTGGCGCCAGAGCTCGGACTTCCACACGCTCGCCTTGGACAGGTCCGGTGATTTCTTGCTGCGCGTTTCGACGACGCCGCAACGGATGTTCGTACCACCGATGTCGACGGCGAGGATGGAGTCATGCCCCTCAAATATCCAGGAAGGCGCGAGTTGGACCGCGCCGATGAGGCCTGCATCGTCCGGATGGTGGCGGATCGGCAGCATCTCGATCTCGAAATTCTCGGCCTTGAGGACGATTTCGGTGCGCGCGATGGCGAGTTCGCCGAGCCGGCTGTCGCGAAAGCCGCCACCCACCACAATGCGCTCGGTCTTCTCCCAGGCCTTGGTCTTGAGAAAGCGACGCGTGACATGAGCGAGCTCCTGCGCGAAGCCCTCGATGGCGCTGTGCACAACTGCCGAGGCCTCGGTGTCTTTGCCGACCATCACGGCGTCAAGTACCTTCTTGCTGATGTTTTCGGAAGGTTCCTTGCCGAACGGGTCTTCGCCCGACTTGCGCAGCGGCTTTCGCCATCTGTCGAGAATGTCCCGGAAGGCACCCTTGCTGGCGCGGTCTCCGAGAAATCCTTCATCGTCCTTCAGCTCGATGTTGAAGCTGTCGACCTCCACCGACGGGAGCCGGGAGGCGCCGTGGGCGGCGATGCCGGTGGTCGTTATCGTTTCGTCGGCCATCCTGAACCTTCACGCCGCGGCGAGGGAGCGGCTTACATAAACTCGCGTCGCCGTGTCCAGTTCCTCCGCGTGCTCAGCCCGGCTTCGCCGGATGATGTCGCGCGGCATATCGCCCCACACGTCCATCGCCGCCTGTCCCAGCATGTTGGTGAAGCGGTCTTGTCCGTCCATCTCGACCTCCGAAAGTCCTGATCATGGAGAAGGAACGGCGGCCGACCAACGGCGTTTCTTGGCCATCACTGCGAAAAGGAGACGTCGAATATGGGAATCTTCACAGGACATAAAATCGATGAAGGACCTGCTGATCCATGGTATCCAGGACATCTATTACGCCGAGCAGCAGATTGTTAAATCGCTGCCCAAGATGATCGAGAAGGCGACCAACCGCGATCTGGTCGCGGGGCTGAAGGGCCATCTCGGGAAGAGACCAACAAGCGGATCGAGCGGCTTCAGAAGGTCTTCCAGAAACTCGGCAAGCAGCCCAGCAGGACGCAGTGTCCGGCGATCGACGGCATCATCAAGGAGGCCGACGAGACGGCCGCCGAGATCGAGGACAAGGCCGTGCTGGACGCCGCGATCGTTGCGAACGCGCACGTCGTCGAGCATTACGAAATGTGCCGTTACGGGACGCTCAACCGCAAGCGGTTCGCGACATGGCGGAGTTGCCCGTTTTTTCAGAGATCCGGGCCCGCCGCAGTGAGCGCATCTTGCGACGCACGTACTAGGCCGCCACCGAGACGATAAGCCAGGCAAGCGACGCGCCGATGAGCCATTCTTCCCGAAGCGCCAAGATGCTGGCCCGCTCGGGCTCGTTGGCAATCATGACCGTTCTCGGGTGGCACCGTTTTGGAAAGGAACGGGCCCTTGTGCCACAATGCTGCTTCCTACATTGCGCCGAACACCTGCGATCTCCCGGGGCTAGGAGTTGGCATGCAGGAGATCATCGCCCCCGAGCACGTTCAGGACCCTTGGGTGAAGAATGTGCCCGGGACTGGTCTCCGACGCGACTCGGTGCCCACACCGATGCCTTGGTCGGGCGATTCGCATGCCGGATTCAGCATTGGCAAAGGTGTGGCTACCGGTCGATACGGAAGGAACCATCAACCGTGCGCAGCGAGGATGTCCGGAAGTGTGGCCCGGCAGATGCCTGTTATCTTTTCATGTCTGCATTCGGTCTTGGTGGGATGGATTGGTGCCTGCTCCAAGTATCGGAGCGACCTATTGCCTCCAACTCGTTGGCCTCCCTCGCCAGCCGCGCGGCTTTGACGTCTCTAACGTCCTGAAAGGGTCTGCCCAACTGCCTCGCTTTATTTTGCACAGCAAGCTTGGGCCGCCTCAGCGCAACTGACGCGCGCGCTGCAGACACGCCTGTTTCGACGAGTGAGAAAAGAAGATTTATCTGGTCAGGAGTCCAGCTCCGGCGTGTAATGCGAGTCATGGAATGTGCCGCTTCAGGGTTGCGCGAGGAGGCAGCCTATCCTGGAGTTGCTTCGACGGTCTGTTCACTTTGGGAGGAGGGCCATTGCAACTCGTCAGTGGAAGGCGCCCCTTTCCGCAGGGTTCCGGAGCCAGGTTTAGATGGAACCAGATGGTACGCGGCGCATGCCATAGCCAACGCTGGGCCAGATAGCGGACCCTGCTCGTTAATTTTCAACCCTCATGTCGGCGGAGTGGCGATTCAAATCGTTTCGCGCAGGGCGGCGGCCCGGGTTCGTCACGGGCTGCGCAGTCGGAAGCGCGTTCTCCCCATTCCCTTCTCTTATGGCTCTCTTAAAGCGCTTGCCAGACTCTCCGGTCTCAAGTTCGCAAATGAACCCGTCATTGGACCAAGCTCCGTCGGTGCCGGACCGGGCGATCGTACTATCCGCGCCAGGCGGGATCGATCGAGGCGGTGTCGTGGCTGAATGTTTTACGGACCCACAGGTCAGAAAGCCGGTTCCAGAGTCATACATCGAACAGACGGCCGAGCCCGGTTGCATTTCAATCGCCTGGCGGGAGACGCGATGTCAACATCCACCAGCACGATCAAAACGATGGTCCGGACGCTTACGCGCCGGAAGCTTTAGAAAATGCGCGAGCGATGCCGCCAGCCCTGCTCGAACCGAGGCACTGAAGAAAGCCGGACTGCTGCGCCATCAGGCCGAGCTCCGCAGTCTTGTAATCGAAGGGGCAAGGAAAACTGATGCTTGTCACCCGCAGGCAATGATGCTTGGCGGATGATTCCGTATCTTCCCTCCGACTCGGAAATCCGCGGGCTTCGATCCGTACGGACATTTCAGTTCGTATCCTCGGCAGCGTACAGCGTCCGCCACTCTTTGAGCGTCGCGCCGGTCCGGCGCGTGCGCGTGGAACCATCGCCGCAGCAAGTTGTTCTTTGGTTTTTCGGAGGATTGTCGGTGAAATTGAAGCAGTTTGCAGCTCTTCCATATCGGATGCGGGATGACAATGTTGAAATCCTGCTGATCGCCACAAGGAAGAAGCGCCGATGGTCGGTGCCAAAGCTCTGGCCGATCAAGCACGGCACGCCTCAGCAAACGGCAGCGATCGAAGCCTACCAAGAAGCCGGCGTGCGCGGAGCCGTCGGCGAAAGGCGTATCGGCCAATTCAGCAAACGAAGGGTGAAGAAAAAGCAGTCTGTGATGTGCGACGTCCAAATCTTTCCGCTCGAGGTAACGCGTCAGCAGGGTAATTGGCCGGAGAAGCAGGAGCGGAGCCGCATCTGGGTAGTGCCCTGCAAAGCGGCGAGGCTGGTCAAGAAGGCCGGCTTGCGGCGGGCTATCAAGAACTTTGATAGTCGGCAGTGACCAGATCTGACGATATTACCGACCCGCGAACGGAACACTTTTTGAATAAGCTTTGGAGCACCTCGGAGACTGGGGGCGAAGTGCGGTATCTGATGAGATCGCGCCGCTTCAGGACAGCAACAGCGATGGCAAGGTGGATCGGAAGGGAATCGAAAGCCTCATCCACTATTTTCAAGGAACCACCCACAATGATCGGCGTTTCCGGGGCATGCCGTATTTTAATTTCGATCTGGTCATCGGCCAAGAATTCAGGGATCAAGGAGGCATGATCCTTGAAGACTTGGCCACGGCCGCTGACAGAGCCGATCCGCCGATGAGCTTTGCATCGTCCGGCCCGAACTACGGTCACGCGGCTGTGCCATCCGCGTAACCGATGATGGCGAAAAGGAAGTATATCGGAAGCCGCTAGATACAATGTCGTCGGGGCACGCCAGGTCGCGGTCCGGATAGGCTGCCAGGCATTCGAATGTTTGCCGCAAGCTTGGCCTCCTCCACACTTCGCGTAGGCAAACCAGAACTACATGACGTTGGCCGAGGAACGTTGAAGACATAACCTTGAAGACATCATGGAATTGGAAGGGTAGAGCCAAGCAATTGCTGGGAGCGGATGCAATGAACAAAATGAGCTATCTGGATCGGGCCGAAAGCCAAAACGCCAGTGGGCCGAACTTCCGAGACAGCAGCGGCGAATTGGAGGGCACGGCGACTTCCGGCGATCACGGCCGTGGACGCCGCGCGGTCGCGCCCTGGCAGATTCCCTGGAAAGGCTGGAAGGATATTCTGATCAGGACCTATGAGCAGCTCGATGAAGATCGGGTTCTGGCGGTCGCGGCCGGTGTCGTGTTCTACGGCTTGCTTGCCCTGTTTCCCGCCATCACGGCGCTGGTGTCCTGCTACGCGCTGTTTGCAAAGGGAAGCACGATCAACGACCACTTATCGCTGGTGGCCGGCGTTCTGCCTGGCGGAGCTTTCGACATCGTAAAGGATCAGGTCGACCGGGTGCTGGCAAAGGGGGATGTCAAGCTGGGACTGGCGTTCGTCTTCAGTTTTCTGCTCGCGGTGTGGAGCGCCAATGGCGGCATGAAGGCAATCATCGACGCACTTAATGTCGTCTACGAGGAAAGCGAGAAGCGCGGCTTTCTCAAGCTGAACGCGATTTCGCTGGCGTTTACGTTCGGCGGCCTGGTGGCCGCCCTTTTTGCTATCGGCGGCGTCGTCGCACTTCCAATCATCCTGACCACCATCGGCCTCGGTTCCATCAGCGACGCTTTGTTACGGATCGGCCGTTGGCCCGTTTTGATCTTGATGATGTTGCTCGGCCTCGCTGTGCTTTATCGGTTCGGGCCGAGCCGCCGCGCGCCGCAGTGGCGCTGGCTCAGCGTAGGTAGTGTGTTCGCCACCGCAACATGGCTCGCGGGATCCGGTATCTTGTCCTTCTATCTAGCAAATTATGCGAACTACGATGCCACCTACGGATCGCTGGGCGCCGCAATCGGCCTAATGGTGTGGATGTGGATGTCTACCATCGTCGTTCTGCTTGGGGCCGAACTTAATTCGGAAATGGAGCACCAGACCGCGGCCGACAGCACGGAGGGAGGCTGCAAGCCGATTGGGGCCCGAGGAGCTCGGGTCGCCGACACCGTCGGTGATGCAAAATCGTGAGTGCCAGCTAGACGCAGAACCAACGTTCGATTCGCTGGAAGGGATGGGGAAGCCAATTCGCCGGCACTGCGCCTTGGTTGCAAGCACCTTCGTAAGTTCAACTTGGCCTCAACGCTCATTCGAAGGATCGTTAAACCGCCGTCTACCGGTACCACAACGCTGCAGCCAACTTTTCGGTACATCATCCATCCGGTCTGGGGCAGTACAAATCCATCGGGACCTTTTCCCGGGCCCGGTTAAGAATGCCACCATGCTCGGACTCAGAACGACCCTGAAATTCTAAACGCCCGGTTCTGCAGGAGGCCCCCGGTGCGCAGCATGCAGTCACGGTAAAGTTTGGTTAAGGCCGGCGACTACACCGACTCTGGGTCGGATCTCGAAACCATCAGGCGGCTGCTGCGCTTCTCCGTGCGGGCGCCGTTCGAGGTCAAACCTGTGTGTACCGAAAACCTTATCTGAGTTGATGACGCGATGGAATTGCCTAAGCTGGCGGAATGATCGGGCTGCTCTGTTTCGTTCTGGCCGTCCTGGCCTCGCCATTCAAGTCGAAGTTGCGGTGTTCATCGGCGGGCTCGGCATTTCCAGTTTCTTCGCGTTCCTGTCGACATCGTCCTTCGTCTATATCGGCCACTATGGCCTGACGCCGACGCAATACAGCATGGCATTCTCGATCAATGCCATCGGCTTCATCGGTGCCTCGCAATTCGCGGGCTTCCTAGGCGGCCGCTTCGGCATGGGCCGGATGGTGATGGCGGCCGTGTCGGCCTATGCGTCGTTCGCTGTG
>JAQGKC010000407.1 GCA_028290305.1 Bradyrhizobium sp.
CGATCGACAGCTCCGGTAACACCAAATCCCGATCAACAGACCTTTGGATTTCAATGAGTTAAGAGGAGGCGCATTATGCAGCATGACTGGTCGACGACACCAATCCGATTGAGGCAGGGAGGCTGCCGGACGGATCACCGGATTTGTATTTCCGGGGATTTTACTGCTGGAACAGTGAAGTCGGCAGCAAGACGCTTGGCATTGCGAGCTTCTATCTCCGCGCCGTCTGCATGAACCGCAATCTCTGGGGCGTGGAGAATTTCGAGCAGATCACCATCCGCCATTCCAAATTTGCGGCGCAACGGTTCGCCCATGAAGCAGCACCGGCTCTGACGAGCTTTGCGAATTCGTCGCCCGCGCCATTCGTCGCCGGCATCAATGCCGCACGACAGCAGATCGTCGCCCGCACGGACGAGGATCGCGAGAGCTTTCTGCGCAAAAACGGGTTCTCCAAATCCGAGACATCGAAAGTCATTGAAGCTGTTTTGGGCGAGGAAAATCGCAAGCCGGAATCCATCTTTGATTTCGTGCAGGGCATCACTGCCGTTGCTCGCGGCAAGGCCCATCAGGACGCGAGGCTTGAGCTGGAAGGCAAAGCAAAGCGCTTGATGGAGCGTGCCGTCTAAACGTGAGCTGCGCAATCGGGTGACACCGGTTGCGCGGCTCCTTCTGGCAGCATTGTGCCGCGCCGCCGATCCGGCAAGCCGGATCGGCGGCGCTGACGCGTTGGGCGCGCCCGGCTCGCCGGGCCTTACGGCCCGGCTCGCGGAAACAGGAGCCACACGGCGCTCGATACGATGTTATGCAAACGGGTCGGGTGGCCGACCGGTGTAATCGGGCTCGCACCGTCGGCTGTCTCTTGGAGAGGTGCAGCGGGCTACGGCGTGCATTTTGGCCGTTCAGCTCCTGCGTACCACGTGCCAACCTTCCTGGATGCTGGTGACAGCTTGGAGCCGCGAAGTCTCGGTTCCGGTTTCACGTGGCGGCGATGATACCGCACCGCCATTTGGCGACACGGTGCCCGGCCACTCGCTCCGAGATCGCGCTTTTGCAACTCGCGCGGACGGACTGTCGCGGTGCCCGATCGCAACAGGGTTCGGGTTCATGGTGGCCTGAGGTCAGCCTTATCGCGATCGGACCGGCCAGGCGAAGACCTTCGTGCGGTCGCGCCGGCCATATTCGAGGAGCAGCATCTCATCATGACCGAAACCGTTCCGGCCCGCCCATTCGACGACATGGAGGCGCTGGCTTGGCTGCGCTCTCAGCCCGATGGCGGCGTTCCATGACACCGGTCAAGCTCACCGCGTTCACCGTAGCGCTGCGCTCGCCTGTGTATCAGCAGCCTTTTCCATTGATGGCCTCACCGCAATCTTTGCCGGTGCGTTCTGGCCTGTAATCATCATGGTGCCACGCTGGAAGCCGGGAAGCTCGTCGCCGCGGCATGGCTGACCGAGCATTGGCACTCGTCGCCGCCGCTCCTGCGACTGGTCCTAGTCGCGATGATCGGCGTGTTGATGAGCCTGAACGCGGTCGGCGTGTTCGGCTTCACGCCCCAACCCCGCGATCGTGCACGCTGGCGTCTCCATGACACGGTGGCGACTCTTGAGCGACAGGAGGTTGAGCGTGTCGGCCATCAGATGGCGAGAGAGCGCGGGCTAACCTACATGCCAGCAAACGCTGGCGAGTATGTCAGTGGCCGCCTCGCTGGCGTCGCCGGCCTCGTCAGCGGACGCTTCGCCATGATCGACAACGGGCTCGGCTTTCAGCTCGTGCCATGGCAACCTCTCCTCGAGAAGCACATCGGCCGGCACATCACCGGCCTACAGCGCGAGGACGGCGGAATCGAGTGGACGTTGGGAAGGAATAGGGGGCTGAGCCTATAACGCCGCGATCGCACTACAGGCGGACCGAGTTTGAATCGCGAAGCCGCCTGACGATGCTTGGGCTCACCAAGAGGATAGGCCACCCCGCTCCGCCGCTGTCGTTCGCCAACGCTGTGCTCAGGCGAGCGAGCGACGGTGGGGATGGTTCGGTGGCCCAAGATTAATCTTTGCCGTTCCTGACGCACCGAACTATCGTGGCTGATGCGCTGTGAACGCTGTGACTCGGCGTGGGGGTCCCGACGCCGATCGGCACAACAACTCATTCAAATTCTTGGATATGAAGGGGTCAAACTTCGACGCCGAAACACACGATTCTACCTCAGAGAATTTCCCGGCCAACTAAATGAGACGTTTGATCCCCGTAAGTTTCCGCCATCGAAGTACAATGCTCGGGCGTACCTGGATACTGCGTTGCCCGCTGTCGTTGACGAGCTTGATCCAGGCATGGTCCCACGCCTGAAATTCCCGAACTGGGGAAGCAACGCGAGCGATGATGCCGACGCGCTCTTCTGGGAAGAGGGATATCTCATCGACGATCAAGCAAGCGGCTCAGAGAATATCAACAAATGCGCGTTTCTCCGCATACAACCTATCAGCGGGGACTAAGCGCGGTGCTTTTCGCCGTGAGCGACGTCGATCGCCCTACTCTCGAGGGTCGATCTTCGACGTGCCGCGGGGTTCCCGGAGAGGTCACGACAATTCTTGGAAGTCTCGGTCACGTATTTGAAGGCGGTCGATTTATTCGGGCGCGGCCGAAGCAATAGTGCGCGCGTTTTCGCCTGAACAGCCCGAGTTTCGCGGCCAGCTAGTTGGCTTGTGATTTCGATTTCAAGACAAGAACCGGAGTTCTGCTCGAAGAGACGGTGCTAGTGATTGCAGCGATCGCCAGTCGATCTGTAGTTCCTGCAAAGCAAAAGGATGTCTTTCAATGAGCAAACAAGATGATAACAAGGCCGTCGTTGGTCGTTGGTTCACGGAATTCTGGGGCAAGACCGTCAATCTTGGCGTCATCGATGAGATCGCCGCCCCCGACATGCTGCTCAAATATTCGCTGCATGAGCCCCGGCGTGGCCGCGCCGACATCAAGGCGTTCATGACCGATTTCCGCGCCGCGTTCCCCGATCTCAACTTCTGGGGCACCGCGGACCTGATCGCCGAGGGCGACTATGTCGTCGGTCAATGGGAAGGCGGAGGCACCCACACCGGCCCGGCGTTCAACGATTTCGTGATCGGTGGCCTACCGGCGGCGACGGGCCGCAAGATGCACTTCACCGGCACAACGGTGCTCAAGGTCGTCGACGGCAAGATCGTCGAGGAAATCGGCCTCGATGACGGCGTCACCGCGCTGACCCAGCTCGAGTTGCTCAAAGCGGCGGCCTGATCGGAAAACATCCGCACCGTCAGTTCATCTGATGAGCGAGGCTCGCACATCGTGCGGGCCTCGTCTGCTTTTGGAGCAGCAAGACGACATCTCGAGAGCGATGTTGGATTTCATCGCAGGAAGCGGAGCGTTCCGGAGTCATCGCCACGGTAGCTTCTGCCACACTGAAGTCCACGGTGAAAACAGGACGCACTCTGATGATCCGCATTGGTTACGCGCCGGGCGCATATGATCTCTTTCACATCGGCCATCTCAATCTGCTCCGCCGCGCCAAGGAGCACTGCGAATATCTGATCGCGGGCGTCGTAGCGGATGAGGTGCTGATCCGGGACAAGGGAGTGACGCCGGTGATTCCCCTTGCCGAGCGGGTCGAGATCGTCCGCAACGTGCGCTTCGTGGACGCCGCGATCCCGGCGTTGACGAACGACAAGGTCGTGATCTGGAAGGACCTCCGCTTCAACGTGCTATTCAAGGGAAACGATTGGCAGGGCACCGAGAAGGGCAACAAGCTGGAGCGCGACTTCGCGGCGCTCGGCGTTGAGGTTGTCTACTTTCCCTACACGCTTTCCACGTCGAGCAGCGCGCTTCGGCGCACCTTGCAGAACATGGACGCCCTGGCCGCTCATTCGTCCAATGGCGCTATTCTTGAGCACGTGGCCTAAGCGGCTCGCCGACTCCAGCGAAAGAGGATACTCGACATGCCAGCGTTGGACGTGGACGCACCTGTCCGAAGCTGCCGTTCTTGGGCTTTAGTCGGCAGGACCGACGCGTTTAGTGCCATCACGTGCGAGCCGACCTCGTCAGCATCCGCCAGAGAGGAGGGGAGCGCGGCCTCGGAGCATTCTCGATCATCATCACGCTCCTTGTCCTTGAAATCCATCGGCCAACGCGTCTCCTGGAAGATTGGGCGAAGAGCTTCTGCTGGAGTGGTCGTCTTATCTCGTCTATGCGCTTGCCTTCATTTACGTCAGCGTGATCTGGCTCAATCACCGCTACATGTTCGAGCGTCTGCGCAAGGCGGACATGAATTTGAACTGGATCGATCTTGGTATCATCGGCACGGCGTCACTGATTCCGTTCCCGACGGGCGTGCTGGCTGGAGCGTTTCGCGACGGCACGGTCGTCGATCAAAAGGCGGCGGTCGTGCTCTACGCCCTGATCGCGAGTCTCATGTCGGCCGCCTGGCTGCCCGCGTTCATACACCGCCGCCGTCATCCCCAACTCCTGAAGCCCGGCCGGAGGCATTCTTCGCTCCGCCGGTGCGCAGGCCGGTGGCCGGAATCTTTCTTTACGTCGCGGAGCTGCGCTCGGTGGTTCGCTTATCCACTGCTGGTGGTCGGCGTATTTGCCGTGGCGGTTGGTTACCATGCCTGGACCAGCCAGGGCATTGATTCCGGACGGTGAATCGGTTCCCGACCGGCTCCATCGCCGGCGCATTCGATTTGAAGACAAGGACCGGAGTGTGCCGTCGGAAATCGGGTGGCAACCTCTCCGGCATCGTGGAGACTAGACACCGATGATCGCAACGCTCGTTCAATTCCGGAAACAGATGCCCCTACCCATCGCGGATGATCCGCGATGGGCCCGCGTCCTCGCGCGCGACAAGACGGCCGATGGTCACTTCTGGTATTCGGTTTCGACGACGGGGGTCTATTGCCGTCCGTCGTGCCCCTCGCGGACGGCAAACCCGACAAACGTACAGCTTCACGATAGCCTAGCAAGCGCCAAGGCGACGGGCTTTCGCCCCTGCAGGCGTTGCAATCCGGATGGGCCCTCTGTGGAAGCCGAGAATGCCACCTTGGTCGCCAAGGCGTGCCGCATCATCGAGACGGGCGAGGAGGAGCCTTCGCTGGAGCACCTGGCTGAGGCAGTTGGCATGAGCTCTGGCTACTTTCATCGCGTGTTCAAGGCCGCAACTGGACTCACGCCGAAGAGCTATGCCGCCGCGCACCGTGCCAAG
Organism: Bradyrhizobium sp.; assembly: GCA_028290305.1. Next base: position 5,225 of record JAQGKC010000407.1, read on the forward strand.
AAGGTCCGCGAAGGTCTGGTTTCCGGCAATTCCGTCACCGAGGCAATGTACAACGCCGGCTTCAATTCGAGCGGGCGGTTCTATGAGAAATCGACCGACATGCTCGGTATGACGCCATCGAACTATCGCGCTGGGGGGGCGAACGAGGAGATCAGGTTCGCGGTCGGTCAAAGTTCTCTGGGCGCCATTTTGGTGGCATCGAGCAACAAGGGGGTCGTCGCGATCCTTCTCGGGGACGACGCGGAGGAGCTCGTCCACGACCTGCAGGATCGCTTCCCCAAGGCGAGCCTAATCGGAGCCGACAGGGACTATGAGGCGATGGTCGCGCGGGTAGTCGGGTTCGTGGAAGCGCCGGAGATCGGTCTTGATTTGCCTCTCGACATCCGAGGCACCGCCTTCCAGCAGCTGATCTGGCAAGCGCTTCAGGAAATCCCCATCGGCGCGACGGTCTCCTATGCCGAGCTCGCGCAGCGGATCGGGGTTCCCAAAGCGGTGCGCGCGGTCGCCGGCGCTTGTGCGGCGAACAAGCTCGCGGTCGCCATTCCGTGCCACCGCGTCATCCGCAACGACGGGTCGGTTTCCGGATATGCCTGGGGCGTGGAACGCAAACGCGCCCTGCTGGACCGGGAAGCCTCACAAGCCACCTGAACCACGGCGCGCCGACTGGTCCCGATGACGAGTCCGAGTCCCAAGAGGCTTCGTGCGCCGAGCCGCGGCCCGCGTTTCTCGCAGTGACCTCGCTGACTTTCTTGAAACCTCTGCTCCGAAAGGCGTTGCGGCCCGCCGCGGCCCGTCTCTATGAAGCGGGCGTGACAGCCAATCAAGTCACGCTGACATCCCTCGTCGGCTCGGTGCTGGTGGGCGCATTCCTTTGCCGCTTTGCTGCCCATTCTCCGTTGTTCGCAATACTGCCGGCCTGGCTTGCCGCGCGCACCGCGTTCGCGGCCATCGACGGAACGCTCGCCATCGAGTTCGGACAAAAGAGCCGCCTCGGCGGCATCTTGAACGAAGCAGGCGATCTCGTTTCGGACGTCGCTCTCTTCTTACCGCTCGCGTTTGTTCCTCCGTTCTCGGGCGCCTCGGTCGCGTTGGTCGTCTGCTTCGCGGCCATGTCCGAGTTTGTCGGCATGGCAGGGGCGATGCTGAACGGCCCCCGCCGGCTGGAAGGTCCACTTGGCAAGGCCGACCGATCGATTGTGCTCGCACTTGTCGCGATAGTGATCACCGCCTGCGGCCGGCTTCCTGAAGGCGCGTGGCTCTTCGTGCCAGCGCT
>JAQGKC010000122.1 GCA_028290305.1 Bradyrhizobium sp.
GCACGACCAACTAAAGCCGCCCGCAAGCCGGCCGGCCGCAAACCGACGAAGACTTCCTCCCGGCCGGCCGACAAAGCGGCGGAGCAGAAGGCCGCTGTCGCCTACGAACGGGAGCAGAAGCGCCGCGATCGCGAGCGGGCGAGGGAAGAGGCCGCCCGGCAGAAAGAGCGCGAACACCGGCAGCAGGCCGTCGACAAGGCGCAATCGGCGTTGGATAAGGCTGAACGGGAGCATGCGGAGAGAGCCGGAGCCATCCAGGCCGAGGCGGACGCTATCGAGAAGAGAGCGCAAGCCGAAAATGCCCGCTGGAAAAAGGAGAAGGAGCGGTTGGATGCGGCGCTGCAGCGCGCGCGGGGCTAGAGCCCCTAGGTGCTGACGCTGCCGCTCAAAGCTGTCCGGCGATCAGGTCATATTCGGAGCGAATCCTCTCCTTGCCATAGAGTCGCTCGAGGCGGCGCACCTTGGGGGCGAGCAGGCCCTTGACTTTACGCCGGACGAGCGGGCAAGCCAGCCGCCGGACATCGCGCTCGCTTAACTACACTCGACATCTGCTGCGAAGCCTAGTAGCAAAGCGACGATAAGAGTCGATTGCGTCGATATTGCCACGTCCGCTCTCTCGTCCGCTATCCACAACACCCCACACTACCACGTCCGGCCGAAAGCGGTCTGCTCGTCGTCTTCCTGCATCCGATCTGCAAACAACGGGCACAGCCGCCGCACCGGCAAGCCCGTCAACCGAAGAAACCATGTCGCAGCAAGTCCGCGCCCGCGGCAATGACCGCGATCAACACCAGCTTCTTGAATGTCTCAGGCGCAATTTTATCGCGCATATGTTGCCCGGCGTACATGCCGAGCACGACTGGCAACGTCGCAGCGGTCGAGACTGCAACGTCAAGCCAACCGAACTCGTGGCTGGCCGTCAGAAGAATAGCCAGCAAGCCGGAGGAAACGACGAGATACAGTGATGCTTCCTTTGTGAACGCCATTCCGCGCAGTCCCTTTGCCAGCAGAAATATGAAAACAAGCGGTCCCGCCATCGCTGCGATGCCTCCCAGAATCCCGCCGAAAAATCCGAATGTGATGCCGGCTGGTAAAGCCCAGCGAGACTGAATCTGTAATTTCGGCGCGAGCAGCGTGACGCCGGCGACAGCCATAAGCACCAGGCCTGCGATAATCTTTGCAACGTTTGCATCGAGCGCTAACAGGACTCGAACGCCAAGAAAAAGGCCGGGAATCATCCCGAGAAACACCGGCATCAATTGCATGAGGCACCGTCCAGTCTTTCCGCCCTCCAGCGCCTGCGGCACGTTGCTGAAGATCAAAGGCATGCTTAGCAGCATGGCCGCTGATTTGATGTCGATGAACAGCGACAGCAGCGGCAGGGCGACGACTGGCATGCCGACCCCGATTGTCCCCTTCAGGAGGCCAGCGACGATCAGGCTGCAAACCACGGCAGCAATGATACTTGCGTGCTCGGAATAAATGATGTCGATCAACATGACGTTTCGTGTTGGGGGTCTCAGATGCTTTCGACGATGACGATCTCCAACTCGCTTGCACCATCTTTCTTGCGGTGCGCGGCGGCCTCGAGGTACTCGGGCGATTCGTAGCAGGCGGCTGCTTTCTCGAAGTTCGGGAACTCGATCACGATGAAGCGGTGGAATTTCTCAGCGCCCTCAAGGATCTTGAATTTGCCGCCGCGCGCTAAAACCTTGCCGCCGAACTTTTGGAGGATGTTCGTACGAGCTCGGTGTACTTCTTGTACTGATCGGGATTGTTGACCTTCGAGCGCGCGACCCAATAAGCGACCATCACATCCTCCATGCCAGCCGAGAGCATCCTCGCTAGACTAGGACTAACCCGCATTGTTGCTGCGGGGTTCGCGATTGTCTCGCGCGGACAGTTCGGCCGATGGCAAACTGGCTCGGATTGACGTGCGTCCGTATCAGCCATAGGCTAAAGGATGGCCGTGGCGGCAAATCTGGTGGAAGTGGCCGCTCTCGTGGGTGACACTGCGCGAGCGACGATGCTGAACGCCCTTATGGGCGGCCAGTCGCTGACGGCCACTGAGCTTGCTTACTGCGCCAATGTCTCTCGATCGACCGCGAGCGGCCACCTGAGCAAGCTGGTTGCCGCGCGGCTTTTGACCGTCATTCGCGACCGCCGCTTCAGCTATTATCGGATCGCGTCGCCGCTGGTCGCGACAATGCTGGAGAGCATGAAGGTCGTCGCCGCCATAGAGGTGCCGCCGCGCCGTCAACCGCGGTCAGCAAACGATGATGCGCTCCGTTTTGCCCGAAGCTGCTACGATCATCTGGCTGGCCAGATAGGCGTCGCCGTCACCGATGCATTTGTGGCCATGGGGCATATCGTACTCACCGATGAAGGCGGAGAGGTCACGTCTTCGGGCGCGAGCTTCCTCTCCGCGTTTGGTGTCGATCTGACGCCGCGGGCCCGGCGGATTTTCTGCCAGCCCTGTCTCGACTGGAGCGAGCGTCGTTATCACCTCAAGGGACTCGTCGGAGCTCGGATTCTGGATCGTCTATTGGAGCTCGGATGGCTCAAATGTGTGTCGGGCAGCCGTGCACTCCAACTAACGTCGTCTGGAAGGGCGGGCTTGTCCGAAATCTTCCAGATCGAGATCAACAACGAAGTTGTGCCAACGGGTCGATTATGCGACCCACGGCTGACAGCTTAGGCCGAGCGAAGCGTCATCTCGCGCAAATGCTGCAGGTCACTGTTTTTTTCGACGATTCTGGGTCGGCCGTCGTGGGTCGCATAACATTTGGAGAAGCAATGCCAGGAACGCAAACCTTCGTGAACGGTGATGCTACTGGATAGATCACGATCGATTTCTTGCGGGGCGTCACGCTGCTGCCGCTGGCGCGGCCAGTCAAGAATGGGTCGATACACCGAGCGCGCCTCTCTCTCGGCACCGTAATTCCGGTGCATACCCGCCCGTTCACGCAACTAGCTTGGGAATTTCCCGTTCAACCAATCGCAAGAATCGGGTGTTGCGAGCCCCGCAACCAGCGATACTGGCAATTCTGGCCGGCGCTCCCATTCCGCAAGGATCGGGTTTTGCGCGTCCCCGCAACCACTTTCATTATAACTCGCTTGCCGTTCCGGTCTAACCACCGGGACGGCTTTGGCTTTCCTGAGGGACGCTGCGGCCGGGCGGCGGAGTAGGTTCGCTTGGGGCAAAAGTGTCGCCAGTCCCATCGAGAATGACAGGCGGGTATTTGCTCTCGACAAAGCATCCAGCGACGTCAATCCCGCGCTTGCAGCGAATTTCAAAGAGCGGGGGGCATACCGTGCTTATTGTTGGCCCGAGGGCCTGAGTCCCCTAGGAAACAGAAGCGAGACGCTGTGCTCCGCCATGGCAAGCTGCTGAGGACTAAAGGCCTCGGTGTGGATATTCGTGATATGGATTGATCGGCGTTGAAAAAACGGTCGAACGTGAGCCTCCCGACGGAATCCGAGCTGCGCTGACGGCGCAGCCTCGGTTTCTTCCGGCCTCCACCAACGCCTGAGCCAGCGGCGCGGGATCGGTAAAGCAAAGCTCGTGACTGCCTCGGACCCGGACCAGACGGAAAAGACCCAGCTTTCTCCGACAGCGTTGATGCCAGGGATACGAGTGCGGCATCGCCGTATCCTCGGTGCAGTTCACATGCGACTTCGAAATCTGCGTCGTCGCCGGATGGGCCTTGAGCGAAATCTTGTCAAGGAACGTGTTGAGCGGGTGCGGATTGAACTGTATGCGCGCTGCGCCGTTTCCAGGTCACCGTCGTTGATGAACGCCTCGCGCCAGATCGGAAACGGCAGCATGACGGAGCCATTGCTCTGTTCTGCCGCGGCGGGGTCGAACAACCCGACGTAGAGCGGTGGCACCAGATCATTCAGGCATTCACCATCGTTGGGGACGAAAGCGTTCCAATAGACCAGCCTCCGAATCGGCTGCGGTACGTGGTCGGCGACGCCCGTGATGACGATTCCCCCGTAGCTATGACCGGCCAGAATGACGTCCGAGAGATCGTTTTCGCCGAGATAATCGACGATCGACTTGACGGCCTCGGCGAGGCCTGTACGCTTCGGCGATCGGCATCAGCGACAGATACGTCCATAAGCTTTTCGAGCGTACAGGAACGACATTTGAGCAGTGCGTTATCGAAAGCCGTCTGAACGGCGCCGCCTCCGACCTTCGCGATCCGCGTAAACTCGATCGGACCATCGGCGCCATCGCTTTCGATTTGGCCTTCGCCGATCTCTCTCAAGAGTCGATACGGATGCACGCCGACTGCCTGGCGCTTCAGCCGTTGAGCTATAGAAAGACGGCCGGCTTCACCTGCGTCACGCCGGTCGGCACTGCCGCAGCATGCACGTCCGGCAGCAGCGTCGATTTGGCCGAATCCGCCGCGTCGCGCCTAATCGGGAAGCAATCGTTTCTTGTACGCGAACGAGTCCATGTCGCGAATATCGACGCTCAGGCTTTTTGCTCGAGGCAGCACCTTCGACAAACTCGTGCGCAAGCTCTCGCTCAATTTCAGCTTTTGCTCTGGGGTACGTCCCTCCAGTAGAAAGACGGAGACATGCAGAAGCCGTCTCGAATTCCCGCAACCAGATAATCATCGTATGAGATCGCTCTGATTTTGATGTCCGGCGCCTGCACCACGCCGGTCGACGCCGCCGCGGCGTGCAAGGCCCGCATGAGCTCCGTCATATCGAAGCGCTCAT
>JAQGKC010000432.1 GCA_028290305.1 Bradyrhizobium sp.
GGCGCTGGCCCGGGAAGTGCCACCCCCCCTACGGACTGCGCCCGGTCAGCGCGGCCGCGCCGGTGCTCTCCTTGCCCTCGGTGTTGGTGCGCGCGCCGAGCACCGAGTTGCAGTAGACCACGGCGGAGGATTCCATCCACGCGCAATGTTCGCCTTTGACCGGCACGTTGCCGACCTGGTACGGCGTGCAGGTCGCGAACATGTTGATGCCGCGGCTGCCGAAGAATTTTTCGCCCTGCTTCTGCTGCTCGGCGAGATCCTCCGGGATGCCCTGGACCCGCCACTGTTCGTTATCGATGCCGGTGATGAGCTGACAGGTATTGGCGACCATGCGCGGCACTTCGATCACTTCGGGGCTGTCGAGGTTGAGTTCGGAATAGACCGCGTCAAAGCCCTTTTTCGCCAGTTCGCGCACCGACGGGGTGGAAGCGTTAAAGGCGCCCGCGACGTTGTTGGTCTCGACAAGACGCTCGGCGCCGAGCGCTTCGCCGTAGCGAACCAAAAGGTCCATCGCCCGCGCCTTGGCCCGGCCCTGGGTGCCGTCGAGCATCGATTTTTCGTGGTCGGTCAATTTCATTCGGAGCTCCTCCCCGCGCGTTGCGGTTGTTCGGCAAACGACATTCATGCCGCAGCACTTGGCCACCTCATGTGCCTGCTCTCGACGTTGTCTCGGACCCGCTCCGCCAGCGCCGCGACGTCGATCTGGTGCACGCTGCCGGTACCGGCGAGATCGAGCGCCGTGGCTGCGGCCGCGCCCATGGCGATGCACGGGCCCATCACCCGCACGCTCGACAGCGCAGCGTTGTCGGCGTCGATGCAGCGGCCGGCCGCCACGACGTTGTCGCCTTCCGCGGGAATGAGGCTGCCGAGCGGCACGTAATGAACGTGATCGCTGTCGAATGTTTGCCAGACGTGCCCGGTGCCGTGGTCGTGCAATTCGATCGGCCATGCGGTGCGGGCGATCGCATCGGGAAATTTGGTGCCCGCCCGCACATCATCGACCGTCAACTGCTGCCGACCGACGATCCATCGGGTCTGGCGAATTCCCGGGAAGCCATAGGCGCGTATCCGCGCATTGCCGAAACATTCGGAAAATTCCTTGCGCAGAAAGGTCACGGCGCGGTCGGCCTGATCCTTGCCATCCAGCCCTCGCATCGAGGCCTCGATCGGATCGAGCGGGGTCTCGACATGGGTCATGTTCATCGCCGCAACGCCGCGGCCGGGAATGATGAAGGCAAGCCCTTCGCGCCGGACCAGCCCGTAGACGTCGCCCTTTTCCTTCATCCGCGCGCCGATTTCGTCGCGCGTCGGCTGCTTCGCCTCGTCGATGTTCTCCAGAATCACCATCTGGGTTCCGAAGATCGGTCCATCCGACGGTTCCCGGCACGCAAAACCCGCCTGCCAGACCAGCGCGGCATCGCCGCTCGCATCGACAAATCCAGTCGCTTCGATTTCAACATCGCCATAGCGGGTGGCAAGACCGAGCTTGCGGACTCGGCGGCCTGCAACCTCGACCTCGCGCAGCACCGCGCCCACGATGATGGTGATGCCGGCGTCGCGAACGGTCCGCTCGATCCAGCGGCCCAGCGCGATCTCGTCGTAATACACCACCGTCGTCAGCGGTCCGTTGCGGTAATAGAGTTGCTCGCTGTTCTTGCCGAGCGTGTCGAGAATGTCGTCGGCGATGCCGTGGGTAAACTGGTAGCCATGGGTTCCGTTCGAGAACAAGCCGCAGAACGTGCCAATGATCGAATTGACCGCCTGGCCGCCGAGGGCGGGGAGTCCGTCGATCAGGACGACCTTGCGGCCGAGCCGTGCCGCCTCGATGGCGGCGGAAACGCCGGCGATGCCTGCACCGACCACGCAGATGTCCGCTTCCACCGTGCGAAGCGGGCCGCCAGTGCTGCTGCGCCGAACGACGTGCGTGCCGACCGAAACACCCGTAGGTCCCGCCATATGTTTCTCCCTGTGATCGACCGCCGCCGGGCGCAACGGGCCGTTTCGCACCAATGCTAGTCTTCCCCGAAGCGCTGAAAAAGCCGGATCATGAGCCGACAGCTTTCTCAAAAGGAGAAAACTGTTGCCTCCGCCGGCGCCGCAAGCCGGGTCGCAAATCCCGGTGGCCGTCGTGAAACAGGCATGAATCCGGCTTTAGGCAGCCGGCTCACGCTCAAGCAGCTCCGAGCGGGCTTTCTTGGCAGAAAACGAACATCTCCCCCCGAGCCGGATAGTTTGGCATGATCACCTTTCTCGAATGGAGAAAGGTGAATGGACACACTTCTGAACATCAAGGCCTTCCTAGCCACCGCCCGCGCCGGCAGCTTTTCCGCCGCGGCGCGGCAGTCCGGCGTGGCGCCATCGGTGATCGTCAAGCGCATCAATCGGCTGGAAGACCAGATGCAGGCGCAGTTGTTCATCCGTTCCACCCGCCGGCTGGAATTGACCGAAACCGGCGAGCGTTACTTCCCCCGCTACCAGACCATCGTCGGCGATGTCGAAGACGCGCTCAACGGCGCCAACGCCTCGACCGACCGCATCGAAGGTCACCTGCGGATCAAATGTCCGACCACCCTGACGATCCTCAACTTCGGCGAGATCCTGAACGAGTTTCTGGCTCTCAATCCGGGCATCAGCATCGAGATCGCGCTGATCGACCGCTCCGTCAACCCGGTCGAGGAAGGTTTTGACATCGCCATCGGCGCGATGCCCGCCTCCTACGCCAACGTGATCGACGAGCCGCTGTCGCCCTATCCGCGGGTGCTGTGTGCCGCCCCCAGCTATCTGGCGCGGCGCGGCGAGCCCAAGCATCCGATCGACCTGATCGATCACGACTGCCTGACGTTTCAGACCACCGGATCGACCTGGTCGTTCGAAAGCCCGCGTGGCCTGATCAACGTCGATGTCCGATCGCGTTTCAGTGCCAACGACAGTCAGGTTCTGCACGGCGCCGCATGTCGCGGCCTCGGCATCGCGACCATCGCCCGTTATGTCGCCCGGCCGTCGATCGAATCCGGCGCGCTGGTGACCTTGCTTGCGGATTATCCGGTCCCGGAATTGTGGCTGAAGGCCCTGATACCCCACAACAGAATGAAGCGGGCCGCCGTTCAGAGCCTGCTGCGCTGGATCAAGGACCGCATGCAGCCGCTGCCGCCATGGGCGCAATGATGCAACGACGGCAACCAAGCCGCACTGGCGCGGGACTATCTCGCCCCCGGCCCGGGATGTTCATGAAGATGCGGCGGCGGGCTGAGCTGCGGATCGGGGCGGCGTCGCCCCGGCAGCGAGCGGCGTCCTGTTTGCCGCCGCCGCGTCCTCGCGCCGCAGAATTCTGGTGTGGGTAATCCCGATGATCAGGATGCAGACGACGAAGACGGCCGGGCATATCGCGACCACCGCGAAGATCTGGCGGACCGGCAGGTTGGTGGCGAGGATCAGACCTGCAAGGTAAGGCCCGGCGATCGATCCGACTTTCGCGACCGACGTCGCCCATCCCGCGCCACTGCCGCGAAAGCTGCTCGGATAGAAAATCCCGGCGATGCTGTGCAGGCCGAAATGCCCGCCGATCAGGAACAGCGTGATGAAGGCCGTGGCAATCAGAAAGCCGGTTTCGCCAAGATCGACAAAACCGGTCACCAGCAGCAGCGGGATCGCCAGCAGCGGCATCACGGTAATGGCGATGGCGCCGAACTTGTCGGTGAACCGCATCAGCGTCAGGCCGCCGATGGCGCCACACAAGGAGTTGACGGTTGCCGCCAGCGCCGCGGTTGAACGGGAAAAGCCCAGAGCCTCGAACACCAGCGGAGTCCAGGTGGCGAGAAAGAACGCGGTCATCGAGCTGAAGATATAGGCGATCCACAATAACGGGGTGATCGTGCTCAATTCGTCCTTGAACAGCAGTTTGAACTTGAACGACTTGCTGCTCTGGTCCTCGTCGGCGACGACGAAGTGCGGGTTCGCCGGAAGCTGAATGCCTGGCGCCAAACGCCGTACGATGCGCGCGATGGTCGCGGGCTCCCTGTCCTTGCTGGCGAGAAAGCGGATCGATTCCGGGAGCATGGCGATCAGGCCGATCGCCGAAAGCAGCGACAGCGCTCCGCCGGCAAGAAACACCGATCCCCAGCCATATTTCGGGATCAACCAGATCGCGATCGGACCGCCGAGCGCCGTCCCCAGCGAATAGCCCACCATCACCGTGGTCACGATCGTCGAACGATAGCGCTTGGGCGCGAACTCGATGTTGAGCGCCCAGCTCAGCGGCAGCATGCCGCCGATCGCGATGCCGTCGAGAAAACGAAGGGCGAGAAGCTGCTCGTAACTGCCGGCAAACGCAATCGCCATCGTCAAACCGCTGAACGCGGCAGTGGCCAGGATGATCGCGGGGCGCCGGCCGATCTTGTCACCGATGTAACCAAACAGAAAACCGCCGGCCATGGTGCCGGCGAGGCCGATCGAGAAGATTTTCCCCATCATCACCTTGTCGAGATGAAACGCAGGCGCAAGATAAGGTGCTGCAAACGCGATGACGTTCATGTCGAAGCCATCGAAAAACGTGATCACCCACGACCCGACCACCAGCGCAACCAGGAAACTGTTCAGTTTTTGCTGCTCGATGATTTGAGAAACATCGACCATGTGGTCCTGTTGCACGCGCTCTCTCCCCGTCGCTATCCCGGTGTGCTTTTCATTTGATCGTCACCGTCGCGCCATCGGTGACCGCCGCGGCAGCCGGGGCGCGCTGCATTCCGGCGGCCGCGCCACGCTGCAACGTCGCCTTTTGCAAGGCAAAGAGAAATCCCATTATTGGCCGGTCAGCTTTTCTGAATCGAGATGAATGGCCGATGCCGGCGCAAGCGATCCTTGTGGTGCGCCGCAACAACCCTGAAGCTTGCGGCGAGAACGCCGTTTCGGCCGGCGGTGATGGTGCCGGTGTTGGTCAGCACGACGGTCGTCGCGCCCTCGATGCCGTTGGTCGTGCCCGTGACGCCGCCGTTGTTGAAAACCGTTCCGGAGGTGAATCTCACGGCGTTGGTCCCCGTCACGACATTGTCCGGGTGCTGGGGCGCTGGATCCTGCCGCTGAGGCCGAAACCGTCGCGGTAGATTTCTTCGGCTTCGCCGAAATGGCCCTGCTCCATCAAGAGCGCCGCGAGCGCTTGCCTCGGCGGGTGCATCCAGGCCCGTGGCTCGATCTATTCGAGAACGCATTGGGGGTCGCCGACCGCGAGGCATGCTCGCGGTTGCCAACCCCGCCGTTCGCAACAGTGCATCGCGCCGACTGAGCAAAGGGTGTCTCGCTCGATTTGGCAGTGGGAGGCTACGACAACAACAAGGCCGCGGCCAACAGCCCGCGCCAATCGCGGTCCGAACCGAGGCCTCGGCGAATAACGCTCGGCTCATGGGTCGCTTGTACAGAATATTTTCGTTCGTTCTATTGACCAACTCATGGCGACAACCCACGCTTCTAACTGTCGATGCCTGGATCTTGTCCATTGCACCGGCCGCATGAGGGAAGGTGAGGCAACTAGCCCGCGCCTGCCAGCGGTCACCCCTCGATATGAAGGCCGCTGGCGGCGCGGGGCTCATCGTGGCCGTTGAAAACCAAAAACAATGGCTCGCCGGCAGCCCCGGGCAATAGCGTCCATTGCCCACGATCCGCCTGCTCAACGAAGCGCCTCATCAATTCCCCCATAGAATCACGGGAGAATCATAACAGCAGCACAGCGTTTTCACACAGCCAGGGTCATTTCCGGACTCAGCCACGACGTCCGTTTTACCCTATGAACCGACATCGTCAGCCTGACTACTTACTTCCGAAAAGTGCCACGAAGAGACATGCGCGGAGATTTGCACCTGATTTTTTGCACCGGCTAGCCCGTTGGACTTGTTGGCCGAAAATTCTCGAGCGACGTCTAGGGCTTGGTATGCAAATTTCTGTAGTCCCGTGGCGAGACGTCGAACATCGCTTTGAAGCCTTTTCCGAAGTGGGTCATGTCGGAAAAGCCCCAACCATAGGCGATTTCGCTGATCGTCCGATGCCTTTGCAACGGGTCTTCGAGCGCCATACGACATCGTTCGAGCCGCCGCGTTCGGATAAGGCGTGTAATCGAAGTGCTCCGTTCGGCGAGCAAGGAGTTCGCATAACGGACACTAATCCCGGCAGCTTCGGCCACGCTCGCAGGGTCAAGCGTTGGATCGCTCAACCGCGATTCGATGGCTGCGCGCACGTTCAGAAGTGCCACTGTCCGCGCTGACGAAATGCGTGGGTTTGACAATCCCATCGCCCTCATCAGAGACAAAGCGATCAAATCAAGAGTTTGTTCCTTAGCGATCTCTTTCGCAGCTTGGCTCATGGAATCCGAGATTTCAGGCAGCATTGCTAGGAAAGACGATGTCCAACCGAATTCGGGGTTGGATCGCGATATAGGAATCGCAACCATCTCCCGCGTCTGCCCGACGCGAGCTTCCAAGGCTCGTCTCGGGGTTTTCAAGACAAGCATTTTCGATCCTAATGAGAATTTTGCGCTATATGTCAAAAGAGGATCGAGAAGCGCGAAGTCGCCTGCTTTCAATAGGACGTGACGACCTTCTTGTTCTAACGCGAGAACTCCAGATATCTGCCGGCATAAGAAAAGGTCACCATCCTCGGCGCGAGCAAGATGCTGCGCTGAGCGGATCGCGTTCATGGGCGAGTTCTCGAACAAGATAAGTTCAAGGTCGGCCAGCGTTCCCGTTTCTAATTGAGCCTCGAAGGTCTGCCTACATTCGGGCTTGGACAAATGGTCGACCAGAGTCTTGCACGCGACATTATGCCAGTAATCGAACCGGTCTCGGCGGTGCACATCGGCAGTCGAAAAGAGCTTCTTCATGTGAGTGCCTGCTTGGCCTAGCAGATACGCCGAGCCAGCCGAGTTAACCTCAAATGCGAGTGGCAGGCTAGTTCAAGTGTTAGTCGGTTCGATTTTGGATTCTTCCTTTGAAGCACAAGGGCGTGGAATACACGGTTGAAAGGACTACAACGCCGGGTGTTTGGAAGTGGAAATTCAGGATCGGCGACAAGGTAGTAACCGGCAAGACGGAAACGGCGATCTACTTCTTAGCAATTCGTCGTGTCCAGCAGCGAATTGACCGCGAGCAAAAAAAAGCTGCACGTTACCAATAATTGGACCCGCAAATCCATGCCCGCGTTCTCGTTGTCGACGATCAGGACAAGCCGACTTCACCACGCTGTCTCAGGCGTAAGGCCGCCCTTGCGAACCTCCGGTACCGAGCCGACATTTGCGCGCTGTGATTGGATAATTCCCGCATGACCCGTTACACATTCAGAATCCGGCAAGGCTCGCATTCAAGCGACTTGCCGGTCGATTTGCCGGACGACGCTGCGGCTTGGGACGAAGCCGCAATGGCATGCTCTGACATGATACGCGACACAGTCGCGAGGCTTGGCGACAGCCCCGAATGGCGGCTGGAAGTCGTGGACAAGTCGGGCACCGTCCGTCATCTTTTCCGAGTAATCGCAGAGACCTTCGACCCGTAAGGCCGCCTTAGTTGGCGGCCTCTTTCATTTCTCGCCAAGACTGTCGCCTGCTGGCTTTCAGCACCGCTTGCCCGAAGGCGGCTAATGTCCGAATCGGGTCAATCGCGTCGTTTTGACTGTCGGCCGGTCACTTTCGCGGTAGGGACGCGAGTTACCTCGCGCCCCCGCACAGATCCGTACGGGCCCAATTCGGGCATACGGCTCCCACCTTGGGTGTCTAACGGCGAAGCGACTCTCTGGCCACGGATGGAGGATTCGCGGTTTCGGGAGCCAGTCGTCGGCCAACCGCTTGATCCGCTCCC
>JAQGKC010000125.1 GCA_028290305.1 Bradyrhizobium sp.
GGATGCCGTACTTTTCCTCAATCATCGGACCCAGCGATTCCGGATCGAACAAACCAAGGGGACTCTCGAACACCGGACTGAGTTCGTCGCCGGCCTTCAGCACGTAGATCGGATTAATTTCCATCAACGATTTCAGCCGCTCTGCCAGCGACGATTTTCCGCCGCCCACCGGGCCCAGCAGATAGAGAATCTGCTTGCGCTCTTCCAGACCCTGGGCTGCGTGCCGGAAGAACCCGACGATGCGCTCAATGGTTTCTTCCATGCCGTAGAATCCAGTGAAGGCCGGATAGGCGCGTATTGTCCTGTTCAAAAAAATACGGCCAAGGCGGGGGTCCTTGGCCGTGTCAATCATCTGAGGCTCACCGATCGCAGCTAGCAGCCGTTCGGCCGCATTGGCATATCGCATGGGATCGCCTCGACACGATTCCAGATATTCCGCCATCGACATATCGGTTTCGCTTCGAGCCTCGAAGGACCGGGCGAAAGCGTTGAACAGAGAATCGTTGTACATGACCCCTCTCCTCATCTATTCCGCTGCACTGCTGCAAACCGGGCTGCGAACACCTTGGCCGCTATGGGGCCCGAGTTTCGAATCAGTAGTCAGCACATGAAGTGATTGGACACGCTATAAGTTCCCTTGCGCAATTCACAACGCGGGCAGCGAATGGGTTATAAACAGGCAGTCCGCCTAACTCATGGGCGAAAGGGCCTTGTGTCATGAGATTTCCGACTAATGTAGCGGGTTCGCAACATCCGGGCATTTACGGCCCGGACAAGGCCGCGGCGAATGGAACCGGGAATTGCTCCTTTTGAGGATATCAAAAAGAGCAACGGTTTAAGGCAACGACCGTCCCAAAGTACCGCGCGCCTTATTTCATTTCCCGCCGAGAACGTCTCCGAATAGCACCCATGATTTTCCGTCAAACCGCGCCATCTGAATTTGCCGGATGGGCGTGACGTTGTTCGGCTCGGTATATACTTTTATCCCCGGAAGCAGCATCGGCATCGTGAGGCCGTTCAAGGTCGTTGCCTGTTTGAGGATGTTCTCGCGGCTGAGATCGTCTTTGCAGTTCTGCAGCACCTGAACCATGATTTGCGCGACCGTATAGCCCTGCACGTTGAACAGATCACCCGTGCTCGCGCCCGGCTGATATTTCTTCATCCATGCCAGCCAGTCTTTCAGGGCGGGATCATCCGCCCAACGCGCATCGTTTGGGTCTTTCAGGTAAAGCCCGGTCACCACCCCAATGGTATTCTCCATGCCCGCCGGTTCGAGTACCGCGGAGACAGAGTTGGAAACCGACGGCAGGATGATCAGCGGTTTCCAGCCCATGCTCGCGGCTTTTTTGATGGCCTGGGCCGCAAACTTTGGCGTTGCTTCGGCAAAGAAAACGTCCGCGCCCGATTCCCGCAGGGTGACCATCTGGGAATCGATGGTCGGATCGGACGTCGAATAAGTCGTTTCCGACACGAGCTGATCGATGTGCTCGCCCAATCCCGCCTTGAAACCTCTGAGGTAGTCTTTTCCCGCGTCCTCGTTAGGGGTGATGACCGCGATCTTTGCGTTCGGTTTGGTTTGCAAAACAAACTGCGCATAGAGGCGGCCCTCCAACTCATAGGTCGGGTTGAAGCCGACCGTCCACGGGAACTGTCCGGGGTCGTTCCACCGCGTCGCACCCGAGGAAACGAAGATTTGAGGGACATGCTTGGTGTTGAGATATTTTTGAACGGAAATATTGGGCGCGGTGCCGACCGAACTGAACATCGCGAGCACCTCATCCTGCTCCACAAGCTTGCGAGTCTGTTCGACGGTTTTGGACGGCGAATAGGCATCATCCAGGGTCAGGAAGTCGATCTTGCGTCCATTGACGCCGCCTTGATCGTTGATCATCTGAAAGTAGGCCGCTTCAGCCCGCGCGATGGTGCCGTAGGCAGAAGCCGGTCCGCTATAAGGCGCGGTATTTCCAAGCTTGATGGTGCTCTCGGCCGCGCCGGAATCGCTGAGCGGCATCATCGAGAGCGCAACGGCGATGAGCGGTCCCACGAGAAATCTGTTGCGAGCTGGCAAGGTCTTTTTCCTTTTTGTTTCCTCAACTCACCACAACATATTTTAATTGGCTCGTCCTAGGCAAATCGCGGGAGAATTCCGCAGGCCGGTAATTCACCAGAAGCCGCCATCGCGGCGTGACCGGCACTTACTCAGTCAGCATGTTGTTGACGTTGACGATCGCGCACTTACCCAAGGCGCCTGCCGCGCAAAACCCTAGCGCATCCTTGCGTGCCTCATCGATGGTGCGGCGGCCCGTGGCCCACCCAAAATGCGAATTGCCGGCGACCGCAAAAGCCTTGTTTGGCCCGCTATCGAGATAGGCTTTAAACGCCTCGCGGCCACGGATGCTCAGATTGGATGGCGCCGGCACGTCCGGAGCTGGAACGTCGATCAGTCTATCGCGCAGCACGAGATTGTTCGACACCAGGAACCGATCGACGATCGGCGACCAGACCGGGATTCCGTTTGCAACATTGAACAGCAGATGTCCGTCGGTCCCGAATGACGGTGTTGTGACGTAAGTTACGTTGCCGCCTGCCTGCAAGAATGCCGCCGTGAGTTGCGACACGAGTTGAGGGCCGAAGAAATGATCATTCTCGGCGGACACCCAAAGCAAGGGTATCCGTGATGTCTTGCCGTATTGGGCGAATGCCGAAATAAGCTGTTTTGCTCCGCAAACCGTATCCGGACTTGTCGCCCCCCTTCCGGGCGTAAAACCAATCGCGGCGGCGAGGTCGTGCGGAGGATCAGCGGTCAACGCCACCGTCGCGAAAGCACCGGCCGAAACACCGACGCTGATCCACTTTCCCTTGCTGACATAGGGCTGGGTGGTCATGAATTTAGCGACTGCGGCGATATCGTTCGCCCCGGCCCGCCCGGCCGTTGTGTAATCCGGGTCGGCGCAGGCCCCATAATTCTCGGCCCATTCTCCGTCCGAACGGCCATACCCGCGGCGCATGAAGGCAACGGCGACCCAACCACGCCGCGCAAACGCGACCGCCTGTGCCCACAGGCGGTAAGGAGACATCGCGGCGCGGTCATCCGCACTTCGTGGCGACCCGTGATTGAGCACGGTCAGCGGATGAGGCAGCCCGTCATCTGGCCGAACTACGATAGCTTCCAGCTCAAAGCGCGCCAATCCGCTTGGTCCGGAAATGACCGCAGGGATTTTCAGCGCGTCGAAACGGATTTCCTCGGCCCGGCCTTGCTCAGCCGATGTGACCGTTACAATGAGCGCCAGCAGGAAAGCCGTCCGAAAAAGTCCAAAGCGTATGCTACGGTTCATTGATTTCGCCAGCCAAGGTGCGCGGCTGCTATGCATCGACCAGCGACCTCCCAAGCGATTTCCATAGCGTAACATCCAGATATCGCTGGGGATCAGGAGGCAGCTCACAATCGGCGCGAATCGATCCGAACTACGCCGGTCGTGACGGTATCTCTATCGGAGGCCTGATATGCCATCGCAATCAAAAAATTGCGCCAAGATCGCCTCCAAACAGTCGATTTCCGGGGATCGATATGTTGTGAGTGGCGTTATGCCGGGGGACACTCATATTCCCTTGGTCAGCACCTGCCGCAGACTTTGTGACAAAACGGCTTCCCGCCAGAACAAGGTCCCGAAAGCCGCAAATGGCCCAACCCGGACAGAAACAGGTCATCATGAATCCCGTCAAAGCACTCGAACAGCACGGCCAGTCGGTCTGGCTGGATTTCCTGGCCCGCGGCTTCATCGCCAGGGGCGACCTGAAAAAACTGATCGATACCGACGGGGTCAAAGGCGTCACGTCGAATCCGTCGATCTTCGAGAAGGCGATTGGCAGTTCGGACGAATATGACGCTCCGATCGGGCAGGCGCTGAAGAGCGGCGATCGGCCGGTCGCCGAACTATTCGAGCATCTCGCCATCGAGGATATCCAGCATGCCGCGGATGTACTGCGCCCGGTCTACGATCACCTCAAAGGGCACGACGGATTCGTCAGCCTCGAAGTGTCGCCTTACCTCGCGATGGACACCAAGGCCACGATCACCGAGGCCGAGCGGCTTTGGAAAGAGGTCGATCGCAAGAACCTGATGGTCAAGGTGCCGGCGACGCCGGAAGGCCTGCCCGCGATCCAGCGTCTGATCGGCGAGGGTATCAGCATCAATATTACGCTGCTGTTTTCGCAGAAGGTCTACGTGAAGGTCGCCGAGGCCTATCTCGCCGGCCTCGAAAAATACGTCGCCACAGGCGGCGATCCCTCGCATGTCGCGAGCGTCGCCAGCTTCTTCGTCAGCCGCATCGATAGCGCGGTCGACAAGCAGCTCGATGAGAAGATCGCAAGGGCGAACGACCCCACCGAGAAAGAGCGGCTGGCCGCCCTGAAGGGCAAGGTCGCGATCGCCAACGCCAAGCTCGCCTATCAAGAATACAAGCATCTGTTCTCTGGCGCGCGTTGGGACAAGCTTGCGGCCAAGGGCGCCAAGCCGCAGCGATTGCTGTGGGCCTCGACCGGCACGAAAAACAAGGACTATAGCGACGTGCTCTACGTCGAAGAGCTGATCGGCCCCAACACCGTCAACACCGTGCCGCCGGCCACGCTCGATGCCTTCCGCGACCACGGCAAGCCACGCGACAGTCTTGAGGAAAACATCGAGGATGCCAGGCACGTCCTCGCGGAGCTTGAGAAATCCGGCATCTCGCTCGACGCGATCACGGCCGATCTGGTCAAAGATGGCGTCAAACAATTCGCCGACGCCGCCGACAAGCTTTACGGCGCGGTGGCGCACAAGCGCGCGACCGTGCTCGGTGCCAGTATCGACCGGCAGGCGCTCGCGCTTGGAAGCAATCTCGGCAAAGCCGTCGAAAAAAACACCGAGGACTGGCGCGCGTCGGCCAAAATACGCCGGCTCTGGCAACACGACAAATCGGTCTGGACCGGGACCGATGAGGACAAGTGGTTGGGTTGGCTGAGCAGCCCTGCCGCGGCTGATGTCGCCGACTATGAGGACTTTGCGCAGCGGGTGAAGGGACAAAACTTCACCGACGCGGTCGTGCTCGGGATGGGCGGATCGAGCCTGGGGCCGGAAGTGCTGGCGCAAACCTTCGAGAAGAAGGCCGGCTTCCCAAAGCTGCACGTGCTGGACTCGACCGATCCCGCGCAGGTCCGCACCATGCAGGCCTCGATCAACATCGCCAACACGCTGTTCATTGTTTCCAGCAAGTCCGGCGGCACCACCGAACCAAACGTGATGAAGGATTATTTCTTCGAACGGGTGTCCGAAGCGATCGGCGCCGACAGAGCGGGCCACCGCTTCATCGCGGTGACCGATCCCGGCTCCTCGCTGGAGAAGGTTGCGACCAAACAAGGTTTTGCCCGGACCTTCTACGGCGATCCCGCCATCGGCGGACGGTATTCCGTGTTATCGCCGTTCGGGCTGGTGCCGGCCGCGGCCGCAGGCATCGACCTTCGCGCGCTGCTGGATCACACACTGGCGATGGTGCGCTCTTGCGGACCGGATGTGCCGCCGCACGAAAATCCGGGCGTGCAACTCGGCCTCGCCATGGGCCTTGCCGGTCTCGAAGGCCGCGACAAGGTAACCATCCTGTCGTCGCGCAAAATCGCCGATTTCGGCGCCTGGGCCGAACAGTTGATCGCGGAATCCACCGGCAAGGACGGCAAGGGTCTGATCCCGATCGACGGCGAAACCTTGGGCGATGTGACGGTCTATGGCAAAGATCGTTTCTTCATCGACATCCGCACCGAAGGCGAAAACGACGCTGCGCATGACGAAAAACTGGCAGCGCTGGAAAAGGCCGGGCATCCGGTCGTCCGCATTGTCATGAAATCGATCGACCACCTCGGTCAGGAATTCTTCCGCTTCGAGATGGCCGTCGCCGTTGCGGGCTCGGTGCTCGGCATCGACCCATTCAACCAGCCCGATGTCGAGGCCGCCAAGATCAAGACAAGGGAATTGACTGCGGCATTCGAGAAGACCGGGTCGCTGCCCAAAGAGCGGCCGGTGATCTCAACCGACGGGGCCGACATCTACACCGACGACAAAAATGCCGCTGATTTGCGCAAGGCGGGCGCGGACGGCAACCTCGACTCCTGGATAAAAGCCCATCTCGCGCGCTCCGGCGCGGACGACTATGTGGCGCTGCTCGCCTATATCGAACGCAATTCCGCGCACATCGACAGCCTGCAGCACATGCGGCTTGCGGTCCGCGACAGACGCCATGTCGCGACCTGCGCCGAATTCGGTCCGCGTTTCCTGCATTCCACCGGACAGGCTTACAAGGGCGGCCCCGACAGCGGCGTGTTTCTACAGATCACCGCTGACGACGACAAGGATCTCGCGGTGCCTGGTCAGAAGGCAACCTTCGGCGTGATCAAGGCCGCACAGGCCCGCGGCGATTTCGGTGTGCTCACCGAGCGCGGCCGGCGGGCGCTTCGCGTGCATCTCAAGGGCGATCTCGAAACGGGGTTGAAGATGCTCGACACCGCGATTCAAAATGCATTGAATTAGAGCATGATCCTGAAAAGCGGATACCGGTTTTCGGATCAGATCGTGCTCAATAGACAATAAGGGTATTCAAAATGCAGCTCGGCATGATCGGTCTCGGCCGGATGGGCGGCAATATCGTTCGCCGGCTTATGAAACACGGACACTCTACGGTCGTCTACGATAAGGACCCGAAAGCCGTCACCGCGATCGCGGCCGACGGCGCGGTCGGCACCGGCGCCCTGGAGGACTTTGTCAGCAAGCTCGAGAAACCGCGAACCGCCTGGGTGATGCTGCCGGCGGGCAGGATCACTGAGGCGACCATCGATGCGCTTTCGAAGCTGATGCAGGCCGGCGACGTCATCATCGATGGCGGCAACACGTTTTGGCAGGACGACGTGCGCCGCGGCAAAGCGCTGAAGGAGCGCGGCATTCATTATATCGATGTCGGCACGTCGGGCGGGGTCTGGGGCATCGACCGCGGCTATTGCATGATGATCGGCGGCGACAAGGCGGTGGTTGATCGGCTCGATCCGATCTTCGCGGCATTGGCGCCGGGCATCGGCGACATTCCGCGCACCGGCGGACGCGAGGGACGCGATGCGAGAATCGAACAGGGTTACATTCACGCCGGCCCAGTCGGCGCCGGACATTTCGTCAAGATGGTTCACAACGGCATCGAATATGGCCTGATGCAGGCCTACGCCGAGGGTTTTGATATCCTGAAGAATGCCAACATCGACGCACTTCCGTCCGAACATCGTTTCGATCTGAACATTGCCGATATCGCCGAGGTCTGGCGGCGCGGCAGCGTGATCCCGTCATGGCTGCTCGATCTCACCGCCTCCGCGCTCGCCAGGAACGACACGCTGGATAATTATTCGGGATTCGTCGAGGACTCCGGCGAAGGCCGCTGGACCGTCAATGCCGCGATCGATGAAGCCGTGCCAGCCGAGGTCCTGACCGCGGCCTTGTTCGCGCGTTTTCGCTCGCGCAAGGAGCATACCTTCGCCGAGAAGATCCTGTCGGCGATGCGCGATGGTTTCGGCGGCCATAAAGAGCCGCAACAGCATCCGGGCCCAGCGGAGCAGAACGCGCCCGACATCGTCAAACCAAAGGCCGGCCGTTCGTGACAGACACTCCCCAAAATCAGAAGAAGCCGGATCGCTGTTCCTTCGTCATCTTCGGCGTTACCGGTGATCTGACGCACCGGCTGGTGATCCCCGCGCTTTATAACCTCGCGGCAACCAATCTGATGCCCGAGGACTACTGCGTGGTCGGCATCGCCCGCAAGGCGATGTCGAACGACGACCTGCGCGACAGCCTGATGAAGGGCTTACGCGAATTCGCGACCCGCCCGGTGGACGATGCGATCGCCAAGCGCCTTTTGGAATGCGTCACCTGCATTGCCGCCGATCTCAGGGAGCCGGCCTCGTTCGACAAGATGCGGGAGCAGCTCGAGAAGCTGGAGGCGGCGCGGAAAACCGGCGGCAACCGGCTGTTTTATCTGGCGACGCCGCCCGATGCGTTTGCGCCGATCACCCGTGAACTCGGCCGCACCGGCCTGCTGCAGGAGGAGAACGGCGCGTGGCGGCGGCTGGTGATCGAAAAGCCGTTCGGAACCGATCTCGCTTCGGCGAAAGCGCTGAATGCGGAGGTGCTGAAAATCGTCGATGAACACCAGATCTATCGTATCGACCATTACCTCGGCAAGGAAACGGTCCAGAACATCCTGGTGCTGCGCTTCGCCAACGGCATGTTCGAGCCGATCTGGAATCGCAATCACATCGATCACATCCAGATCACCGTCGATGAGAAACTCGGTGTCGGCCACCGCGGCAGTTTCTACGACGCCACCGGCGCGTTGCGCGACATGGTGCCCAACCATCTGTTCCAGTTGTTGTCGCTGGTCGCGATGGAGCCGCCGGCGCGATTTGACGCGCACACGGTACGTTCGGAAAAGGCCGAAGTGCTGGCGGCGATCCAGACCCAGAGCGAGGCCGAGGCGCTGAACAATTCCGTGCGCGGCCAATATCTGGGCGGCAAGATTGGCGACACCGAAATCACCGATTATCGCAAGACCGAGGACGTCAAGTCCGACAGCGCCACTGAAACCTATGCCGCGCTGAAACTCACGATCGATAATTGGCGCTGGGCTGGCGTCCCGTTTTATCTGCGCACCGGCAAGGCGCTCGGCATCAAGCGCACCGAGGTGGCGATCAAATTCAAGCAGGCGCCGTTTGCGATGTTCAGTTGCACCCCCGTGGACCGGCTATCGCAGAATTACCTCGTCATCAGCATCGAGCCCACCGAAGGCATCACGCTGCAATTCAATACCAAGGTGCCTGGGCCGACGATTACGATCGATGGCGTCGAGATGAAATTCCGCTACAAGGACTACTTCAAGGTTGAGCCGGCCACCGGCTATGAGACGCTGATCTATGACTGCATGATCGGCGACAACATCCTGTTTCAGCGCGCCGACAGCGTCGAAGCCGGCTGGCAGGCGGTACAGCCATTCCTGGATGCGTGGAAGAAGGCGGGCGCCAAGGGTCTTGAAACCTACAAAGCCGGCAGCGAAGGTCCTGAGGGCGCCGCCGAATTGCTAAGGCGCGACGGCCGCAGCTGGCGGAAACTCGGTTAGCGGAAACTCGGTTAGTAATGGCACCGAACGATCATCGTCATCAGAACATCAAGGTGATCGCGGTTTCCGATCCGGTCGCGCTCGCAAAAACCGCCGCGGATCGTATCGTCGCCAGGATCGCCGCGAATGCCGGTCGCGTGGCAATTTGCCTCTCCGGCGGATCGAGCCCCAAGCAACTCTTTGAGTTGCTCGCGACCGACGCCTACCGAAGCCAAATCCCGTGGCACCGCGTGCACTGGTTCATCGGTGACGAGCGTTTTGTCCCAGCTGACGATCCATTGAACAATATGAGAATGGCGCGACAGGCCTTTCTGGATCGCTGCGCGCCGGCTGCCAACGTCCATCCGATTCCGACCGACGCCGCCGATCCCGACGAGGCCGCGCGCCGTTACGAGAGCGAGCTGAAATCATTCTATGGCGCAGATGAACTGGATTCCGCCCGGCCGCTGTTCGATGTCGTGTTGCTGGGCGTCGGACCCGACGGTCACACCGCATCGCTATTTCCGGGGTATCCCGCCGTGGAAGAGACCAGGCGTTGGGTCATCGATGTCCCCAAGGCCCATGTCGAGCCATTCGTGCCCCGGGTCACCCTGACATTGCCGGCGCTCGGCTCCTGCCGCGAAATGCTGTTCGAGGCCAGCGGCTCCGGGAAACGTCCGATCCTGACGCGCGTGTTTGGTGGCGAGGACCTGCCCGCGAACCGCGCGCATTCCCTGGGCGAGACCATCTGGCTCGTCGATGCCGCGGCGCTGCCGGAGAATTTTCGTGAGCGATGACGCCGGCGCGATACCATGCGCGCTTGTCGTGATGGGCGTGTCCGGCTCGGGCAAGAGCACCATCGCGGATAAATTGGCCGAACGGCTCGGCTGGAGCTACGAAGACGGCGACAAATTTCATCCAGCCAGCAATGTCGCCAAGATGAGCGCCGGCCATCCCCTCACCGACGAAGATCGCTGGCCCTGGCTGCAGGCGATTGCCGACGAAATCGACCGGGTCTGCAAGGCTGGCGAGCGCGCGGTCATCGCCTGCTCTGCGCTGAAGCGCGCCTATCGCGACATTCTCGTGCATGGACGAAACGACGTTCGCATCATCTATCTCAAGGGCACCCAGGAATTGATCGCTAATCGTCTCGCCGCGCGGAAGCATCATTTCATGCCGGCGGGCCTGTTGGACAGCCAGTTCAAGTCCCTGGAGCCGCCGGACATCGGCGAAAATCCCGTAACCGTATCGATTGACGCTTCGGTCGACGCCATCGTCGATGATATCGTCCGACAACTCGGGCTCAGTCCGGCCGACAGTACCACTCCCCGCAGGAACCGCTCATGACCCGCATCGCTCTCGTCGTTTCCGATGTCGACGGCACGCTGCTGACCAAAGACAAGACCTTGACCGACGGCGCCAGGCGCGCGGTGCGGCGCCTGGAAGACAGCGGTGTCGGTTTCACCATCACCTCAAGCCGCCCGACGATCGGGATGCGGTTTCTGATCGAGCCGCTCGGGATCACGCTGCCGATCGGACCTTTCAATGGAAGTTCCATCTGCGACCCGCAACTGAACCCGATCGAACAGCATCTGATCCCCGCCTCCGCGACGCAGCGCAGTCTCGATATCCTGAATGAATTCGGCGTCGATGTCTGGCTGTTTACCAACGATCTGTGGCTTACCCGCAGCGGCGACGGCGAATACGTGCCATTTGAAAAGCGTACCATCAAAGCCGATCCGACCATCGTGGAAGATTTCACACCATATCTGCACGCGGCCTGCAAAATCGTCGGCGCCGGCTCCGATGCGGCGCTGCTGCAACGCTGCGAAGCCGAGATGCAGAAGGCATTGGGCGCGCAGGCCACAGCGGCCCGGTCGCAAAGCTATTATCTCGACATCACGCCACCGGGCTACGACAAAGGCACGTTCGTGCAGGCGATGGCCAAACGCCTGGGCATTTCGACCGATGCGGTCGCCACCATCGGCGACATGCACAACGACCTGCCGATGTTCAAAGTAAGCGGCATATCGATCGCGATGGGCAACGCCACCGACGACGTCAAAAAACACGCGACGCATGTCACGACGTCGAACGACGACGAAGGTTTTGCCGGCGCGATTGAGATTATTTTGAAAAATAATGAAGTTGGATAGTCGATAGTTTACGCGGCATTCCCGCGGGTCGTCCCGGCGAAAGCCGGGACCCATAACCCCTGGCGTCGACTGTGGCTCAAGGCATCTGCCACACTGCCAGAACGCGAGTCCGCGTCGTATAGGTCCCGGCGTTCGCCGGGACGACGCGGCCTAATTTCCGTCGCAAGCTCCCTACTTCGACCGCTGCAGCACCGGCTTCTCGATCGGCTTCTTGGCATCGCTGAGGTTATGGGCGGTGTTGATCAGCGCGATGTGGGTCAGGGCTTGCGGGAAATTGCCGGTCTGGCGCCCTGCACCGGAATCGAACTCCTCTGCGAGCAAGCCCAGATCGTTCGCCACCCCGACCACGCGGTCGAACAGCACCTGCGCCTTGGCGATCTCGCCGGCCAGCACATAGGCATCGGCAAGCCAAAGACTGCAGGCGAGAAATGCGCCTTCGATCGGTTGCTGTTCGTCCGATATCTCACGCGGATCGTGCCGCAGCACAAACCCGTCGCGCATCATGTATTTCTCGATGGCCTCGAGCGTGCCGCGAACGCGCGGATCTGATGCCGGCAGGAAGCCCACCGACGGCAGCAGCAGGATGCTGGCGTCGAGCAATTGCGATCCATAGGATTCGACAAACGTATTCTGGCTGGGATCGAAGCCCTTTTCGCAGACTTCGCGATGGATGGTGTCGCGCAGCCATCGCCACTGATCGAGCGGCGCGTCAAATCCGAACCGTTCGGCGCTTTTGATGGCGCGATCGAACCCGACCCATGTCATCACTTTCGACGAAACA
Source organism: Bradyrhizobium sp. (assembly GCA_028290305.1). The sequence continues at coordinate 12,093 of JAQGKC010000125.1, forward strand.
TAATGCTTGCCGTCGCCACGCCGTTCCCAGATGCCATTGTCCGGCCGATCCCAGACTTCCGCGAGATGCTTCAGTACGGCGCATTCCACATCCCATGTTCCCTTGTCGAGCTTCAGCTCGGCCACCCGCGACTGATGAAATGCGTCCATCAGTTCGCCGTATACATCGAGCTGCAACTGCGCGTGCGCGGCATTGCCGATCCGAACCGGCTGTGCGCCTTCGTAGCCGGGCAACCAGCCCGCCTCCCATTCCAGCAGGCGCCGCTGCCCCATGATGCCATACATGATCTGCATGCTTGCCGGCGCACCCGCGACGGCACGGAGCAGCCAGTTGTGCCAGGCGGAGGCTTCCTCGGTGTAGCCGCTGTTCATCAGCGCGAACAGCGTAAAGGTCGCGTCGCGCAGCCAGCAAAAGCGATAATCCCAGTTGCGGGCGCCGCCGAGTTTCTCCGGCAGCGACGCCGTTGGCGCCGCGACGATGCCTCCGGTCGGCCCATAGGTCAGCGCTTTCAGCGTGATCAGCGATCGCATCACGAGGTCGCGGCTCTCGCCCTTATAAGTGCAACGGCTGCACCATTCGGTCCAGAAATCCTCGGTGTCCTGCAAGGCCTGCGCGGGATTGACAAGGTCGGGAACCGGCAGATGCGATGGCCCGTAGGTGAGCACGAAGGGAATGGTTTCACCCTCGCCCACCTCAAAATCGGCCACCGTGGTCATGTCTTCGCCGTGCGTCTCGACCGGAGTGCGCAGCACGGTCATATCCTGTCCGGAAATCGCCAGCAGCGCGCCGTCTTCGCCTCGTTTGACCCAGGGGATATCCGCGCCGAACCCAAAGCGGATCACGAATTCCATTCGCAGCTTCACCCGCCCGCTCACGCCGCGCACCAGCCTGACGATATCGGAGGCGTTGCCGCGCGGCGGCATGAAGTCGATCAAGGCAACAACGCCGCTTGCGGTCTCGAAACGTGTCTCCAGGATCAGCGTATCGCCCCAGTAGCGGCGGGAAGTTTTCGTGACCTCTTCCGCGGGCGCGATCAGCCATCGGCCGTTCTTGCGCGTGCCCAGCAATGCCGCGAAACAGGCATCGGAATCGAACGTGGGCCAGCATAGCCAGTCGATCGATCCGTCGCGGCCGACCAATGCCGCGGTTTCGCAATCGCCAATCAATCCATAATCTTCGATTTTGCTGGACAATTTTTTTACCGGCTGGAGTATCTATGCGTCAGTGGTTGCTCGCGTCCGTTCCCCCATCGCAGCCTTAAGCGCGGAAACGTCGATCGCCGCCGCAATCTTGTCGATCGCCAACGGCAGCCGCCGGCGCCAGTTCGGATGTTCGTTGACGGTGCCAGGAATATTGGGCTGGTCGATCACCCCCAACAGATCCTCCAGCGAGACCGCAAGCAGGCGCGATTTGGTCCGCGCCAGAAAACTCGTGACAGCATAGAGATCGTCGCGGTCGATGGCGTTATGGCGCAGCACGTCGGTCAGCATCGTCAGCGCATGCCATCGCGCGTCGTCGCTTTCGCCGGGATCGATTCCGAGCGAGCGCTTCAGCGCGAGATCGCTGAATGAGCGCCAGCCCGCATAGGTCGACAGATCATGCGTATTGAAGGTGACAAGGGCGTTGGCCCTGTAATGGTCGATGCCTCGAAACGCGCCACGATCGTCACGCTCGAACATCATCACCAGGTACGACCAGATGCCCCAATCCGCCATCTGCTCGCGAAAGCCTTCGGGCACGGTGCCGAGGTCCTCGCCGATCACCACGCAACGATGCGCCATGCTTTCCTGCGCGGTCGCAGCCAACAGCGCCTCGAACGGCATTTGCACATAGGCGCCGTTATTGGCGGCGAAACCGTGCGGCACGAGATAAAGCCGCTTGAGGCCCAGCACATGATCGAGCCGGATCGCGCCAGCGTGGCGCATCGAAGCCCGCAGCATCTCCCGATACGGCTCGAACGATTTGATTTCCAGACCGGCGGCGTTGAATCCTGCCAGGCCCCAATTCTGGCCAGCGGTATTCAAGGAGTCCGGCGGCGCACCGACAGCAAGATGGCGCGAAATCGCCACCTGCTCGTTCCAGGCATCGAACCCGTCGGATTGCACGCCGACGGCCACGTCGAGGTAGAGACCGACCTTCATGCCAAGCTTGCTTGCGAGATCGCGGCAAGATCGCAACTGCCGGTCGGCCGTCCATTGCACGAATTCGACGAACTCGATCTCGGCCGCATCGGGCCCCTGCCGAAGTCCAGCGCATTTGGCCTCATCGGGTTGCCGCCATTGTTCGGGCCATTCCCACCAGGGCTTGTTGAATTTGTGCCGGAGCACCTCGAAGCAGGCGAACCGCGACAGCAGTGGCCCGCGCTCGGCGCGAAATTTTTCGAAGTCCTGCCGGCGACGCTTTGCCGGCTCGGCTCTGAATTTCTCGAACGCGGAGCGCAGCGCGCGCCATTTCAGTTCGGCGACGGCGACATAATCGACGATATCGCTCTGCCGCAGCCGGGCAATCGCATCCCTGCTTCCGGAAGAGACCCCGGCTAGTTTCTCGACGTCGATATAAAGCGCATTCAAAAACAGCCGGCTGTTCGGCGCATAGGGGCTGCAATCGGCGGGGCGGTCATCAAACAGCGCATGCAGGGGGTTGAGGCCGACACCGTCAGCCCCCAAACCATTAGCGAGTTCGATTAACCCTTCCAGATCGGTAAAATCCCCGATCCCCCAGTTACGCGCCGACCGGACCCCATAGAGCTGGACCGCCAACAACCAGCGCCGGTCGAAATCGCCGCCGAAAGTCTTTGGCGGTGCGACAATCAGCGGCACTTCTTCAGTGAATGAAGAGGTATCGGTCAGATGCAGCCGGTAGGAACCTTCAGGCAAATCCGCCGGCCAGGTGATGACCCGATCATGGGTCTCGCCCTGCGCGATAACCTTAAGATCCGCAACGATTTTCCAGCGCAGCGGGAACGTGGCAGCCTGGCTGAGTTCGGTCCGCGAGGGCTGGCCGGACCGAACCACTACCGAATGACTGAGAAATCGGCGCGGCGTCTGAGCCGGCAAGGCATCGAGGATAATCCTCAGCGCCGCCGCGTCCGTCACATGCCGGTGACCCTGCCCGTCGATAAATTCGGTCTGGATTCCGAGGTCTTTAGCTCTGATGAAAAGGTCCATTAGGCACGCTGTTTGCACGCAACGGTCTGGGACGTCGCGAAATTCTCTAGATGCAGGAAGAGGATAGCCGTGTTTAACTCGCTGTCGTCCCCGCCGTTCCCCGGGAACCAATGCCCGGCGAATGGCTTTGTATATAGGTACGGCCCGCAAACGAAACGGGACGTCGTTTTCATGTCAATGGCATCACCGTGAACAAAACAGCTCAAACTGTCGAGAGCGCCGCAGCCGGCGCTTTCCATATTGAAGACGTTTACCCGCTGATCGACGGTGGGCGCTTTCCCGTGAAGCGCATCGTCGGGGAGCGCGTCGAGGTCTGGGCGGATATCTACCGCGACGGGCATGATGTGATCGCAGCGGCGCTGGTCTGGCGTCTCGAGCTGGACCGGGAGTGGCGCCGCGAGCCCATGACCCATCACAGCAACGACCGTTGGGGCGGATCGTTCGTGCCGGACGCGCCCGGACGCTATGTCTATGCCATCGAGGCCTGGACCGACGAATTCGCGACCTGGCGGCACGGTTTCGAATTGAAGCAGAAAGCCGGCGCCGACCTTACCCTCGACGCGATCGAGGGCGCGGGCATGCTCACAAAGGCACAGGCCGGCGGACAGGCCGCGGCTGCCGTGATCTTGCGGCAATGCGAGAATTTTCTCCAGACCGGCGACGCCGCGCCGCTCCTGACCGCCGAATTGAAGGACGCTATGGCCGAGAGCCAGTTGCGGCGCGACCTGACGCGATCGCAGCTGTTTCCGTTTGTCGCGGACCGGCCGCGGGCTCGGGCCGGGGCATGGTACGAGATGGTGCCGCGCGGCCAGGGCCAGACGCCCGGCCAGCACGGCACGTTCAAGGATTGCATCGCGCGGTTGCCAGATGTCGCGGCGATGGGCTTCGACGTGGTGTATCTCACGCCTATTCACCCGATCGGCCACACCAATCGCAAGGGCCGCAACAACGCGGTCACTGCGGGTGAAGGCGATCCCGGCAGCCCCTATGCCATCGGCGGCACCGAGGGCGGCCACGATGCGGTGCATCCGGAATTGGGCACATTGGAAGATTTCCGCAGCTTCGTTGCAGCGTGCAAGCTGCTTGGGATGGAAGTCGCGCTCGATTTCGCCGTGCAGTGTTCGCCCGACCACCCCTGGCTCAAGCAGCATCCGCAATGGTTCCGGCGCCGGCCGGATGGATCGATGCGCTATGCCGAAAATCCGCCCAAGAAGTATGAGGATATCGTCAACCCGGATTTTTCATCGGAAGACGCCGGCGCGCTTTGGAATGTCTTGCGCGACGTGGTGCTGTTCTGGATCGAACAGGGAGTGAACATTTTCCGGGTCGACACTCCCCACACCAAACCGTTCCCGTTCTGGGAATGGCTGATCCATGAAGTTCAGCTTCGCCATCCCGAAACCATCTTTCTCGCCGAAGCATTTACGCGGCCGAAATTGATGAAGGGGCTTGCCAAACTGGGCTTCACGCAATCCTACACCTACTTCACCTGGCGAACGCAGAAGTGGGAACTGGAGCAGTATCTGAACGAACTGACGGCGTATCCGGAGCGCGATTTCTATCGTCCGAATTTCTTCGTCAATACGCCTGACATCCTGCCCTATCACCTGCAGAGCGGCGAGACCTGGATGTTCAAATCCCGCGTCGCGCTCGCCGCCACGCTGTCCAGCACCTACGGCATCTACAATGGGTTCGAGCTCTTGGAACACGATCCGATTCCCGGCAGAGAAGAATATCTCGATTCCGAGAAATATGAGATCAAGGTGCGGGATTGGGACAAACCCGGCAACATCAAGCCCTACATCCGCGATCTCAATCGCGTTCGCCGGGAAAACGCGGCGCTGCAACAGACGAGCCAATTGCGCTTCATTCCGATCGATGACGGCAATGTCATCGGCTTCGTCAAGGAATCGGTCAATCAAACCAACAGCGTCATCGCGGCGATCGCGCTGTCGCGCGATGTGCATGAATTCTGGTTCCCGCTTGGTGACGTCCAGGTCGGCATGCCAGGCGATCGCCGCAATGTCGCCGCGGTTGAAAACCTGATCACCGGCGAACGATACCCCGTCGAGTGGGGCGGCATTCGCCTGCGGATCGATCCGGTACGCGATCCGGCTTTGCTCTTTCGCTGTCTGGCGTGAGGCGCCGCATGAATGTGATGTTGTCCATCGACGCGAAGGAGTTGCCGATCAAGGATCTTGATGGCGACCAGCTTTGGTACAAGGATGCCATCATCTATCAGCTTCACGTCAAAGCCTTTGCCGACAGCAACAATGACGGGATCGGCGATTTCGCCGGACTGACCGAAAAACTCGGCTATCTGCAGGATCTCGGGGTCACCACGCTGTGGTTGTTGCCGTTCTATCCGTCGCCCGGCCGGGATGACGGCTACGACATCGCCGACTATGGCGACATCAATCCCGATTTCGGAACGATGAAGGATTTTCGCCGCTTCATCGTCGAAGCCAAGAAGCGCGGCCTGCGGGTGATCACCGAACTCGTGATCAATCATACCTCCGACCAGCACGACTGGTTCAAGCGCGCCCGCCGCAGCGACCCGAAATCGAGCGCACGCAACTGGTATGTGTGGAGCGACACCGACCAGAAGTATCAGGGCACGCGGATTATCTTTACCGACACCGAGAAGTCGAACTGGACCTGGGACCCGGAAGCCGGCGCCTTCTACTGGCACCGCTTCTTCTCGCACCAGCCGGATCTCAATTTCGATAATCCGCGCGTGGTCAGCGCACTGGTCCAGGTGATGAAGCGCTGGCTCGATACTGGCGTCGACGGCTTCCGTCTCGACGCCATTCCCTATCTGTGCGAGCGCGACGGCACCAACAACGAGAATCTTCCCGAGACCCACGCCATCATCAAGAGGCTGCGCGCCGAGCTGGACGCTTATGCCAAGGGCAAGGTGTTGCTGGCGGAAGCCAATCAATGGCCGGAGGATGTGCAGGAATATTTCGGCCAGGGCGATGAATGCCATATGGCCTATCATTTCCCGCTGATGCCGCGGATCTACAAGGCGATCGCGCAGGAAGACCGTTTTCCGATTACCGACATCCTGCGCCAGACGCCGGATATTCCGGCCGACTGCCAGTGGGCGATGTTCCTGCGCAACCATGACGAGCTGACGCTGGAAATGGTTACCGACGTAGAGCGCGATTACCTGTGGTCGACCTACGCCAACGATCCGCGCGCCCGCATCAATGTCGGCATCCGTCGCCGTCTCGCGCCGCTGATGGAAAACGATCGCCGCAAGATCGAGCTGATGAACTCGATGCTGATGTCGTTTCCCGGCACGCCGGTGATCTATTACGGCGACGAGATCGGCATGGGCGACAACATCTATCTCGGCGACCGCAACGGCGTGCGCACGCCGATGCAGTGGAGCCCGGATCGCAACGGCGGCTTCTCCCGCGCCGACCCCGCTCGGCTCTATGCCCCATCGATCATGGACCCGATCTACGGCTACGAATCCGTCAACGTCGAGGCGCAGTCGCGCTCGCTGTCGTCGCAGCTGTCGGCCACCAAGCGGCTGATGGCGGTGCGCAAATCGACGCTGGCGTTCGGCCGCGGCACCATGACCCACATCCGCCCGACCAACCGCGCGGTGCTGAGCTACGTCCGGCAATATGGCGACGAGGTGATCCTCTGCGTCGCCAACCTGTCGCGCACCGCGCAGGCCACCGAACTCGACCTGTCGCCGTGGAAAGAGCGCGTGCCGCGCGAGATGCTCGGCCGCAACAAATTTCCGCCGATCGGCGAATTGCCTTACATGCTGACGATGGCGCCTTACGGCTTCTACTGGTTCATGCTGGAAGAGCGCGACGTCTCCGAACATACCCAGCCCGCCGTGGTGCCGGAATTCGAGACCTTGGTGGTGCCGCTGGGGTCGTCCTGGATGACGCTCGGCCGCACCCGCGGCGTATTCGAGCGCGATGTGCTGCCGGCGCATCTGGCGCGCACGCGCTGGTACCCGGAGCGTTCGGCCAAGGCCATCCACACCAGGCTGACTTCGGCGGTGCCTTTCGCCAATGACGGCGACAACCGGCCGTGGCTGGCGTTTTTCGAGGCCACCCAGCGCAATGTCACCACGCGCTATCTGCTGCCGATGCAGATCGATTGGGTCCGCTTCGATCGTGAGCGTTACAATTCCCGTGCCTTCGCCGCGGTGCGTCAGGGCGCCCGCGAAGGCACGCTGCTCGATGTCGCCTCGGATCCCGGCTTCATCTCGCTGCTGCTGGAAAACCTGCGCCATTCCGTCACCACGGAAGAAGGCGGCGCCCGGCTCGAATTCCGCCCGACCGCGAAGCTTGCTTCGATGCCGGTCAAGGCGCTGGAGA